>JAGRHQ010000143.1 GCA_020444905.1 Candidatus Competibacteraceae bacterium
CGGATGCTCAACCTGTTTACCATTTTGCAGGAGTTGGGATTCAAGGTCACCTTTGCCGCCGCTAACCTGGAAGCGCCTGAACCCTACGTCGCCGATCTGCAGAAGCAGGGGGTCGAGGTGCTTTACCGCCCCTATATCACGTCTATCGACCAGCACTTGCGCACGCACGGCGACGACTACCAACTGGTGATTCTGAGCCGCGCCGATGCAGCGGCGCAGGTGATGGCGTCTGCCCGGCGCTATTGTCGAAACGCCCGCATCGTCTATGACACCGTGGACTTACACTTCCTGCGTGAAATGCGTCTTGCCGAACTGACTGGAACCCGAACCGCCCGCATTGTCGCGGAAGGGCGCAAGCGCCAGGAATTGGAATTGATTGCTCAAGCCGATACGACGCTAGTGGTCAGTACCGTGGAACGCGATCTGTTGATCCGGGAAGCGCCGGGGGCGGACGTGCGGGTGGTCTCGAATATTCATCGCGTCTACGGCAGCCGAAAGCCCTTTGCGGAGCGGCGCGACCTTTTTTTCATCGGCGCTTTCGCCCATCCGCCGAATACCGACGCGGTGCTCTGGTTCTGCCGGGAAATCTTCCCCTTGGTTCTGGAGCAGGAACCGGAAATCTGTTTCTCGGTGATCGGAGCGGATCCGCCCGCTCAGATCGTAGCCTTGGCTTCGGAGCATGTGCGCATCCTGGGCTATGTTCCTGACGTGACGGCTTTTTTCGACGGCTGCCGTTTATCGGTGGCCCCGTTGCGCTATGGGGCTGGCGTCAAGGGCAAGATCAACCAAAGTCTGGCTTACGGTCTGCCGGTAGTGGCGACGACGCCAGCGGTGGAAGGGATGTTTCTGGAAAATGGCGAATCCGTTCTGATAGCTGATGAACCCTGGGAGTTTGCCCAGCAGATATTGCGTCTCTATCGTGACCCGGCCTTATGGGAGATATTGTCTAACAAGGGCCTGATGGTGATGGAGAAGCATTTTGGGTTTGCAGCGGCCCGCCATGCTTTAGTTGATTTGGCTGTACCGTGATTTCCTACCATTTGGTTATCCAGAGAACAGTTCCTCATTACTCGTGAGTCATAAGTTCTCAATAACTTGTTGAAGTTGTTCAAATTCGCCTATTCGACAAGTTATTTCCACAGGAGAAAAAAACCAATTATTCTTCAAAAAGTTATATGTTATTCAAACCCATGCTGCATGAGAACTTGTGACTCTCGAGCTCATTACAGGCCTTCTCTCTTGCTCCATAAAGGGCAAGAGAGAAGAAAGGATACTGAAATGAGTATTAAGGAGAATTTTTATGTTTTTTATACTCTTCAGATGGTTCCACGCTATTTGACTGATTTTGAGGCAAGGTATTCATTGGTGTTGCATCGTCGACTTGAGGCAAGATGACCAAATTGGCTGAAGAGTTGCAAGAAACTTCCTCCCAATTTATAACCTCTTGGTTTCCTGAGAATGTATTGATTGCCAAATAACAGCTGTTCGGAGAAAAAGCTACAGTGCCACTGAAGGATATTGGTTCATCATTACCACTGGAACATGCCGATGAGGCCGTATATTTTTTTGTGCCGACGGAAGTGGTAGCGGCTAACTCAATAGTTGATTGAGTATTACTACCACATTGTGGACCTACGGATGTTTTAGTTACACCATCAATAGTGATTGTAAAGTTCAAGGAGCTTCTAGTACAGCACACTTCAGTAACTGCAGTCCATCGCGCCTGCCCACTGCTGCTGCCTGATGGGTCAATCACTTGGCGACCCGGTATGTTCCCAGCAACAAAGGTTTGCAGGATGATAGTCCCATCCGGTTCTGTAGGCAAATCTCTCAGATCAAATGAGCCAAACGACATGGTATGCGTTCCTCCCTCGCACCGAGGCGAACCCGGACCGCAGGTGAACATGCATTTGCCGCTAGCCAGAGCCAAACCACACGCCAATCTGTTGTTGCTATCAACCAGGTTTCCAATAAGTCGCCAACGTCCGGGGTTGTCCTGTGTCCATGTCACACTTGTTCCCTTGCTCTCGGCAGGTTGAAAACTCACATTTGGTGAATTTTCAGCCATCGCCGAACATGCCACAAACAGGGTCAAAACAGCGATTTTGGTTAGTGACACATAAGACATGATTATCCCCTTACAAGTAGAAGATATACATTAAAAAATGGCTAAATTTAACAGTGTATTGTTCTTGATGTATGCCACCATAATTTTGAACAAGCTACACTATTCAACTTGATTCTAGCCATCATAACCTGAAAAAGCAAAGGGGATATAATTCAACTTCTGCTTCGTATTCGAGTCACTACTGTAGCCCCGCGCAAGCCCAGACGCAGCAGCGCCGCCAGTCCGCGTTTTTGCCAAGACCGCAGTCGAGGCGTGGTCACCAGTTTCTGGCCGACGTACTGACCGAACTCCTGCAAGACTTGGCCGAACGGTGCCCGGACATCGATATGCAGCGCGCGGGGAACATCCTCCATCGCCGGCTGATCGGATCGAGCGGTTGACCCGGGGAAATAACGCGCAGCGCTGATAACTGGCAGGGGGAGTAACGCATGGTAGTCCGCCACCATCTCCGCCACCGAGCGATGCCGAAAGTCAGCTAGCCATTCCCGAATCGGCGTCAGGCAGGCGCGATCAGCGGCTATCGCCAGCAAGCGTTCAGCAACCGCGTCCGCGCGAGGCGGGCAAACAAAGCCATTGACGCCCGGCTGAATCCGGTCGCCGAAACTCCCCAGATCGGTCACCACCACTGGAATACCGAACAGCCACAACTCACTCAGGGTATAGCTGAAGGTCTCCGGCCAAATCGATAGCAGCAAGCCGACTTCTGGCTGAATGCTCGCCAGTAAATCAGGCAATTCGGCATGATGGTAACGCGGAATCACCGTCATGCCCGGTTGACCCTGGACAGTTTCACCGCCGCCGTCGCAACCTACCAGGTACAGATCAATCCGGTCGGCGATCAAGGGCCATAGCTGCTCCAGCAGGACAAGACCCTTTTGCGGGGCCAGACTGCCTAGGATCACCACCCGCAACCGTTCGCCCGCCACCGGCGCAGGCAATCGGGCCGGCGCAAAGTCGAGACCGTGTGGAATCACGGTAAACGACGAGTCCCGCAATTCGGAAACCAGGGTTTGCCAGTGACGGGCTACTGCTGGCGAGGGTACAGCGAATCGCACGGTTTCAGTCACCGCCAGTTGCGCAAAGCGCCGACGCAGACTCAGCCATTCCGTCGCGCTGACATTGCGAAAAAAACGGTTCTGTTCATTTTCAACGAAACAGCGCTCCAGCCGCTCTAATTCACAGTGGCTGCAAACCTCGTTAAACCGGATCACAATCGCTGGACAAAAGGGATAGTAGTCGTGAGCAACGATGACTGTGGGTAGCCCCGTAGTCAGCGCATCCAGCGCATGGCCGATCAATGAGGAAATCAGCAGCGCTTCTACCCCGAAATCGGCGATGACTTCACGCAGAATAGCCCGGTATTGCAAGTGGGCTAATGCGGTAGCGCGGATCGGATAATCGAGATCCCAGTAGCGCAAGGGTTGATCCATAACCGCTGAGCGATACAACGCGATGCGTTGACCAAACGCGCCCCAGGTGCCGATTGAACGCAGCACCAGATTGTCCCGAACCTTATCCGTTCCACAATATTGCCCCACCCAGTAATCCAGTCCACCACCCCAACTATGGGTGATGTGCAATTGCACGGGAGGTCTGATCTTTGGGGCAGAGGTTACCGCTTGCTTGAGCAGTTCGCGTATGGCCACGCGCAAACCGGTCAATGGATGCGCCCGGCCGATCAGGCGAACCTCTTCCAAATTCTCGATATCCGCCATCTCTTGTTGACGACGTTCGGGCGCGTGATCCTGCACGTAAATATGATCGCAACTCACCACACTCCAGCCCTGTTCCCGGAAGGCGGCAGGTAACCACTGATAATATTGGCGAAATCCCCCCCGACCTCCCTTTTCCAAAGGGGGGAGATGAAGGCTTGCTGCGGATTGACTGATTAATCGGGATTCAAGCGCACGCAGCGCCGCCCGCCGCAAATAGGCGCAGCCACTGAACAGAATGGGAATTTCAGGATCGCGCCGGGGACTATGGGCCAACAACAGCCGGTCAATTCGCTCCAGGTCCAGCCGCTCGATTGCGCCAGATTCCAGCAGCGCCAGGAAGGACGAACTGTTGCACATCGGAACCGTTACGGCGATTCCCGGTTGTCGATAGGCCGCCAGCGCCAACCGGGTATCCCATTCCCAGGGTACTTCAATGCCTGGTCGCAATAGCAGCAGGTCGTGTTCGGCATAGTTGGGCGGAAGTTCCCGTAACACTGCTTGCCAGGGATCGCTGCTCCCGGTCGCACACGCGATTTTGATTCTGGCAGATGCAGGGGCAGGCAATAAAGGTGGTAAAAGCGCCGGATCAAAGCCCACAGCCAGCAACACAATTTCGGTTTTAGTTGCCGTATTCTGCAAAACTGACGGACAAGTGACTGATAAAAAATCAATTTCATCGGCAGTGACAGGAATGCAAACAATCCGGGGGCCGGGTAGTGTCTGGATATGTACCGTCATCGGGCGTTGCCGTCAGCGAAAGGCATTGAATACCCGAGCAATGGCGCGCGCCAACCGCCAGCTTCGCGAGCGTTTGATCAGGTCCAGTTCCCGCCGGGCATCGAACAACTGGGCACGGATTAGCGCGTCCTCATCCGTGGTCTCATCCTGGTTATCCCTGTTAGCAACATTCAGCCGGAACCATTGAGAGTAGGAATCGCCCGCGGTCTGAAAAGGATGCGGAAACGCGCGCCGTAAATCCAGGCGAGCGCGATAAAGAATCCGCTGCGCCCGGGTGATCGGCTCGCCATTATCGAAGGCATGGTAACGACAGGGGCGGCTACCCAATTGCTCCTGCCCGAGACGCTGGCATTCGGCGATATACCAGCGGCGCAGATCGAACAGTACGGAATCCCGTGCTGCATATTTTTTCAGCATGATTTCCTGAGCGCCGCCATCGAAACCGGAAAAATGATAGAAGCGCAACGGCTCGCCATTAATAGTAATCCCGCGTTCCAGCGATCCGGCAGCGTGGCGATGGGTCAGGTTCCAGGTGGCGACGTTGTAGCCCGGTTCCCGCAAAATGCCGATGTCCGAGAAAAAGGCTGGCGCCAGGTCGATCCAGCGCTGGTCCGTGAACAAGCCGCCAGCAATATCATCATGGCAGAAATGCTGTAACCGCTCGGCCCACCAGTTCAGAAATTGCCGTCCCTGTTCGCTGGTGCGCACCCCCAGGAATCCGAGATTGAACACCCCGTGCTTGAGGCTGCCGATTTCGTTGTCGATCACGGCATCCAGCGACTGTTCCGGAAGAGTCTGATGCGGGGTGAGCAAGATACTGTGCTGATCCAGGCGATCAATCAAACCTTGTAAACCCGAAAAGATAACGATGTCAGGGTCGAAGTAGAAAATTTTTTCCGCGGCAAAACGACGGGCGATTTCCAGGAAACCCATTGCCTTAACTGCTGTACACATCTCCACGACGGTATGACCGAACAACCAGGGTTCCAGGTCAGGAATAGGCAGTTCCTTGACGTCAATAATCGAATCAAAGGGTTCTGTCGCACGCTCCGCATCCGCTGGGTAATCGTCACAGAGCAATACATGAAACTGAACAAGGGTTGACTGTTGTTTGGCGGAATGGGCCAGCACGCGGGCTTTGGGCAGATAGTTCGCGGTAATGCTGGTAAAAAGATGGGCTATTTCACTCATGATCGTCGAAGAAATTTCGTGTAGCGCCAGCTTCTGGACGCATAGATTTGCTCAAGTCGCTCATTCAGTTGCTGGTTCTGTTGCTGGAGCAGGAGAATATTTTGCTGGGCCTGATTCAAGGCATCCTGCAATACGTGACATCGTTCCTCAAGGCTGGCAATATCCGCTTCCCGCTCACGCACATAGTGTTGTGCGTCGATAATGGCCTGATCCCGCTCTCGTAATTCGCCCCATGCCTGGCTCAGAAACCCTTCCGCTTCGCGGAGGCCCTTTTCCAGCGCAGACGTTTTCAGCGCATGTTCTTCCCACAGATCGGCAAAAACCTGGTGTTGCTCCATAACCACCTGTGAAGCCTGTTCCGGTGAGAACCGCGCGCGTTCCTGATCAACCGCCAGGCGAAGTGACCTGACAGGGTCTTCGCGGATAAAGTCCTGAATGATTGTTGGATACTCAGGATGCAGGGTGGCCAGGGTCGTTTGTGCGTCTGCTTGCAATTTTGCGGCCCGGTCGCTGAAACTGACGCCGCCGACATGATAAACAAAGGTATCGGCGCACAGGAGATGCCGCCAATCTTTTTGGCTTGCTCTCATGCAAAAATCGTTTTCTTCACCGTAACCGAATCCAAACTGCTGCTCGTCGAAATAGCCGGTTTCCTCCAGACAGGTCCGGCGAATATACATGCAAAAGCCGATAGCGGTGGGGATTTCCAGCCAGCGTCCGGCGTTGGCGCGCCGAAACAGGGTATCGAGTTCCGCCAGCGTCAGGCCTTCCGGTAGCAAGTTGTCTCTGCAGAAGTAGGGATAGCTGCAAATGGTGGCGTTGTTGGAGAACGGCGTGACCGTTCCAATACGCTTGTTAGCGTAGGCGCACTGGGCGAGTCGGTCGAGCCAGTTGCCATGAACTTCGGTATCGCTGTTGAGGAGCACCACATCGCGCTCTAGGTGTAAGCGCAAGCCGGAGTTTGCCGCAGCCACAAAGCCCTTGTTGACGGCATGGCGCAACAGAGTGAGACGTTGATTCGCCGCCAATTCATCCAGATAAGTCGTCAGTTCAGGTTCAGGGCTGGCATCGTCAATAGCGATGAGTTCATACGGTTGTTGCTGTGGCTGTTCGAGGATGCTTTCCAGACAGCGACGAGTTTCCGTTAACCCTCGGTAAACAGGAACGATGATATCAACTGGGTCGGTTTTTTTTGTTTCCATCGCCATCCAGGCCCTGCCTTAATATGGATTTTTCGAAATTTTTATCGTCCATCATCAAATGATGATCCTCTATCACCTCTAAATTTCAATCGATGGCCCCAACACCAGCCCCAAAAACCGCCCGGTATGACTCGCCGGATGGGCCGCCACCTGTTCTGGCGTCCCTGTCGCCACGACTTCCCCGCCGCCGCCGCCGCCTTCCGGGCCGAGATCAATGATCCAGTCAGAGGTTTTGATGACGTCCAGGTTATGCTCAATCACCACGATAGTATTTCCCCGATCCCGCAGTTCATGTAGCACCTTCAATAATTGCTCAATGTCGTGGAAGTGCAGACCGGTCGTCGGTTCGTCCAGAACGTACAAAGTTTGGCCAGTATCGCGCTTGGACAGCTCGCGCGCCAGCTTAACCCGTTGCGCTTCGCCGCCGGACAGCGTGGTCGCATTCTGGCCCAGTTTGATGTAACTCAATCCCACCTCGACCAGCGTTTTCAACTTGCGCGCCACTGCCGGCACGGCCTGGTAGAACGCCAGCGCCTCCTCGACCGTCATGTCCAGCACTTCATGAATGTTGCGGCCCTTGTAGCGGATGTCCAGCGTTTCCCGGTTATAGCGCTGGCCCTTGCACTGATCGCAGGGTACATACAGGTCAGGGAGAAAATGCATCGCGACCTGAATGACCCCATCACCCTCACAGGCTTCGCAACGTCCCCCCTTGACGTTGAAGCTGAAGCGACCGGGCTTATAGCCGCGCGCGCGCGCTTCGGGAACCTCGGCAAACAGTTCACGGATCGGGGTGAACAAGCCGGTATAGGTCGCTGGATTGGAGCGCGGGGTGCGGCCAATCGGACTCTGGTCGATGTTGACCACTTTGTCCAGATGCTCCAACCCGAGCAAATCGCGGCAGGGCGCAGGCGATTCGTTGGCGTTGTTCAAATCGCGGGCGGCGTAGCGGTACAACGTGTCGTTAATTAACGTTGATTTGCCGGAGCCGGATACGCCAGTGACGCAGGTCAGCAACCCGATGGGAATCTCCACATGCAGATTTTTTAGATTGTTGCCGCGGGCTTCGATGATGCGCAACACCCGATTCAGGTCGAAAGGGGTGCGCTGTTTTGGGATTGCAATGCGTCGCTGACCGTTCAGATAAGCGCCGGTCAGCGACTCGGGATGGGTCATGATGTCAGCAGGCGTTCCTTGCGCCACGACGCGGCCACCGTGAACGCCCGCGCCCGGTCCCATATCAACGATCTGGTCGGCGGTGCGGATTGCTTCCTCATCGTGTTCCACCACGATCACGGTATTTCCCAGGTCGCGCAAGCGCAGCAGGCTGGCCAACAGGCGAGCGTTATCGCGTTGATGCAGCCCAATCGACGGCTCATCCAGCACGTACAGCACCCCAACCAATCCAGCGCCAATCTGCGAAGCCAGCCGAATCCGTTGCGCCTCGCCGCCGGACAGGGTGTCGGCGCTACGTTCCAGACTCAGATAGTCCAACCCGACATTAACCAGGAAATTGAGCCGCTCGCTGATCTCCTTGACAACCTTGGCGGCGATTTCCCCGCGCCGACCCGGTAAGCGCAATTCCGTAAAAAAATCCTGGGTCACGCCGATCGGCCAGCTTGCTACATCGGGCAAAGCATGTCCGGCGATGAACACATGCCGGGCGGAACGGGTCAGCCGCGCGCCTTGACAGGAGGGGCAAGGGCGGCTGCTCATATACCGCGCCAGCGTTTCACGCAGGATGCTGGAATCAGTTTCCCGGTAGCGGCGCTCCATCTCGGGCAGCACCCCGGCAAACGGTTGCTGACGGGTGAAGGATTCTCCCTGGTGATTAATGTAGTCCAGAGTGGCGGTTTCCTCGCCGCCGCCGTAAAGAATGAGTTGACGGATGCGCGCCGGCAAGGTCTGGAAAGACTGTTCCGGGTCGAAACCGTAATGTCGCGCCAAGCCTTCGATCAGGTGAAAGTGATAGTGATTCTCCCTTCCCCAGTCGTACACCGCGCCCTCCGCCAAACTCAGGTGGGGATGCATGACCACCCGTTCGGGATCGAAAAACGATTTGACTCCCAGACCGTCACACTCCGGGCAAGCGCCGACCGGATTGTTGAAAGAAAAGAGCCGAGGTTCCAGTTCGCTCAGGCTGTACCCGCATAGTGGGCAGGCATAACCGGACGAAAACAACAGTTCGCTTCGCTCCGGCTCCTCCAGGAACGCTACCCGTGCTACGCCGCCACCCAGACGCAGCGTGGTCTCGAAGGATTCCGCCAGACGCTGGGCCAGGTCGCTGCGCACCTTGAGGCGGTCGACGACAACCTCGATAGTATGCTTGCGGCGCAAATCTAGCGGCGGTGGACTGTCCAGTTCCACAACTTCGCCATCGATGCGGGCGCGAATGAAGCCTTGAGCGCGTAATTCTTGCAGCAGTTTGATATGTTCGCCCTTGCGCTCTTTCACCACCGGTGCCAGCAGCATCAGACGTTGACCTTCGGGCAAGGTCAAGATCTGATCGACCATCTGGCTGACGGTTTGCGCGTCCAGGTCAATCCCGTGATCGGGACAACGCGGAATTCCAGCCCGTGCGTACAGCAGGCGCAGATAGTCGTAAATTTCGGTGATCGTGCCGACGGTGGAACGGGGATTGTGCGAGGTGGATTTCTGCTCGATGGAAATCGCTGGCGATAGACCCTCAATATGATCCACATCGGGTTTTTCCATCAGCGACAGGAATTGCCG
>JAGRHQ010000144.1 GCA_020444905.1 Candidatus Competibacteraceae bacterium
AACAGGGCCGCTACGTCGCCGCCATCTGCGCTGCGCCAAAAGTGCTGGCCAGCGCCGGCCTGCTGAAAAATCGCGAGGCGACCGCCTACCCAGGCATTCTCGATGACCAGGCCGATCAGGCTGGCATTCGATTAAGCAGCGCTGCGGTGGTGCGGGACGGGACGTTCATTACTTCGCGCGGTCCCGGCGCATCTATGGACTTTGCCCTGACCCTGATCGAGATCCTGTGTGGGCACGAAACGCGCGATACGGTGGAAGCTGCGTTGCAACGACCCTAGAGCGCCTAAAACGCGCGCAATCAGGTCAAACAATCATCCACCAGCGGCCGGTGTTGCGCATCGGCTTCTTGATCCCTCCCCGTATAGGCCCGTGGCCAGCGTTTCTTCACCACTGGGCTATCGCTGGCCAGGGCGTGGCAGGTGTTCAGCACCGGCGGGGTTTCCCGTTCGTCCGGCGGCTTGGCGTCTTCCTGGTCGTAATGCTGGCCATAGACCGTTTGAAAAAAAGTAGTCGCCACCGGCCCCAGAAGTTCCGTCAGATGCGTGCAGCCATTCACTCCGCCGAATAACTCCCGGAGTTTGAGCGACCATCCGGCGCCGATTTTTACCCCAATCAGTTTGCGGTAGCGGGCGGTGATCGCCGGACACAGTCCAAACGGCGAACCATCAGTACAAGCCATGACCTCCTGAATGACAAATTCGGGATCCACTGTCAGGCGAATCGACATGTCATGCAGGGGTTCCCCAGCCTGGATAGCGCCGCCGCGATCCTCATTGGGAAACGCATAGGTCTTGGCGTCGACGATTTGCCCTTCAATATCCCACCAGCCGTCATCTCGCTGGTAGCCGTGGCACTGGACAAGGCGTTGGTGGAGTAAACGACGGGGAACAGCAGGGGGAAGCGGCATTAGTACCCTCTTGGTGAAGGCGAAACAGGCGATTCAATCAAATGACCCATCCATGATGCGCGCCAGGCGGTCGTCCAACTGGGCGATGACGGCGCGCTTTTGATAAGGGTCATAGTCCCACCACCCGGCGATTTCATCCAGGGTGCGGTAGCAGCCTTCGCACCATTGGGTTTTGGGGCTGATCACGCAGACCCCTACGCAGGGGGATGGGGGATCGTTTAGCGGGGATGAACAGTCAGCGCTCATGGGGCTTGTCAAAGTGTTGGAGCAGACCGCACGGGGTAGCGGCCTGCGTTAGTGATTACACCCGCTATCATACCGCTTTCGGGAGGGGAAACCACGCTTGATGTGGTCAGGCCGGGTTCAGAAAAAGGATTCGCCGCGAAGACGAGGGAGCGGGTTATGGGATTATCGAGTGTGCTTATTGTTATGAAGCACGCGCAAACGCGCTTTGGCCGGACGGTGGCAAACTGGCCCTCGATCCTGTGGTGGTGTGAAGCTCCTCTCGTCTTCGCGGCGAACCCCGGTTTATTTTTTTAAGATAGCCAGGAATTTTCCGGCTCGTAAATAGGGATAAACCCTGATTGCCATTAAGGGATTCATGGGATTTTCATGGTCCTTGCCGGCGGATGCGAATTTTAATGTAAACACCCTGCGATTTGTGCTTGTCTGGACGGGTTGCCGGGTTTAACCTTTACTCTGCAAACCAAATCAAACCGAGCGACTCAGGAGGGAGCATCATGTTGTCGTATGAAGACTGTGTGGAATTGAGTGACCTGACCGAGGAAGAAATTACGGCCATTGCTGAGCACGAGCATTTGCCGGAAATCGCCGCACTGGAAATGGGCAGCTATCTGGTGCATACCTCGGAAGGTGTTCCGATGATCAAGCGCATTATCCTGGATGATATCGAGGAGGAGCGTCGTCGCGGGCATGATGAGAAAGCTTTGCAGTTGAAATTGGTGCTCAAGCATTTCATCGATACACATCCGCAAAACCCCGGGAGAGTTTGAGAGGTTTTTGCGTGACCTGCACCCCCAGCCTCTCTCCTACCGGTGGAGAGGGGCGCAGGATGGCGAATCGTGATGGTTCAATTCGGTTCGCCAGCCAGCAGGCTTTGGACCTCGCTCAGGTTGGCGCGGCGCATTGGCCGGCCATCGACCGGGCTGCGCGGCGCTTCCCGCTCGGCCAGTGGGGTGAAGACGATGAGTTCAAAGCCATGATCGCCCGCGTCGAACCGAAAGGTCGGCTGCCAAGCCAGCTCGCCGTTACTCAGCTTCAACCGGCGATCGACGGTTTCGAAAGGGATGTGATGCTCCATCAGAAACCGGGCGATGTCCTGTGGAGCGTCGGCGAATATATGCAAATGAATGTCCGCGCTGGGTCCCGCTGTTCCGCTGAGGACCGGACCAACCAACCGCGGCCGGAACGGTGCCAGAAAACGCATGGCGTTCAGGGCTGCTTCGCGTAGATCGCGTAAGCACGATGCCTGATGATCGGCATGAAACAGGCGTTGATGGTCGATCAGGGCTTGTTCAATTTCGCGATTATCCGGCAGCAACGCCTTATTAGTGATGGCCAGTCGCAGCGCTGCCTTACGCTTGGCGGTTCTGAAGTCCGGAACGCCTTCATCGGCCATTAGCCGGGCGCATTCCTGGGCCAGCAGAGTTTTTACGCGTTGGGTGTCACGATGACGATGGGCCATGAGCGGACTCCAGGGGTAGGATGGCGGATCGGAAATCGATATTAATATAACAATAAAGATACAAATTATCAAAATAACGAGTCACTGCTTGAGTCATGCGTGGCAATTAAGCAGTTTTTTAAAGGATTATTGAGTTTTGGCCGGTATCGAAGCGATCAGGCTCATCAATCTCAAGGTCAATTTTTCGATACTGGACACCGGGTGTTTGCTATATTCTAAAGCAGGCTCGGATTTAACTTCGTCCACTCTGATCAGTTGAAGGAAGGGTAACTTGGCTCTGTTCAAGCGTAAAGAACCCCTATTGGGTATCGATATCAGCCCCTCGGCGGTCAAGGTCGTTGAGTTGAGCCGTTCCGGGGCGCGATTCCGGGTTGATGCGTATGCCATCGAACCCCTTGGCGAGGGTATGCTGGAGGATCGTAATCCAGTCGATCCGGAGGCAGTGGGCGAGGTCGTTAAGCGAGCCTGTCGCAACGCTGGCGTGCGAACGCGCCGCGCCGCGGTAGCAGTGCCGACCTCGGCCGTCATCACCCGCACCATCCCGATGCCGATTGAATTCAAGGAAAGCGACATCGAGGTTAATATTTCCATTGAAGCGTCCCAGTACATTCCCTATCCCACTGAGGAAATCTATCTGGATTTCCAGGTGAAGGGGCGTTCGCAGGCCAGCAACGAAATGCAGGACGTGGTGCTGGTGGCAACCCGCAAGGAGAATGTGGACACGCGCGAAGCTGCGCTGAAGGAAGCTGGTCTGACGCCGGTAGTGGTTGATGTAGAAGGGTATGCCCTGGAGAACAGTTTTGGACTGATCGCGGACAGTCTTTCCCAGGCCAACGCAGAAAGTGGCGGGGTGAATCTGAGCAAGGGACGCGAGGGATTGACGGCGCTGATTGATATTGGCGGCGTGGTTTCCACCTTGTATGTCTTACAGGGCAGTCAAACCGTTTTCAGTCGTGAGCAGGGGTTTGGTTGCGACCAGCTCACCCTGCGCATCGCGGAAGCTTACGATCTGACCCGGGAGCAGGCGGAGCGCGCCAAGCGCTCCGGTCAAGTCGCCGAAGATTTCGCCGACGCCATTCTCGAACCGTTCAAGCAGGGGTTGGCGGAACAGATCGGCCATACTCTGCAGTTCTTTTTTTCCTCTGATCTCTATGTTTCGGGCCGCTATACTGTAAATAACATTGTGTTGATCGGAGGCGGGGCGATGGTCATGGGGCTGGATCGGGTGGTGGCCGATGTGCTGGGGATCACTACAATGGTCGCCAATCCCTTCAAGAATATGGGTAGCGCCGCGCGGGTGAACAGCAGCGCCCTGTTGCGCGATGCGCCATTGCTGGCGGTGGCGGGAGGACTGGCCCTGAGGAGTTTTGACTGATGATGCGCATCAACTTATTGCCTTGGCGCGAGGCGCGTCGCCTCCAGCGTCAGCGCGACCTGATTGCCATGCTGGTCGGGGTGGCGTTGCTCGCCTGTGGGATCGTGTTCCTGGTTCACACCGAGATCGCCAACCGCATTGAATTTCAGCAGGAGCGTAATGAATACCTGCGCGGAGAGATCGCCCGACTCAAGAAAGCCGCCGAGGAGCTGGCGGAATTGCAGAAAGCCAAGGCCCGCCTGGTGGATCGCATTAAGGTCATTCAGCAGTTGCAAGCCAGCCGTCCCGGTATGGTTCGGATGTTGGACGAACTGGTGCGTTTGTTGCCCGAGGACATTTTTCTGACGTCGTTCAAAACCGCGGACAAGCGGGTCACACTGATTGGCACGGCGCGCAATGATCTGATTATTTCCGAATTCATGCGGCTGATCAGGAGTTCCTCGTTGTTCGGCGAGCCGGTGTTGCAGGTTATTCAACAGAAAGATGTAAACAACGTACAGGCCCGGGTTTTCGAGTTGAATATTCCGCTTAAACTGGATGTGGAGCGGGAGGATATGGGAGGCAAGACATGAACTTGTCCGAAATCAACCTGAATGATATTGATCTTCGCGAAGCCGGCGATTGGCCGTTGGCGGGCCGGCTGGTGCTGGCGGCGCTGGTCATCGTCGCGGTGCTGGGCGCTGGTTATTACTTTTTCACCAGTGATCAGTTGATCCAACTGGAGACGGTGCAGAACGAAGAAAAAAAGTTGCGGCAGGAGTTCGCCGAGAAGCAACGGGTGGCGGCCAACCTGGAGGCGTTTCGGGCGCAGTTGGCGGAGATGGAGGAGAAGCTGGGGGAGATGTTGCGCCAGTTGCCGACCGGCACCGAAATGCCGGATTTACTGGATGACGTGTCGAATACGGGTAAGCAAAACGGTCTGGAATTTGAGCTTTTCAAGCCGGAGGCGGAACAGCCCCGGGATTTTTACGCGGCCAAGCCGATTACCATCAAGGCCAAGGGGACTTACCATCAGTTTGGCGCGTTTGTGAGCGGGGTGGCGGCGTTGCCGCGCATTGTGACGCTGGAGAATGCGACGCTGGCAGGGTTAGGCAATAAGGGTAAGGGTGGCGCCAAGAATAACCAGGAGCCGGTGGATATCCAGGCAACCTTGCAGACTTATCGCTATATGGATGAAGCGGACGCGCCGCCGAGCAGCCCGCCGAGAAGGGGAGCCGGTAAGAAATGAACAGGTATTTAAGGCGATTTCCCGAAGTGACTGAGTATTTAAGGGGTTCCCCCCTTTGGCAAAGGGGGGTTAGGGGGGATTTCCCGGCTTGTGGCAAAATCCCCCTCGGCCCCCCTTTTGCAAAAGGGGGAGGTCAAGGTGAACAAATCCCCTCCGGCTCCGTTTTTGCGAAGGGGGAAGATAAAGCGGGAAATCGCCTGATGATCATCGCGGCGTTGGGCGTATTGAGCTTGTTGGCGGGTTGCGCTGAGCGAGACATGAGCGATCTGCGGAATTTCGTGGAGACCACCAAGCGCACTACGCCGATCCGCAAACCGGAGCCTGCGCCGAAGATCGAACCCTATCAGCCATTTGCCTACACGGCTCAAGGCTTGAAGGATCCCTTTCTGGTTTCACCGTTTGCTGAACCGGTTGAGTTTCCGGGTGGTATTACTGGCGGTGTTCAGCCAACTGCGGCGCCGGAGGCGGGGTGTATTGCGCCTGACCCGAATCGGGTTCGGGAGGAATTGGAGAAGTATTCGCTGGGTTCGCTTAAAATGATGGGGACGGTGCGAATGGGCGGCACCGATGAATTGTGGGCGTTGATTCTGGCGCCCGACAATGTGGTGCATCGGGTACAGAAAAATAATTACCTGGGCGCTAATCACGGCAAAATCATCAATATCAGCGAGCAGCGAGTCGATCTGAAGGAAATCGTTCCGGATCGTCCCGGGTGTTGGCAGGAGCGGGAATCGTTTCTGTCGCTGACCCAATGATTGAGGGGGAAAAATTATGACAGGCAAATCCATGAGCCAGGGCCACGGCGGTCAACGATTGGTCGAGGGGAGGCTACTGCAAGGATGGGTAGCGTTGAGCTGGGTTTGGGGATTGGCGTTCATGTTTTTGGTCGAGGGTTGGGCCGATGGAGCCTGGGCGGCGCCGCCAGGCGCGGGTCGGCAACCGATCCTGCAGGCGGTGGATATCAGCCCCTTGGCGGGTAACCGGTTGCAGTTACGGTTTAAGTTGTCGGAGCGGATTGGAGCGCCGCCGAGCAGTTTCACGATCAATGAGCCAGCGCGCATCGTGCTGGACTTCCTGGATACGCGCAATGGCCTGGCGTCGCGTCAGCAGCCGATCAATGTCGGGGTGGCGGAGAAGATCAGCGTTCTGGAAGGGGCGGATCGCACCCGGGCTTCGCTGAATCTGGCGCGTTTGGTGCCGTATAAGGTGGATGTGCGCGGCGATTCGGTGATTCTGACGCTGGAGAGCGCCGGAACCACAGTTGCCAAGACCCCAGCGCCGAGTCCGTCGGGTTCGGTGGCGGCTTCCGCGCCTAAGCGGAGTGAAGCGCCAGCTTTCGCGGGGCCGCGCAGCGTCAGCGATGTGAATTTCAAGCGGGGTCCCGCCGGGCAGGGCGTGATCACGGTCAAGTTGTCCAGCGCCAGTACGGCGGTGGATGTGCGTCAAGAAGGCAATCAGATCGTGGCGGATTTCCAGAATGCGAAATTGCCCCGTGGTCAGCAGCGGCGGCTGGATGTGACGGATTTTGCGACGCCAGTGACGACGATTGAGGCGCTGAATCGGGGCGATAACGCCCGGTTGAGCATTCAGCCGGTTCCGCCCTTTGAGTATCTGGCGTATCAGGCCGATGATTTGTATGTGATTGAGGTGCGTCCGCCGCAGCGGGATACCGAGGAGGAGCGGCGCGCGGCGGAGTTGGATCCGTCGAAGAAGAAATACCAGGGTGATCTGTTGTCGCTGAATTTCCAGGACATCGAGGTGCGGGCGATCCTGCAAATCCTGGCGGATTTCACCGGATTGAATATTGTGGTCAGCGATACGGTGAAAGGGAATCTGACGTTGCGCTTGCAGAATGTGCCCTGGGATCAGGCGTTGGATATCATCATGCGCACCAAGGGTCTGGACAAGCGCCAGAATGGCAATGTGATCTTTATTGCGCCGACCGAGGAGATTGCAGCGCGTGAGAAGCTGGATCTGGAGTCGCGCAAGACGGTGGAAGAGTTGGTGCCGCTGCAAACGGAGATTATTCAGGTTAATTACGCGAAGGCTAAGGACCTTGCTGAATTATTGAAGAAGAAGAGCGGGGAGAAAGATCAGCAACAGAGTATTTTATCGCCGCGCGGTTCGGTGGAACCCTATGAACCGACGAATACCCTGATCATCAAGGATGTACCGAGTAAAATGGGTGAGATCCGCGAGTTGGTTACACAACTCGACAAGCCCATTCGGCAAGTCATGATTGATTCGCGGGTGGTGATTGCCAGTGATGATTTCAGTCGGGATTTAGGAGCGCGATTTGGAGTATCAGGAGTCAGTACGACAGGCGATGGCCGGGTAAATACCGTGAGCGGCAATGTGAATTCCACGGGAGCCATGATCGATAGTGCGGTGGGTAATTTGCTTAGTACTGGCCAGCCCTTCCCAGTAGCGGTGCCGCCCTTGCCCGATCGACTCGGTGTGAACCTGCCGGTTGGCGGTCCGAGCATCGCTTTCGCGATCTTGGGAGCAGATTATCTGGTGGATTTGGAACTCTCGGCGCAGCAGGTCGAAGGGAATGCCGAAATCGTTTCAAATCCGAAGGTTGTGACGGCTGATTTGAAGAAAGCTACGGTTTTGCAGGGTCGGCAGATTCCCTATTCGACGATAAGCGATGCAGGCACGAATGTTGAGTTCAAGGATGCCTTCCTGAAGCTGGAGGTGACGCCGCAGATCACCCCGGATGACCGGATTCGGATGGATCTAAAGGTCTCCAAGGATGAGCAGGGCGCACTGGTGGCGACCGCGACGGGACCACAGGTCAGTATTGATAAGCGCGAAGTCGAAACGCAAGTCTTGGTCAATAACGGTGAAACCGTGGTGCTCGGGGGAGTCTTCGAGCAGACCAAGACTGATAACACGACCAAGGTACCCTTACTCGGTGATGTACCGTTGCTCGGTTATTTATTCAGAACTACTTCTAACAGCGCTACTAAACGCGAACTCCTGATCTTCGTTACGCCGCAGATTTTGAAAGAGGGAGGAGCGGCGGTGCAGTAGTCAGGCGGGCGTTCGCCTCCCCCTTTTGAAAAAAAAGGGGACTGAATTCTGATTTTCCAGATAAACAATGAATTTGTGTTGCGGGGAGCCAAGCCATGCGAACACTGTTAAGCGGGCTAAAAAATTTTACAGAATTATTGATGTTGATCATCCTGTTGATGGTCAGCGGGGGGATGGGCGACGTTCTGGCCCAGGGATTTACCAATCCCGGCGGCGGCGATGGCGGGTTTACCGGGCGGCCGCTAATTACCGTCGAGCTTTACGTTAACGATACCGTTACCGGCGAATCGGTCACTAGCACCCGAGTTCCGGTCAATCTATCCAGCCAACCGGTCAATCCGAGTTTGCCCTACACCCGCACGCTGACGGCCCTGTTGAAACAGGACGGGCGATTACTGGCCGGCAATATTCAATTGGATTTAGCGCCGACGCTGGCTTCGGGCGCGCTGTTTAATCCCGAGGACTCAACCCAGGGTTTTCGCAGTCTGCCATTGGAAAGCAGTGGTATTTCAACCGCGTTTTTCCATGCATTCGAGACGCCCGGCACGGTGATCATCACCGCTTCAGCGCAAGATCCGACCACCCAGCAACGGGTGAGCGCCAGCATTGAAATCGAAGTGTACAACGAGGAGCGCCCACCCTTTGCGATCACTTTCACCGGGCCTTACGTGGATGCGGTGTTGGCCGGTCAGTCGCGGTTTGGCGATCCGCCCATTCTGGACGGAACCTACAGCCGGGTGGTCAGCGTCGTGGTCAACGACATCAACGGCAACCCGACCAATCCCAATACGCAAATCAATTTCTTCCTGGTCGATGGCCCGCTGACCGGTTATCCCGACAATCCGGGTTCCTTCTTTATGGCCGGCGCCAATGGCGACCCCACTGAAGGGCAATTGCAATTCAGGGCGCGTAAAGGCGCTTTCCGGACCAAGGGCGTTTTGCTCTTCGATTCGCTGGTGCTGGATGGGCGATTCCTGGACACCACCGGCTTTAACAACAGTTATCACACGACCCTGCGGCGGGTGCAGTCGGTGCCCCGGCAGCAAGTGTTGAACGTGAGTCAGCCATTCAATAGCGGCAAGAACAACCGGGGGACGGTGCCGTATATCATCGGACGCGCTGTACACGGCGCAGTATTGTCGCCGTCCTTCACCAATCTGAATGGCGTGGCTAGCACCACGCTGACCTATCCAGTGGAAAACCTGGGACAGACCGCGGTGTTGATGGCATGCACCACCGATATGGATGTGTGCGGAATTTTGAATACCTGCAATCCCAGCGGCGCAAATTGCGACTCAGTGTATTTGGCGGCGACCAGTGGCGCTGACCGGGTGCTGACTGTATCGGCGACCAGCCTGGGGCCGAACCGCAGCACCGATGTGCGGATGTGCTTGCGCGATGTGAATTTCTCGCCAATACCCGCGACGGAA
>JAGRHQ010000145.1 GCA_020444905.1 Candidatus Competibacteraceae bacterium
AATCGATCACGGGCTTCCCATGGATCTTAAAGGCTTTGGCAAAGAGTTAATACTTTTTTGACCGCAATTTGGTATCATATTCCCGAAAAATGGATTTTTTCATCAGGGATTAGTTAATGTCGCCCAGAATGACCGAAACCGCCTACGCCGCGCCCGCTCGGCGTGAATTCGGAAACCATCGCGAATTGTGCATGAACCACAGGCACGATGATCATCTGCGCAATTCGCTCGCCCACCGCAATGGTAAACGGCGCGTGGCCCCGGTTCCAGCACGAGATCAGCAGTTCGCCCTGATAGTCGCTATCGATGAGTCCTACCAGATTGCCCAACACGATGCCATGCTTATGGCCGAGGCCGGAACGCGGCAACACCAGCGCCGCCAAGCCAGGATCGCTGATATGGATTGCCATGCCAGTCGGGATCAGATGCGTTTCTCCTGGATGCACGATCAGCGGCTCGGCCAGGCAGGCGCGCAAGTCCAGACCGGCTGAACCGTCCGTGGCGTACTCAGGCAGAGGGATATCCTGGCCCAGTCGGGGATTCAGGATTTTCAACTCGATGGTTTGATGAGTCATCATGCTTTTCCGATTCGATACCGCTCGGCGATTAACGCAACCAATTGTTGTCCGAGCCAGTCCTTATCCGCCAAGGGTAACACGCGCTCGCCTCCCTCCCACAGCACATGCAAGGCATTCTGCTCGCTTTCAAAGCCGCTGCCGGCGATGCCCACCTGATTGGCGGCGATCAGGTCCAGATTCTTGCGACGACGCTTGTCCTCGGCATAGCGCAGCACATCATGCGTTTCTGCGGCGAAACCCACGGTAAATGGTCGATGAGCACGCAGCGCAGCGACTTCAGCGAGAATATCCGGGTTGCGCGCCAGTTCCAAGGTCAACATCTCTTCGGTTTTCTTAATCTTGCGCTCTGCCGCCTGGGTAGCGCGATAATCGGCGACCGCTGCGGTTGCAATGAAAATATCCACCTGCCGGACCTGGTTCATCACGGCCTCATGCATTTCAAGCGCGCTCTCCACATCGATCCGCTCGATGCCGGGCGGCGTCGGCAAGTGTACGGGACCGCTGACCAGCGTCACCCGCGCCCCCGCCATCGCGGCGGCGGCGGCAACAGCAAAACCCATTTTTCCGGTGCTGCGGTTACTGATGAAGCGCACCGGATCGAGCGCCTCGCGGGTGGGGCCAGCAGTCAGCAATACAGTCAGACCTTGCAAATCGTGCGGTGTGAGTGGCTGGGCAGTCAGGGATTCTTCAACGGACGGCGCAGGTTGCCATTTGGCGCCTTCTTCCTTCCCGCCCAGCAACTCGACGACCCGATTTCGCAATTCCAGCGGCTCCAGCATCCGCCCCTCGCCAATCTCGCCGCACGCCTGTTCACCGCTGCCTGGCCCCCAAATTTTGACGCCGCGCCGCGCTAGCAGTCGGCAATTGTCCTGAGTTGCGGTATTTTGCCACATCAGGCGATTCATAGCTGGCGCAACCGCCAATGGCCGGTCGGTAGCCAGACACAGGGTGCTAAGCAAATCATTCGCCATGCCATGCGCCAGGCGGGCAAGGAAATCGGCGGTGGCCGGAGCGATCAGGATCAAGTCCGCCCAGCGCGCCAGCTCAATATGCCCCATGCCGGCTTCGGCGTTGACATCCAGCAGTTCCGTGCGCACCGGTTGCCCGGAGACCGCCTGGAACGTCAGAGGG
Organism: Candidatus Competibacteraceae bacterium; assembly: GCA_020444905.1. Taxonomy (GTDB): domain Bacteria; phylum Pseudomonadota; class Gammaproteobacteria; order Competibacterales; family Competibacteraceae; genus UBA2383. Next base: position 1,710 of record JAGRHQ010000145.1, read on the forward strand.
GCCACGAAGGCGGTGGCGGCTGGGGTCATGGCCACCTGAACATCAGCGCCTGCTTCGCGCAGACGGCGCGTCAGGTCGGCGCTTTTATAAGCGGCAATGCCGCCGGTAATACCGAGCAGAATCCGGGTGTTGGCCAAGGGTTGGAGCATGAGAGGACTCCGGGCAAGAAGGAAAAGTTGCTGAAAGCTTAACGCAACTTACAAGCATGCGGAAATAAAAAGGGCGTCCGAACACGTACTGTAATGACACGCGTCCGGACGCCATAGTCCGCGACGGCGGCCCCCGTTAGCCGCCCGAATCGATGCTGCTGTCAAACCAGAGGGGCTTGTTGAGCATCGATCCTTGGAGTTCGGTAATGCAATCCAGTGGCCAACTTTGCAAGCTATTATTTTGCTAATTTTTTATGATTTTTTTGGCTTGATAAGCCTGATGGGTAAGAATTATATTGCCTGATTATAGTGCGAAATGTGAAGGAGATGTGCAAAGAATGTGCGCTGCGACGACGAAGAGGCAGTGCTAGTCTCTTCTTCTCCCGCGAGTGGGAGAAGAATTCAAGAAGAGGGGTCAGCGCGCGTCAGAAATTGGTCTTTTGCAGTTGACAATCCGTTGTATCTGTAAGGATACTTGTGCTGCCAACGGGGCGCGAGTTGAGCGTCATCCTGCACGGAGCGGCCCTGCCGCCCGACGGGGAACTGTCAAAGTTCCCTCGGTCGTGGTGGGTGGCAGGGACGCGAGTACGGGACGACGAAGTCGCCCCGAAGGGGTGACGTTCCAACGAGGGTTCGACGGCGCGTAGCGCCGAGAACCTGAAGTTGGCAACTCGCGCCCCGTTCGTCGGCGCGCAGCGCCGACGAACTAATTATTCAGCCTGAAGTGGAGTCCAAGACCGAGGAAGGTACGACGTTTTATAGTGACAAATCCTCCGCGTACCACCCGGTCCAAGCTTCAGGGACGATGGTGTTTGTGAAGTGCATTGCAACACAATGGAGGGCATTTGGACCAGGTTGCGGCATTTTCTACGGCCCTTTCGAGGGGTACACAAAGAGTATCTGGCGCAGTACGTCGCCATGTTTGAATGGGTACATAATCTCAAACGAGCCACCTGCGGGTTCCTGCAAAGCCTGATATCGCCTCCCCTCATCCAATTACCGACGTGAGCGGAAATTGTAACATTCTTGCTGATTCAGCAAATCGGTCAGCGGAAAACGGATCATGGCACCGATGCTCCTTGCTACTGGATTCTGGAAGGGTACGGCAAATTCTACGTAGTTCGTCTCATCCTCCTTGGGACTTCATCCATTAGCCGATATGAGCGAAATGCCCAAAGCTGGTTATCCAAGCGTCAACGAAACGGACATCGCCAGCTTATTAATTCCTTTATCTTCTCAAGCCGAACAACAAGCACTGCTTGAAAAAATCGCAACTCATGAGGCCAAGCGACGCGAGACAGAGGCTATTTTTGCCGCTGCCTCCGGCCAAAAGCGGCAGATTCTTCTGGATAGCATCAAATAGGCGCTGATCAAAGAGGCTTAGTCGGAAGTTATTCGCCCTGCTGGATAACGCTGGGGCGAACCTGGATTAGCGTCTTGGCGCAGGATGATCCCAAAGCGCAACCGTGACACTCACTGGTAGATTCAGCGCTCTTGGCGGAACAATCCCCATCCCGGCCAGCGCCGAATCGAAACCAGCCGACTGGCGCGTAAGCCCGTAATAGCCTGAAAGCTGCGCCTGCCACGATCAACAGCGCCAATCCATCCTGCCATCCCATCTCAACCGCCTCCCAACGCCAGGGCGACCCGGTAAGTAATGAAAGCCGCAAGATAGGCCAGCACGATCAGGTAAACAAACATGAACACCGGCCAGCGCCAGGAATTCGTTTCGCGCCGGGTCGCGGCCAGTGTCGCCAGACATTGCGGGGCAAACACATACCAGGCCAATAAGGCCAGCGCCGTCGCCAATGTCCAGTCCTGAGCCAGCGCCACGCTCAATGCCTCGGTGACCGCTTCTTCGTTGCCGCTCAGGGCATACACCATACCCAGCGCCGCCACCGCCACTTCGCGCGCCGCCAGTCCCGGCACCAGGGCAATAGCGATTTGCCAGTTAAACCCAATCGGCGCCAGCAGCGGCGCCAGCGCATGTCCAATCATACCGGCAAAGCTGTAATTGATCGCCGGCTCAGTCGCCCCCGCTGGCGCGCTGGGAAACGTCGCCAGACACCACAGCACAATCATGACCCACAGAATGATCGTGCCGATGCGCCGCATAAAAATCCGGGCGCGCTCCAGCAAACCCAATAACACATTCGCTGGATTTGGCCATTTATAGCTGGGCAGCTCCATTAACAACGGCTGTCGCGCGCCGCGCAACACGGTCAGGCGCAACACGCCCGCTACCACCAGCGCCCCAATAATGCCGGTCGCGTACAAGCCGAACATGACCAGCCCTTGCAAGCCGATTCCGCCCCAAACCGTCGTGTTAGGCACGAAGGCGGCGATAACCAGGACATACACCGGCAATCGCGCCGAGCAGGTCATCAGCGGCGCAATCAAAATAGTGGTCAGGCGATCCAGGGGATGCGCGATGGTGCGCGCCGCCATGATGCCGGGAATGGCGCAGGCAAAGCTGGACAGCAGGGGGATAAATGCGCGCCCGTTCAAACCCACCCCGCTCATCAGCCGATCCATCAGAAACGCGGCGCGCGTCATATAGCCGGAATCTTCCAGCAGTAGAATGAACAGGAACAAAATCAGGATCTGCGGCAGGAAAATGATCACCCCGCCGACCCCGGCAATAATTCCGTCAACGATCAGGCTCTTGAGCAGGCTGTCCGCCATGTGCGCGGACAGCCATTGTTGCAAACCGACCATCACTGCGTCGATAGCGTCCATCGGCGCTTCCGCCCAACTGAACACAGCCTGAAACATCAGAAACAACAGACTCAGCAGAATCAGCGGTCCAGCCACCGGGTGCAGCAAGACACTGTCAATTTGCCGAGTGAGGCGTTCCGGCGCTCCTTCCTGGATGACGGCTTCCTGCAACACGCGCTCGACCTCTCGGTGGTAGGCACGAATCGCGTCGGGCGAGGGTTCCTCCCAGGCATCCATCGCTGTTGCTCCATCAGCGACCGGCCTTTGTTGCAACAGCCGGTCAATCTGATTCAGCAGGTCTTGTACGCCGTGCTTGCGCATCGCGACGGTGGTGACGACAGGGATGCCCAACTGCCGGGACAGCGCGTCGATGCTGATCTGGCAACCACGCTTCTGAGCGATATCCATCATATTCAGCGCTAGAATCAGCGGTCGGTCCAGTTGCCGCAGTTCCAGGAGCAACCGTAGGTGTTGCCCTAGATTCGTCGCGTCGGTAACGCAAACGACAACATCCGGCGAGGCTTCCTGCGCCTGCCGGCCCAGCACGACATCGCGGGTAATGGCCTCATCGGGACTGCGCGCGCGCAGACTGTAACTGCCCGGCAGGTCGAGAAGTTCAACGGTGTGACCAACGGGCGTTCGCAAGCGGCCGCTTTTCCTTTCAACCGTGACGCCAGGGTAGTTACCGGTTTTTTGCCGACTGCCGGTCAGCGTGTTGAACAGGGTGGTTTTGCCGCAGTTAGGTGGGCCGACCAGGGCGATGCGCGCCAGCCGGCTCTCGTCAATGGGCAAAGTGGTCGTGGTCATGATGACGCATACTCCAGCGTCATCACTGGCACGGACTCTAGCGCCGCATCGCGCAGTGGCCCAACCAACACGGCATTCGCTTCACAGCGACGCAAGGCCACAGTCATGGTTTGATTAATGCGCACCGCCAACGGATCGCGACCCAGAAAGCCATGGTGCAGCACTTCAACACGCGCGCCTTCCACAAACCCCATTTCCAACAGGCCGCGTTCGACTTCCTGATTGCCATCACTAGCCTGGACGGCCAGAATGCGCCCGACGCCGCCACACCGCATCAGGCTCAGGGGTTGGGTAAAGCCCAGTCCTATAGCGCAACCCGCCTCGAACACCCGGCGTTCCTGTTCACTTAGTCTGTTCATTTAGCTTCCTCCACCGCCGTCCGGGTTTGAACCGGCGCCCGCAGCATTTTGTCCACTTCATCATGATGAGTTTGCTCCTCAGCGATCTGGGTGCGAGCATATTCTTCCAGCCGCACGTCCTTGTCGCGCACTATATCAAGCAGTTCGTAGTATGCCTTGAGCGCTTCACCCTCATGCGCCAGCGATTCCCGCAGGATATCGCCGATATCATGCTGGTGTGTTTCCAGTAGCGGGCCGATACCGAGCGATGGGTGCCCCCCCAGGCTGGTGATCAACTCCCCGGCTTGGCGGGCATGCAGCAGACTTTCATCGGCCTGGGCGTTAAGCCAGCCGACGATCGGGATGCGATTGTAGCCATACACCATCAGCGCGTAGTGTGTGTAGCGCACTACGCCTGCCAGCTCCAGTTCGAGAATCCGGTTCAATACTCGGATCGCCGTGTCTTTGTCGAATGCTTGATTCATGACTTATATCACCATTTTATCTTGATTAAACAAACGCTTAACAATAATCAAGCCAGGAAGCTGCGTTGATGGTCGCGTGGCAACCATTGTCGGCACTTCTACAATGGAAGTATCATATTATAAATGATAACAATTCTCAAATAAAAAATATATTTTTGTTTTTTTAATAAAAAAAATAAAATCGCATTCATAGACGAATTACTGTTAAAGGTTATAAGCAAGCAGAATGCCAGCCTATTCAAATTATCCTGATTGGCAGGATTTCCTTAGTCGCTACACGCTGCCAGGAGACTTAAAAACATACACAGAAAAATTAAATAATTAATTTATAAAAATTTATGTTAATAGTGCAAAGAAATTTGCTCTGAAATTAGAGTGGATTTTGGCGGGCGAGTCGAAGATCCGCGCGCGGGCGTGGCTGCCTTACATTCATTTGTGCTGATTGTGAATGCGGATTGACAAAGCGAACATGATAATCGATGGGTTAGAATCAGCGCCGATTGGTGTTAAACCGGTCTTCAACTCAATCTCATTGTACAGGAAAAGAACATGAAATTCGTGAATACCTTATTGCTGGTTTTAGCCTTGATGGTCAGTGGTATAACTACTCCCGTGCTGGCGGGCGACGCCGATCCGCTGTTCGTGAACATGACGACTGACGACGCCCATCGCGCTAACATGGCGATCACCTTTGGCAAGGCGCAAATGGAGCGAGGCCATCCGCTGACCATTTTTCTGAACGATAAGGGGGTTCATGTCGGCGACAAGACCAATGCCGCGAAATATGAAGAGCAGCAAAAAAAGCTGGATGAAATCTTGAGCAAAGGCGGTGTGGTCATCGCCTGTCCGATGTGCATGAAGCATTATGGCGTTAAGGAAAGCGATCTCTTGCCGGGTGTTCAGGTGGGCAAGCCGGAGCTGACCGGCGCTGCCTTATTCAAGGACGGAACACAGACTTTGACCTGGTAGAAACCCTGCCAGCAAGCTTAAAACTTAAAAATCGTCAACCAACAACGCTAGCGTCAACAACGTTAGCGTTTCCATCAATTCGCAGGTTGCGCCGAGCGTATCGCCCGTGACGCCGCCCAGTCGCGTCAGCCAGGCATGGCGTAAGCCAAGAACGCCCATGCCCAATACAACCAGCAGGAGGCCGCCCGACCACTCCAGCAGGAAAAGGGTCGCTATCGCAATGGAGCTGACCAGCAAGCCGTTGCTCGCGCACGGCAGTGTATCGGCATACGGGGAACCCAGCCCATCAGGCCGCACATACGGTGTTGTCACCAGTAGCAGCACAATCGTGGCGCGGCCCCATACCGGAGCCAGCAACAACGCATTCTGCGCATCGCCAGCCAGCAGCATCTGTAAAGCGGCGAACTTGTTCAGCAGGACCAACATGATCGCGGAAATAGCCATTGGGCCGCTGCGCGAATCTTTCATAATCGCCAGCGTGCGTTCCCGGTCGCCCTGTCCGCCGATCCAGGCGTCGGCGGTATCGGCCAGCCCATCCAGGTGCAAACCACCTGTCAACAACACCCAGACCGCCAGCATCAGCGCCGCGAGCACTCCAGGATCAGCCCACCACAGCGCTGTATGCAATCCGATCAGCAACGCGCCGATCAGCAAGCCCACGAATGGAAAAAACAGCACTGCTTGCCCAAGCTCCCAGGGTTGCGGCGGCGCGGTCAGGGCGGGAACCGGCAACCGGGTTAGCAATTGCAGGGCCAGCGCCAGGGGACGGATCATGCCAAACGGCCGTTGTGAAACACCAAATGCGGTTCGGCCTCGGGGTCGCAATGCACCCGCATCCGGGTAAGCGAAGCAAAAGGCGCTTCGATGCGCCAGATGCGCCGCACCGGCATGTCCAGCAGTTGCCGCAACACCATGCGAATGACGCCGCCATGCGCGACCAGCAACACATGCCGGCCCTGATAACGTTTCAGCAGATCGGTCCACGCCCGGGCGATGCGCCGGTCGAAGTCCACGACCGGTTCGCCGCCGGGAATCGGCCAGGCAACCGGATCGCGCCAGAAGCGCCCCAACGCTTGTGGTTCGGCATCATGCACCTCGGCCACCGAACGCCCTTCCCACACGCCGAAACTGATTTCGGTGAACTCCTCGACAATTTCCAATGGGCGGTTTAATTGCTGCGCCAGCGCCCGGGCAAACGCCGCGCAACGGATCAACGGCGAACTGATAATCGTTTCCCATTCCCGATAATCGCCGACCGTTGCGCGCATCTGCTCCCAACCGCGCGCACTCAAGGGATCATCGATCGCCCCCCGGAATTTTTGCCCGCCTTCCGGTTCGCCATGCCGCAACAGATCGACGATGGTAAAGTCATTCATGCTTGCGAGACTCCCGCTTCATCAAAGGTTGCCATGCTCGCGTGCAGTGCAGCGGCGGCGCGCAGGATTGGCAACGCAACTGCCGCGCCGCTCCCCTCGCCAAGACGCATCTCCAAATCGAGCAATGGCTTGGCGTCCAGCGCCTCCAGCAGGCGGCGATGACCCGGCTCGGCGGAACAATGGGCGTAAAACAGCCAGCGAGCCAGTTCTGGTCGTAGGCGCACCGCGACCAGCACCGCAACCGTAGCGATAAAGCCATCCACCAAAACCGGCAATCCCAATTGACCGCATCGCAAGTACGCGCCGGTCAGCGCGGCGATCTCGAACCCTCCCAACCGTTGCAACGCCTCCAGCGGCTTGTCGCTGCGCAACTTCGCCAGGGCGCGTTCAATCGCCAACGCTTTGCGGGTGACGCCCACCGTGTCCAGTCCCGTGCCCGGTCCCGCCAGTTGCGCAGCCGGACGACCGAGCAAGGAACAGGCGATGGCCGCAGCGCTCGTGGTATTGCCGATGCCCATTTCCCCGCCAATGAATAACTGTGCGCCGTTGATGGCCGCGCGATCCGCCGCATGGTGACCCGCCATCAGCGCATCATGCACTTGTTCAACGGTCATCGCCGGTTCGTGAACAAAATTGGCCGTGCCGGGACCCACGCGGGCGTCCAGCACGCCGGGCAATTCTTCCAGGGGTTGCGCCGTCCCTACATTCACCACATCCAATCGCGCGCCCCACTCACGGGCCAAGACGCTAATGGCGGCCCCGCCCCGCGCGAAATTGCGCACCATTTCAGCAGTCACCGCCTGCGGGAAAGCGGATACGCCTTCGGCGACTACACCGTGGTCGGCGGCGAATACGGTAATCCAGACCTGTTCGACTTGTGGTTGCTGGGTGCGCTGCATGGACGCCAGGGTGACGCCCAGTTCCTCCAGCCGGCCCAGTGAACCCGGCGGCTTGGTCAATTGCGCCTGACGTTCACGGGCGGCGGCGCACGTCGTTTCATCGGGGGTGGGAATCGGGTCGTCAAACCAGTGGTGACTCATGCGAAACGGTCCTTGAGAGTGAGAGGTAAGCCCGCAATGATAAAGGTCGCGCGGTCGCAGCGGGCGGC
>JAGRHQ010000146.1 GCA_020444905.1 Candidatus Competibacteraceae bacterium
TGATGACGATCAGCCGGTCGCGGGGGAGATCCAGATCGATGTTTTGCAGATTATGGGTGCGCGCGCCGCGAATTTTGATGGCGTCCATGATTCGTCAGTCCCAATTCCCGCGTTATTGCCTTTCCAGGTCAAGGTTCAGGATAACCCTTTCTTCACCCGATTCCACTGTTCTTCCAACCGTTTGGCTGATACCGGAATGATGGTCTTCAATTCCTGGGCGAACTGGGACACGCGCAACTCCTCCACCAGCCAGCGCAGGCGAATCAACTCCGGATCATGCCGTTCCCGTTCGGCATTCTGCGCCAGTTGCCGCTTACAATGTTCCCACAACCGAATGATGTCGCCACACCGTTGCCGATCCTTGTCCGGGGCCTGACGAAGCTTGTTCAAGCGCACGGCCATCGCGCGTAGATAACGCGGCAAATGCGGCAACCATTCCGCCGGAGTCTGGCTGAGAAAGCCGGGATAAATCAGATGCGCCAACTGGTCACGGATATCGGTCAGCGCCTCGCCCCAGACCGGCGACAATTCACTGCTCAACATCCGGCGCGTATCGTGATAAGCCGCCAGAGTTTCCGCCGCAACTTGTCCAATGTCCGCTCGCGCCGCTGACAAGCGGTTTCTACCCCGCTCCAGCAACGCCTCGAACGCGGCCCGGTCGCGCGGCAACGGTTCATCCGTGAGAAACGCCCGGTCGAGAATGGCGTTCAGCACATCTTCCCGTAACTGCTCTTGGGTCCCCAGTCCCAGATAATGCAGCGTCATTCGCTGAAATTGGGGCAGATCGCGCGCCAGCGACTTGAACACTGGCCCCAGCCGCCAGCCGATCAATCGCCGCAAACCAGCGCGGGTTGCCAGTTTCGCCCGCGCGGGCGAATCTAATATCCGCAGCGCCAGCGTTCCATCCGGTTCGGCGATCAATGCTGGATAGCCGCGCAACTGAATATGATTTCGAACGAAACTGACTTCTTCCGGCAGCTCGCCGAAGTCCCAGTCGCGCACCTGTTCCCGTTCAAGCTCCGGCGTCGGCAGTGCAGCGAATCCCGCCCGCGCCTCGCCGCGCAAGTGTTGTTGAATCACGCCCCAATCGCGCCCGACCGCCAGTTCCCGATCATCGGCGTCGACCACCCGAAAGCGCATCCGTAGATGCGGCGGAACGGCCTCGGGATTCCAGGCATCCTCGGGAATTTGCACCCCGGTCATGCGCTCCAGGCGCTCCGCCATCGCCTCGGTCAGCGACCCCTCGCCCGGATCGATCACCTCCAACAATGCCTGCACATAGTTGGGAACCGGCACGAAATTCCGCCGCAACGCCTTGGGCAGTGATTTCAGCAACGTCGCCATGCGTTCCGCCCGCAGGCCCGGCACCAGCCAGTCCAGCCGCTTCGGATCGACCTGATTCACTGCGGCCAGCGGCACGGTCAAGGTTACGCCATCCTCTTCGTCACCCGGCGCGAAACGGTAACGCAAGGGTAATTTCAATCCGTCGAGATTGAGGTAATCCGGGAAATTCTCGCCATCGACCGCCGTTGCGGCAGGGGCCAGCAAGGTCTCACGATCCAGGAACAGTAGGCGGGGTTGTTCCCGTTCGACCTTTTTCCGCCACGTCTCGAAACGCGGGCCGCTGTAAATGCCCTCGGGAATCCGCTCATCGTAAAAGCGGTACAGCGCTTCCTCATCGGCGGTTAAATCGCGACGGGCGCGGGTTTCCAGTTCGGTCAATTCTTCCAGCAATTGCCGGTTATGCTGGAAAAAGGGCGCCTTGCAATGGAATTCGCCAGCGACCAGCGCCTGACGAATAAACAGAGTCCGCGCCAGCGCCGGGTCCAGCGGCCCATAATTGACGCGGCGACCGGCGACTATAGGCAAACCATACAAGGTGACCCGCTCGGTGGCGGTCACCTGAGCAGAACGCTTCTCCCAATGCGGTTCGGCGTAGGCGCGCTTGAGCAACGGCCCGGCTAAATGCTCGACCCAATCCGGTTCAACCCTCGCCACGGTGCGGGCGTAGAGCCGGGTGGTCTCCACCAGTTCAGCCGCCATAACCCAGCGCGGGCGCTTTTTGAACAACCCGGAACCGGGGAACAGGTAGAAATTCCGGCCCCGTGCGCCGAGATAGGCGTTCTCTTCCTGCTTTAACCCAAGATGCCCGAGCAGACCGGTCAGCAGCGCCCGGTGCAAGCGGTCATAAGGCGCGGGTTCGTCGTTAAGCCGCATCCCCATTTCGGTGACCCGCCCTAATAATTCCTGATGCAGGTCATGCCATTCCCGCATCCGCACGAATGACAGAAAATCCTTCTGACAGAGATTGCGCAACTGGTTTTTGGAAAGCTGACGGACTTGTTCATGGTAGTAGTCCCAGAGTTTCAACAAAGCCAGGAAATCGGAGTGCTCATCGCGGAACCGGCGGTGTTTCTCATCCGCTGCCTGCTGCTTCTCCAGGGGCCGTTCCCGAGGGTCCTGAATCGCCAGCGCCGCTACAATAATCAGCGCTTCGCGTAAACTGCGTTCCTGTTGCGCCGCCAGCAACATTCGCCCCAATCGGGGATCGACTGGCAATTTCGCCAGTTGCTGGCCTCGTTCGGTGACGCCGCGCTGCTCATCGACCGCCTGCAACTCGAACAACAGGCGAAATCCGTCGCTGATTTGCCGGGAATCCGGGGGATCGACGAACGGGAAATCCTCCGGGCGGCCCAGATTCAACGCGCACATTTGCAGGATCACCGCCGCCAGATGGGTGCGCAGGATTTCCGGATCGGTGAAGACCGGGCGGGACTGGAAATCTTCCTCTGAATATAAACGGACGCACACTCCGGCCATGACCCGTCCGCAACGCCCTGCCCGCTGCTGTGCGCTGGCCTGGGAAATTTTTTCTACCGGCAAGCGTTGAATCTTGCCGCGCGGGCTGTAACGGCTAATGCGCGCCATACCGGGGTCGATGACGTAGCGAATGCCCGGCACGGTCAGCGAGGTTTCAGCTACATTAGTCGCTAACACAATACGCGGTCGGCCATGCGGCTGAAACGCCCGATTCTGTTCCGCAGCGGACAGCCGGGCATACAGCGGCAGAATTTCCGTATTCGGCGGGTGATGCTTGCGCAAACTTTCCGCCGTTTCACGAATCTCCCGTTCGCCAGAGAGAAAGATCAGAATATCGCCTGGCCCTTGCCGCCAAACTTCGTCCACGGCGTCCAGAATCGCCTGTTGTAAATCGCGATCGCGTTCATCTTCATCCGCCGCCAGCAAGGGTCGATAGCGTACTTCCACCGGATACGTTCGCCCGGAGACTTCGATCATCGGCGCATGGTCGAAGTGGCGGGAGAAGCGCTCTGGGTCGATGGTCGCCGAGGTGATGATCAGCTTCAGGTCAGGGCGGCGCGGCAGCAGGCGCTTGAGATAGCCCAGCAGGAAATCGATATTCAGACTGCGCTCATGAGCCTCGTCGATGATGAGGACTTCGTATTGGTCAAGCCGTCGATCACTTTGGGTTTCCGCCAGCAAAATGCCGTCGGTCATCAGCTTGACCACGGTTTCCGGCCCGACCCGGTCGGAAAAGCGCACTTTGTAGCCGACAGGTCCGCCGACCGTGGTTCCTAGCTCCGAGGCAATGCGCGACGCCACGGAACGGGCGGCGATCCGGCGCGGCTGGGTATGGCCAATCAAGCCGGCTGCGCCCAAGCCGAGGGAAAGACAGATTTTCGGCAACTGGGTGGTCTTGCCGGAGCCGGTTTCGCCACACAGTACAATCACTTGATGATCGCGGATCGCCGCGGCGATGGTTTCACGATGAGCGTTGATCGGCAGAGCGTCATCGAACGCGGGGATCGGCAATTGAGCGCGGCGTTCCTTCAGCCGGTTCGCAGCAGCCTCCAGTTCGCAGGTCAATTGTTCCAGACCGCGATCCACCGGTTTGCCCTCGCGCAAGCGCCGGCGCAGCCCGCGCAGGCGATGGGCCAACCCGGCGCGGTCACGGGTCGGACATTCCGTTAGCCGATTGTGTAAAAGAGTGAGGAGGTTTTCCACGAAAATTATTAAGGTTTTGTTTGAGAAAGCTTAATCATACCGGGTTTGATTGAGGTCGTTATTCTCGCATGGGTCTTGTGCAAGCGCACATAAAATTTACTTGCGGAATCCATAGCTTTCACGTAATTTTCGCCTTGGGTAGAGGTCGCGAACCTCCAAAGACCCAGCGTCGATTCTCTGGCTGGCGAACGCTCCCGTTAGTATTCGCTGGATAAAGCGGCTCGGCACAAAGGAAAATTTTTTTTGAGGTTGTGTTCATAATGCGCATTGGTACTGTGAAGTGGTTTGACGAAGCAAAGGGTTTCGGTTTTATCGCCCCGGAAGATGGCAGCAGTGATGTGTTCGTTCATTACTCAGTAATCGAGGGCAAGGGATTCCGAACTTTAGCGGAAAACCAAAAAGTTGAGTTCGACGTTAAGGTCGGACCCAAGGGTCCACAAGCTACGATGGTCAAAAAATTCGCGGCTGCAAAATAACAATTTCCACCAATCTAATCCTAGACAAAGCCCCGCTCCATGCGGGGCTTTGTCGTTGGGGTCATGCCAACGATATTCAGACAGTAAGGACTGCAATTTTGGCGCAGGCATATCGTATTAAAAAAGAACCATCCGTCATTCGTGTTGGTATTTTCCGTTTCTTCAACAGCGTACTCCGTGAAATTAGTTTCTGGCTGTTCGCCGTAGTGGCACTGGCGATGATCGTCGCATTAGCGACATTCAACCTGGCGGACCCGGCCTGGACCCATACCGTCGAGGTTGTCCAGCTGCATAACCTCGGTGGGATAGTCGGCGCCTGGTTTGCGGACGTTACTCTGTATATGTTTGGCTATCCAGCTTATTTATTACCGTTGGGTCTGGTGTTCGCGGGTTGGCGCTTATTCAAGCGTGGGGCGTTGCTGGAACTGGATGCGGAAATTGTGTTGTATCGGGTTCTGGGATTTGCCGTCGCGCTGGCGACCGCCTGTGGACTGGCGGCATTGCATCTGCGGGTTTCGCCGGAAGCCATCCCAGGTGATGGTTCCGCAGGCGGACTGGTGGGGATGCATGTTGGCCAGTTTCTGACCGGGGCGTTTGGTTTTGCTGGCGGTAATTTGTTCATGGCCGCCCTGCTGCTGGCGGGGTTGACGCTGATGACTGGCGTTCCCTGGGTGACGATGATGGACTGGATCGGCCGGGCGACGCTCTGGGTATTGGATATGGCGGGCTGGTTGGCGCTGACGCCGCTGCGCTGGATGATGGGGTCGACGTCTGGAGCGCGCCGTCAACGTGCGGTCGATGCAGATCGGGAGGATGACGAACTGGACTCCGGGGAAACTATGAATTCCCCGAATCCTGTTGCGGAATCGGTCACTGAGACTGCCGTGCAGCGGACAGAACGCTCGCTGGCGGCGCGATGGATGGAACAATCGCGTGAGACCTTGATGGGGTGGGTAGATGTTGTTGCCGAAAAGTCGCGAGCCTGGCAGCGTAGGCGCCGCCTGGGAACTGATATCGGGGATTTGCTGGACGCAGCTGTAGCGCCTCCTGGCGACGCCAATGACCCCTCGAAACTGACCATCAAGCCCGCTGCCTTGCAATCTCCGGTTGCAAGTGCTGAGCGCGGGTCGATAGCTGGAGAAGGTCGGCATTCGGCGCGGATTGAACCCATGTTTAATCTGCCCTCCGAGGCGGTGGTTCAACCACCCGAGGAGACCATAGGTGATCGATCAGTATCCGACTTAACCTTGGTGCCGGTTCTGCCTACTCATTCATCCTCCGCCAACGCTTCCCTTCTCCCTCTAACCGCTTCCTGTGAAGAGCAGGATGAGATTGTGCCGCCTCCGCAACCAGTTTCTCGGAACCGGAGCAAGGAAGCGGTTGCTGATGTTCCGGCTACGCCAGTGACTCCCGCCGAACCGGTCTCCCTGACTCAATCCCGGACGGTCGCGCCTGTGACCACTACGGCCCGTCGCGTAGCGCCGCCACGCCCGTCCATACCCGTTGCCCTGCCGCCGCTGGAGTTGCTTGACTCGCCGCCGCTGCGCACGACCGGCTATGGGAGCGATCTGCTCGACGAGATGTCGCACCGGCTGGAAAGCTTGTTCAAAAGCTTTGGCATCGCGGTCCAGGTGGTTGCCGTGGAGCCGGGGCCGATCATTACCCGCTTTGAAATCGAACCGGCCCCAGGCATCAAGGTCAATCAGATCAGCAATCTGGTTAAGGATTTGGCGCGCGGTTTGTCGGTGACCAGCGTCCGCGTGGTGGAGATCATTCCCGGCAAGTCGGTCATTGGCCTGGAAATCCCCAATCGCAAGCGGGAGATTGTCCATCTGCGCGAGACGTTGGAGTCGTTGGCCTATGCCCAGTCCACTGCGCCGCTGACTCTGGCGTTGGGTAAGGATATTGGCGGTAATCCGGTGGTGGCGAACTTGAACAAGATGCCGCATTTGTTGGTCGCCGGAACAACCGGTTCCGGTAAGTCGGTAGCGATCAACGCCATGCTGTTGAGTTTGCTTTACAAATCCCCGCCGCGCGATGTGCGGCTGATTTTGGTGGACCCGAAGGCGTTGGAGTTGTCCATGTACGAGGACATCCCGCATCTGCTGATGCCGGTAGTGGCCGACATGAAGGAAGCGGTGAACGCCCTGCGCTGGTGTGTGGCCGAGATGGAGCGGCGTTACCGGCTGATGGCGGCGCTGAAGGTGCGTAATATCGCCGGGTTTAATCGCAAGGTGCTGGATGCGTTGGATGCTGGAGAAGGATTGGCCGATCCGTTCTGGAACCCAGATAACGCCGGAATCCCAGGCGAGATTACGGTGTTGCAACCGTTGCCGTTCATCGTGGTGGTGATCGATGAACTGGCCGACATGATGATGATCGTCGGCAAGCAGGTAGAGGAACTGATTGCCCGTCTGGCGCAGAAGGCGCGAGCTGCCGGTATTCATCTGATTCTGGCAACCCAGCGGCCATCGGTGGATGTAATTACCGGTCTGATCAAGGCCAATATTCCTACCCGGATCGCTTTCCAGGTCTCATCGCGGGTGGATTCGCGCACCATTCTTGACCAGATGGGCGCGGAACAGTTACTGGGGCATGGCGACATGCTGTATCTGCCTCCCGGAGCCGGATTGCCGCAACGGGTGCATGGGGCGTTTGTTGATGATCATGAAGTCAATCGGGTCGTGGAATATCTGCGTCAGACCGGCGCGCCAGATTACCTTGATGAGGTGTTGGCGGAGCCGCAGGGATAAGGTGAGAGCAGCGGCGGGAACGACGAAAGGGAAGACCACGGTGGTTGATCTAACTTGGAGTTATCTGATGCTTCGAAAGCATAACCTGATTTATAGATGGGTGCGCATGTTGCTCGCGCTGGTTCTGGGAGGGAGCCTGACCCTATCGGTCCAGGCTGCGCCTCAGTCGCTGGTGCAATCCTATTTCCAGGACTTGCAGTCGCTGCGGGCGGATTTTATCCAGCGGGTGTTCGATGAACAGTCCCGGATTGTGCAGACGTCCAGCGGCCAAATGTTGATGCAAAAGCCAGGCAGGTTCCGCTGGGATTATCAGACGCCGGCGGAACAGATCATCGTTGCTGACGGCAAGCGGTTATGGGCCTATGACGTTGATCTGGCGCAGGTCACCGTTCGTCAATTGGACACGGCGCTGAGTTCAACCCCCCTGGCGTTGCTCAGCGGCGCGGCGCCGATTGAAGAGACCTTTACTGTGGGTCCGGTTCGCCAGCAGAATGGCGTGAGCTGGTACGAACTGACGCCGCGCCAGCCACAGTCGGAATTCCGATTGTTGCGAGTGGCGTTCAAGGGCGATCTGCTGGTCAGTTTGGAATTGGAGGATCATTTCGGCCAGCGCACCCGGCTGGATTTTCAGCATCTGGAGCGCAACCCGGTCCTCGATCCGGGTCTGCTGAAATTCACTCCTCCTCCCGGTGTTGATGTGGTGGGCGAAACAGATTGATTCCTGAATGGGGTTGTGAAAGGTCAAACCTTTGCGCTGGCGACCGTGGAGCGTCCCTGGTCATTTGCCGGTAATGGCGAAGCGTTTTAATAGCCTGTCTCAGCGCTTACTCTTTCGCCGCCGGCGCAAACAGTTCTTGCTGATGATCCCGAACATACTCCAGAAATTTGTGGACTGCCTTAACCACTGCTCGGGGCGTAATGGTTGCCCCCGTCAGTTGATCAAACGTGCCGCCGTCCCGTTTCACCTTCCATTGTTTCGAGGAAGGATTCGTCAACGACTTTCCATTAAACCCCAGAATCCACGGTGAACGCCGTTCCTCAATACCATCCCCCAAACCGGGCGTTTCCTTGTGCTCCAGCACCCGCACCCCGGCCAGTGTTCCATCCACATAGACGCCGATCAGCAGTTGAATAGGGCCGGCATACCCATCCGGCGCTGTAGGCGTTGCGAATACAGCAACCGGTTGGCCTTGCTTGCGCGCCCGGTAAACCGTGACCGGCTGATCGATGCCCAGCCACTCCGGGGCAACCACTTCAATCCGATCTTCAGTCACCCGGTTGTCGTAACGATCCGCTGGCACCAGCGCATTGAGACTGGCCTCCAGCGCCGCTCGTTGCGCCTCAGCAATGATGTCCCTGGTTCCACTATAGGTCACGGCAACCAGACTCGTGCCGACCATGGCGAACCCGGCCAGAATCAGGGCGGCAATGCCCATGCTGCGTGCGACTTTCTTCATCCGCGTCGCGCTCCGAACACTCGGGGTTGTGTGTAGAGATCAATCGTCGGCGCGGCGATGTTCATCAGCAGCACCGAGAACGCTACGCCATCGGGATAGCCGCCAAAGCCGCGAATGATGTACACCAGAATGCCAATGCCCATCCCGTAGATCAGCCGACCGCGTGAGGTTGTGCTGGCGGTCACTGGGTCGGTGGCGATAAAGAAAGCGCCGAAAATCGCCGCGCCGCTCCAGAGATGAAACCACGGCGGCGCGTAACGCTGTGAGTCAACCAGATAGAAGACCGTGGCGATCACCGCCAGCCCGCCCAGCATCCCCACTGGAATTCGCCAATCGGCGGTCCGGGTATAAATCAGCCATAAACCGCCCGCCAGAAAGCCCAGCGCCGCCCATTCCCAACCTTGACCGGCGACGATGCCAAACACCGGACTGTTGCGAATTTCGGTCACTGTCAACCCCAATCCGATCTGGGTGCGCAGCGCATCAAGCGGGGTCGCGCCGGTCAGGGCGTCCAGGGTAAAACGCGCTGGCCATTCGTTGCTGAGAATCGCTTGCAGCGTTTCCAGAAAAGTCAGGGCATGCGGCTGATCCAGACCATGTGGAATCAGCCAGGTGCTCATTTCGCGCGGAAAGGAGATCAGCAGCACCACGTAACCGATCATCGCTGGATTGAATGGGTTATAGCCCAGCCCTCCATACAGATGTTTAGCGACTATGATGGCTGACACAATGCCCAGAGCCGTCAGCCACCACGGCGCCAGCGGCGGCAGCGCTACGGCTAGCAACCAGGCGGTGACCACGGCGCTGAAGTCGCTGAGATGGAGCGCCAGCGGTCGACCGCGCACCGTGAGCATCACCGTCTCCGCCAGCAGCGCAACGGCAGTCGCAATGATTAGGTTAATGAGGATG
>JAGRHQ010000147.1 GCA_020444905.1 Candidatus Competibacteraceae bacterium
CGGCGTGGTGTTTTTTCTGGGCCGCTTTCAGGCCGTCAAAGGACCTGGACTGATCATCGTGGTTCCGGTCATTCAGCAAATAAAGCGTGTTGACCTGCGCACGGTGGTCATGGACGTGCACAGTCAGGATGTGATTTCTCGCGATAATGTGTCGGTCAAGGTCAATGCAGTCGTTTACTTTCGGGTCATTGAACCGGAACGGGCGATTATTCAGGTCGAGGACTACTTCGCCGCCACCAGCCAGTTAGCGCAAACCACACTGCGTTCAGTGCTGGGCCAGCACGAATTGGACGAAATGCTGGCCGGACGAGAAAAGCTGAACCAGGATATTCAGACGATTCTGGATGCTGAGACCGATGCCTGGGGCATCAAAGTAACCAATGTGGAAGTGAAGCATGTGGACATCGACGAAAGCATGATCCGTGCGATTGCCCGCCAGGCGGAAGCCGAACGGGAGCGACGCGCCAAGATCATCAACGCTGAGGGAGAATTTCAGGCGGCTGAACGCATTCGCCAGGCTGCCCAAATCATCGCTTCGCAACCCCAAGCCCTGCAATTGCGCTATTTGCAGACCCTCGCTGATATCGGCGTTCATAACAACACGACCGTGGTGTTTCCAGTGCCGCTGGATTTGATCAAGCCATTGCTGGACATGAAGCAAAGCTAGACGGAACGATCATCGGCTGTGGCCAGTGGGCGATCTCGCCGACTGGCCTTCATCGTCCGCCCCACTGACATCGATCAATGCGTCATGGCAAGAACTGTATCAGTAAAGCCGCCAAAACAGGTAAAATGCTAGACTTTGTAAAAAGGAGCGGCATTCAAGCGCGCCCCAAACTGTCTCTGAAAAAATACAGTTTATTTTTCTAACATCATTCCAGCAATTCAACGAGTTTTAGAACAAGTATGACTACTATCGATTTCAAATCCCATGCCAAGGTGGGTGTTTATGTAGACGCCTCCAATATTTCCCGTAACGGTGGCCAGCGTATGCAATACGACATACTGCGCGAATTCGCCTGCCGCGATTATGCTGAACCCCTGCGCTTGAATGTCTATCTCTCTTACGATGAGGAACGCGCCGAAACCAACATGGTCTATCGAGACAAGGCCCGTGCTTATCAATCGGCTCTTCGTGAACTGGGTTATAAAGTCATCGAAAAACGGGTCAAGTGGTTCCAGGATGAAGCTGGGAACCGTTACGGGAAGGCGAACGCCGATCTCGACATGGCGGTCGATGTCCTGCTGCAGTCGGAGAATCTGGATCGGGTGCTGTTGGCCACCGGCGATGGGGATTTTGTACAGGTGGTGCGCGCCTTGCAAAACAAGGGTTGCCGAGTGGAGACCCTGGCTTTCGACAATGTTTCCGAGGAACTGCGCAGAGAATCCGATATGTTTGTTTCTGGTTACTTGGTGCCAGGACTGTTACCCACTCGGGGCGATGACTATCTATCGCCGATCTGGGGAGCCATGGGATCCCGAGTCCGTGGTTATTGTTACCACCATGACGATAATAAAAGCTTTGGCTTCATGCGTTTTTTGGTCAAGCTATCCCCATATTTGTGGAAAACCGATTCGCGCGACTCCGAGTCCCCTTATCGAACGGCGTTCTTCCACGATTCCAGCCTGCCCGATGGCTTCAATGTTATGAAGTTGCCGTCTCGCAACCATATTTTTGAATTCACCCTGGCCGAACCGAACGGTAAGCAACCGGTCGCCACCGATATTGTCCTGGTGCATCCCGCCCCGTTCTGAGCGGGAGCGGCGCTGCGTTCACGGCCTCTCTCTATTGAGAAACATCATGCACTACCCTTTTCCAAGCCTGAAAATCCTGACGACCCTGCTACTGTCGCTGATCCTGACTCTGGAAGCGCCTGGCGTCTTCGCCAGACCGGATGACGCCAACCCGAATTTCCAAGTCAAAACCCTGGCGCCAACCTCTCGTCAGGATTCACTGGATCGGACCATCGCTAACCTGCTGTCGCAACATCATTATCGGCAAAGTCCATTGGATGATGCGCTATCGTCGCTGGTGTTGAACGCCTATCTCGACAGTCTCGATTTCAGCCGTTCCTATTTTCTGGCCAGCGATATCGCCCGTTTCGAACCCTATCGCACGACTCTGGATGACGCGGTCAAGGAGGGCGACCTGCATCCGGCCTATGACATTTTCAATACCTATCTGCGCCGACTGACCGAGCGAACCGCCCGTATTCAGTCTCTGCTCAAACAGGAATTTCGCTTCGATGTCGACGAATCGCTGAACCTGGACCGCAAGGATGCGCCTTGGGCCAGGACGTCCGAAGAACTGGATGACTTGTGGCGCAAGCGGCTGAAGCATGAAATGCTGACCCTGATCCTGTCAGGCAAGGATCAGGCCGAGGCCCGCGAATTGCTGAGCAAGCGCTATGACAACCGCCTACGGCAAGCCCTGCAATCGACCAGCGACGATGTTTTTCAGTGGTATATGAATGCAGTGGCCCAGGCGTTCGACCCGCATACCGCTTACTTTTCGCCGCGCAACACCGAGAACTTCAACATTCAAATGCGTCTGTCGCTGGAGGGTATTGGTTGCGTATTACGCATGGAAGACGAACAGGTCACGGTTGTGGAGCTGGTGACGGGCGGTCCAGCGGATCTCAGTCAGCAGATTCGCCCTACCGACAAGATCGTCGCTGTTGCCCAGGGTGATGAGGATCCGTGGGTGGATGTCGTAGGCTGGCGACTTGACGATGTCGTCGAGAAAATCCGTGGCCCGCGCGGTACGGTGGTGCGCCTGAAAATCCTGCCAGGCAAAGCCGGAGCGACGGCGGCGGAAAAATCGGTGCGCCTGGTGCGTGACACCATCAAGCTGGAAAAACAGGCGGCCAAGAGTGAGATCAAAACCTTCAAGGACTCCGGTGGTCGTGAGCTGCGAGTGGGCGTCATTACCGTCCCGGCATTTTACAGCGATTTTGAAGCGGCTCGACGGGGCGTCAAGGATTACCGCAGCACCACCCGCGATGTTCGGCGATTGTTAAAAGAACTGCAAGGCCGAATTGATGGACTGGTGCTGGATTTACGCGAGAATGGCGGTGGCTCGCTGCAGGAAGCCGTCGATTTAACCGGGCTGTTCATCGACGAGGGGCCAGTGGTTCAGGTCAGAAATTCTGGTGGCCGCGTGGAAGTCGAGGAAGATAAGGACGAAGGCCAGGTGTATAATGGTCCTCTGGCGGTGCTGGTCGATCACGCCAGCGCCTCGGCTTCGGAAATCTTTGCCGGCGCCATTCAGGATTATGGGCGCGGCATCGTGATTGGCGATCCGACTTTCGGCAAGGGCACGGTGCAAACCCTAGTGGACCTGAGCCGGCTCACCCGGACCCGTGAACCACAGGGCCAGTTAAAAATCACCATCGCCAAATTCTATCGGGTCAGCGGCGGCAGCACCCAACATCGTGGCGTACTGCCGGATATCGCTATTCCGTCGATACTGGACAGCGATGACCTTGGCGAAAGCGCACAGAAAAACGCCTTGCCCTGGGACGAAATCCCCGCGACTCGTTATGAAGGAGAAAGGCGCTTGGCAACGCTGGCGCCGGAACTGGCCCGCCGGCATCAACGAAGAGTCGCTGACGATCCGGATTACCAGGCATTCCTGCACGATCTCGAATTTACCCGGCAACAACGGGATAAGACCACGGTTTCATTGCTGGAAAAACAGCGCCGAGCTGAGCAGGAACGGCTCGAAGCCTGGCAACGGGAGCGCGAAAATCGCTACCGGACTCTCAAAAAACTGCCGTTGCTCAAACCAGGCGACGAGATTCCAGAAGGCAAGGATAGTCTGATTCCGGACGTCGCGCTGGAAGAAAGCGCCCGTATCGTTGCTGATCTAATCCTGCTAGATAGCCCGAACCAGGGATCGAGCACTCTGGTGATGAGTCGTTGACACCGTGGAATCAGTGACTCTGACGCTGGACATCGCGTTAGCTGAACAACTCAGTCGCGTGTTGACCCGCTGGGAGGCGCTCTTGCCTACAGCGCTGGCGGTTCCAGACTGGGCGCAATACCGGGCGTTTCGCTGGCGACGCTTCGCCAAAAGCGGTGGATTGCAACCGGTGCGGCATCCTCACCGGTTGCGCCTGGCCGATCTGCAACGGATTGACCGTCAAAAAGCGGCGTTAGACCTGAATACGCGGCAATTTCTGGCCGGACGTCCCTGTAACCATGTTTTGCTGTGGGGCGCGCGCGGTACGGGCAAATCCTCGTTGATCAAGGCGCTGCTCAATGAATATGCCGAGCAGGGTTTGCGACTCATCGAAGTGGACCGGCATGATTTGCTGGATTTACCGGACATCGTCGAACCCTTATTCGAGCGGCCCGAACGGTTTCTGCTGTATTGCGATGATCTGTCGTTCGAAGCCAACGATCCCAGTTACAAGGCGCTCAAAGCGATGTTGGACGGCTCCATTAACGCTGCGCCTGACAATGTCATGTTGTGCGCGACGTCAAATCGCCGCCACCTGCTGCCTGAATACCTGCGTGAAAATGAAGATGCTCGTCTGATAGATGGCGAGTTGCATCACGGTGAGGCTGTGGAGGAAAAAATCTCGCTGTCAGAGCGTTTTGGGCTATGGTTGTCATTTCATCCCTTCAGTCAGGACGACTATCTGGCGATTGTCGCCCACTGGCTGGAGCGCCTGGCATGGCCGGCGGGATTGGACGAAGCCGCTCAGCAGGAGGCTCTGCGCTGGGCCTTGCAACGTGGATCGCGCAGCGGTCGAGTCGCCTGGCAATTCGCCCGTGACTGGGTGGGTCGGCAGGGGCTTCAATGCGAGCGGTGCTGAGCGAAGGCTATCCGGTCAACGACCGCCATTCCTAGCGCCGACACGACAAAGGTCAGATGAATGACCACCAGCCAGAACAAATGGTTATTCCATAGCGGTTGATCGCCATTCTGAGGCGGGGCGGTCATAAACGCCTTGAGCAAGTGAATAGAAGAAATAGCAACAATGGCGACCGCTAGCTTGATTTTGATCGTAGCGGCGTCAATTTTGCCCAGCCACGAGGGTTTTTCCTGATCGCCGGTAGTATCCAGCGCGGAAACGAACGTTTCATAGCTACTGAGAATGACCATCACCAGTAGATTGGCGACCAGCACCATATCGATCAGCCCCAGTACTGACAGAACCAGATCGGTTTCGCTGACGCCCAGGATGATTTGAAACAAATGCACCGCTTCTTGTACTGCTTTGACCGTGAACAAGATCAATACGGCGATTAGCGCCAAATAGAGCGGCGCCAGCAGCCAGCGACTGAGCAGGATGGTGCGTTCGAGAAGCATTTCAATGAATTTCATAATCGATAGTCATGATTGAATGTTGGATGTGCTGAATACATTATTCCTGCGATGGAGGTTCAGGCGTCAGGTTTCAGGCTCCAGGAACGGAAACAGAAAGTTGCTCCTGAATTTGTCCGGTTTCCATGCAGAAAGGCTAAAAAAAATCGGCTTGGGAGAGGCATTCAAGCGGCATATCTGCATTCATAGTGAATAATATCGGGATTCTGTTCAAAAGCGGCCTGTCCCAGGCAAATTATCCCCCGGTCGTGCAGGGTTATTTCTTCGCGCTGCACGAAAAACCGCGATCCATTTTCCAACATCAGATATGTTCCATTCGTGCTATGATCCGCCAGAATAAATTTGCCCTGCCGGAATTCAATAGCCGCATGACTGCGGGAGACCTGCTCCCGATCGACGACCAGCCTGTTCTTCGGGCCGCGCCCGATAGTAAAGGCTTCGCTGGAAGGCGCCAGCTCGTAATTATGCCCCTGATAATTGAGGACTAAACGCGCATTGAGCAGGTTGCGCAGCGCCTTTTGAGACTCTTCGCTGGACATCTGAGTCAGTGCGGACATCTGGGTCAGACTGGTGGATTCGTACCAGATGACCTCGACGATTTCCATTTCATCCTGCTTGCCTCGCACCCAGGACCGGCCAAGACTCCGAGTCATTTGCTGAAGTTCAGGCGACAGACAGTCCACCGTCTCCCGAGTCGTAATGATTTGATCGGCCTTGGCCAGCGCCACCATTCGCGCCGCAACATTGACCGCATCGCCGAATACATCATTCTTCTCGACCAGCACCAGGCCATGGTGCAGGCCAATCCGAATCGCGATATTCAAATCCGCCAACACTGGATCATTCTTGATCCCCTGTTGCATACCACTTGCAGCCTGCACACCCGAGGCCGCGACGGGAAAGCGGCTCATGATTTCATCGCCAATCGTTTTGATCACCACCCCCTGATGAGCAATGGTCTGTTCCGCCAGCAGGTCGAGCACCCGGCTCTCGATCTGCCGGGCGCGCACATCGCCATATTTTTCAAACAGGCGAGTGCTCCCGCTAATATCGGCAAACAGGATGGTCGCCGGTTCCTGATGGCTTGATCCCGATGGGGCGCCTAGCATGGACGCCAGGTTACTCAGTTTAAATTTCATCTCCCTGATCCCCGAGGGCGAAATAACCGGATTCAGTAATAACCGCGCATGCGCAGGTCCGTAATGAGCCGTTCAATATTCTCGCGCGCTGCTCGTTCATAGCGTTTCTGGAAGAAAGCAGTGAAAAAGAAGGTTGGACGCTCCCGCAACGCCTGTAAAAACCGGACATGGCCCGGATAATACTCATCATCACTCATATCAGCGCACTCAGCGCGAATCCGGCGTCCATCGCTTTCAAACTGGTCCCAGGGTAGTCCGAAACTGGATAAATCGATATCAACGATGAATTGCTCATCGCGCTGGCTTGGCGGTTCGCGGTGAGTCGTGATCATGATTAAATCATGAATATGCTGCTGTAAAATAGCGTTCGTACATCCACTGGCATTTGAGCATTTCTGGAATAATTCGGCGCTGCGCTGCTCATTATCTTTCGCCCCGGGTTCATAAATAGCATCATGGAACCAGATCGCCATCTCCACAGCGCCGGGGTCATCCATCAAGGTCGCTGCTCGATCAAACTCGCGCAAACAGTGCCGGATATGCTCCAGGGTATGGTAGTGACGATGCGTCTGGTTGTAGAAATCGACCAGTCGGTCATGAATCGCTTCTGCAACCGCCGGCTTATCGGCATTGACACGGCGCATCCAGAGCGCCGCAAAACGTATTTTCAATTCATTCTGCTCATCAAACCGAGTAGTGGAACCGCAGGGTAAGTTAGATTGTTGAAACATCCCTCGCCTCCCGGGGCAGTCTTCGCGTAACGGCTCTCGCCCTTGCTTGCTGCTTGGCTGGCGCCAAAACAAAACTAATGATGATGGGCCAGGTAATCCTGGATCAACCGCCAAGCCATGCTCATGGGGCTAGGTAAGCCTGGCATCTGATTGGGGACAAACCAGCGGGCCTCCAGGATTTCCCGCCCATCAACCTGTAGCTGACCGCTGGCGTAATCGGCGGTAAAGGCGATCATTAACGAATGTGGAAACGGCCAGGACTGGCTGGCAAAATAGCGTAAGTTACAAACTTGAATACCGACTTCTTCAGCGACCTCGCGATGGATAGTCTGCTCCAGAGTCTCGCCAGCCTCCACAAATCCGGCCAGCACACTATACATTCCAGGCGCAAAGCGCGGCGCCCGCGCCAGCAAAATTTTGTCATTGTATGTCACTCGCACCATAACGACAGGCGAGAGTCGCGGATAAGCAGCGAGTTGACATGCATGGCAGTAGCGGGCGCGTTCCTCGGCGCGGCGCTCGGTAGGCGTTCCGCACTGGCCGCAGAATTGGTGGTTGCGATCCCATTCAATCAGTTGCAAAGCATGTCCCGCTACCCCGAGCAGGGTTTCGTCCAATCGCGTCCATAAACCGCGCAAGTTCTCAAACGCCCATCCCGGCGGTGGTTCGGCGTTTACCGCTTCGGCGGCATGACAGGGGCGACCCTGCAAGGTCCCCAGATATAATCGCCGCGCAGGCGGCCATTTGGCAAAGGGCCAAACCGAAGCCAGCGGCAGCTCCAGTCCCTGGTCGGCGGAGCGCGCCAGCAATTGGCCATGAGCAAATATAAACCACCAAGCCGGTTGTTCGATGTCCGCAGGCGGCAGAATGGCAGGCTGAAAGTTGTCCGGCAAGATCAACATGAGTCAGTCTTTCTGTTCAGGTGAGTTGGATATTCAAACAACGCTCATTATGCTCCGAACAGCTATGGGAAACCACGGTATAGTATTAACTTATTAATCATAAAGATAAAATACAATGAATCCATACCTCAACGCCAACATCTTAGGTATTTATTCATGCGCCTCAACGCACAAGTTGATTGAGATCGAAGATCGGCAACAGAATCGCTAATACGATCACCAGCACCACCCCGCCCATTACCAGAATCAGCACCGGTTCAAAAATCCCTAACAGAGCGGCGATTAAGGTCTCGGTTTCGCGTTCCTGCTGCACCGCCGCTCGCTCCAGCATATTCTCCAGTCGGCCGCTGGCCTCGCCGCTGGCAATCAACTGCACGGTCATGGGTGGAAAGTAGCCGCTGTTGCTGATCGCCTTTTGCAAACTGGCCCCTTCCTTCACTCGCGCCGCCGCCTGCTCAACCGCTTCCCGCATCGGTAGATTACTTAACACCTGCGCCGAGATGCGCATCGCTTCCAGCACCGGTACGCCACTGGCCATGAGAATACTGAAGGTGCGGGCGAAGCGGGCGGTGTTGGCGCCGCGGGTCAACCGTGCAATCAAGGGTAATTTCAGCAGGGCCTGATGAACCCGTCGTTTGAAACCGATCCGGCGCAGGGCGTAAACCCAACTCACTGCGCCTCCCGCCAGTATTCCCAACACCAGCCAGCCGTATTCGCGCAGGAAATCGCTGAGGGCGATCAATCCCCGGGTCAGCGCCGGCAACTGCTGGTTAAGACTGCTGAAAACCTGCACAACCTGTGGCACCACGTAAGTCAATAAACCGGCCACGATCAGGACCGCGACCCCGGTTAACAACAACGGATAGAACAGCGCCAGTCCGACCTTTTGGCGCATCTGCTGACGGGCTTCCGTGTAATCAGCCAGCCGTTCGAACACCACGTCCAGATGACCGGATTGCTCCCCAGCGGCGACCGTTGCCCGGTACAGTTCCGGGAACACCTGGGGAAAATCGCCCAGCGCAGTAGCTAAAGCATGTCCTTCCAGCACCCGGGCGCGCACCGCGAGCAACAGGCCGTTCAACCGCGCCCGCTCAGCCTGCCGCGCCACTGCGCCCAAGGCTTCCTCCAAGGGCAAGCCGGAGCCGACCAGAGTCGCCAGTTGCCGCGTAATCAGCGCCAGATCAGTGGGACTGATGCGGGGTTGAAATAACCGCAGACGCCCCGCACGCTCCCGACTAGCGACTTCCTCAACCCCCAAGGGGTTGAGATTGCGCTCACGCAATAGCTGGCGCGCCATGCGCGGGGTATCGGCCTCGATCAGGCCCTTGCGCTGGCGACCTTTCTGATCAAGCGCGGCGTATTGGAAAGCAGGCATAAAAACGGGAATCCAGTGGGAATTGAAAAATGTCTTTGTGAAATCGGTATAAATTTAAAAAAATAAAAATTCGGCTCA
>JAGRHQ010000148.1 GCA_020444905.1 Candidatus Competibacteraceae bacterium
TCTCCCTCCCGACAACCGTCAACCGCTCTACTGGACGCAGCTACATGGCGCGGCGCAGGCCCTGCTCATTGCCGCCGCCACCCGGTTTCGCGGCCTGGTGCTGGTTGTCGCGCCGGACAGCCAGACTGCCTTGCGGCTGGAAACCGAATTGCGGATTTTCGGCGGGTCAGACTTGGAGATTCTGGCGTTTCCCGACTGGGAGACCCTGCCCTACGACGGATTTTCCCCGCATCAGGACATCCTTTCGCAGCGCCTGGCGAGCCTCTATCAATTACCGAAACGGCGGTGCGGGGTGCTGGTGGCCCCGGTAGCGACGTTGATGCAGCGCCTGGCGCCGCGTGATTATCTGGATCGCTACGCCTTGGTGCTCACCGTGGGCGAACAACTGGCGCTGGACCCGTTCCGCCAGCGTTTGGAAGCGGCAGGCTACAACGGTGTGTCGCAGGTCGTCGAGCACGGTGAGTTTGCCGTGCGCGGCTCCATTCTCGACCTGTTCCCGATGGGCGCTGAGCGGCCCTATCGGATTGAACTGTTCGACGATGAAGTAGAGAGTATCCGCGATTTCGACCCGGACACTCAGTTGTCGGTGAACAAGGCGCAGTCCATTCAGTTGTTGCCAGCGCGCGAGTTCGCGCTGGACAAGGCATCCATCACCCGCTTTCGCCAAGCCTGGCGCCGTCATTTTGAGGGCGACCCACAGCGGAGTCCGGTCTACCGCGAAGTGAGCGCAGGCCATGCGCCGGGCGGCATTGAGTACTACCTACCGTTGTTCTTTGAACAGGCGGCGACGCTGTTTGATCATTTGCCGGAAAGTACGCTGGTGATTCGATTGGAAGGCGTGGATGCGGCAATGGCGGCGTTTCAGGAACAAATCATGGATCGCTATGAGCAGCATCGTTATGACGCGGAACGACCCTTGTTGCCGCCTTCGATGCTGTTCCTTGAAGCGGCTCAGGTGGATCGGGCGCTGGCGCGTTATCCACAGGTTGAGTTATGTGCGGTAGGGGATAGTGGGGTGGCCTATCCGACCCTGCCGCCGCCGGCCCTGCCCTTTCAGCCGCGCCATGAACGACCGGCGCAAGCACTGGAACGGTTTTTAACCGAATTTCCTGGGCGGGCGCTGATTGCCGTCGAGTCCGCCGGTCGCCGTGAGGTACTGCTGGAAACCTTGCGCAGCTATGGCTTGTCGCCGGTGGTTTGCGGCGATTGGGCAGAGTTTCTGACGCGGGAAGCGTTGCGCCTGGCGCTGACCGTTGCGCCGCTGGAGCAAGGTCTAATTCTGACCGAACCGCCCCTGGCGATTATCGCCGAATCGCAGTTATACGGTGAGCGGGTGCGTCAGGCGCGTCGGCGCACTCAGAGCCGTGATCCCGAAACCATTATCCGTAATTTGAGCGATCTCAGTCCGGGCGCGCCCATTGTTCACGAAGAACATGGCATTGGCCGCTATGCCGGGTTACAGCGGCTGGAGGCGGCGGGCATCGATGGCGAATTCGTAGTGGTCGAGTATGCGGGCGGCGACCGGCTGTACGTTCCCGTCGCTGCGCTGCATCTGCTCAGCCGCTATACCGGAGCTGCGCCGGAAAATGCGCCGCTGCACAAACTCGGCAGCGGTCAGTGGGAAAAAGCCAAACGCAAGGCAGCCGAACAAGTCAACGATGCCGCAGCAGAGTTGCTGGATCTTTATGCCCGCCGCGAGGCGCGACCGGGTCACGCTTTTGGCCTTGCTGAAGCCGACTACATCGCCTTTGCCAGCGCTTTTCCTTTTGAAGAAACCACCGATCAACAAACTGCGATTGAAGCAGTGATCGCTGATCTGCGTTCCGGCAAGCCGATGGATCGCGTGGTGTGCGGCGATGTGGGTTTCGGCAAGACCGAGGTGGCGATGCGCGCGGCGTTCGTAGCGGTGCAGGACGGGCGGCAAGTTGCGGTTTTAACGCCGACCACCCTGCTGACTCAACAGCATTACCAGAATTTTCAGGATCGCTTCGCTGACTGGCCGGTGCGGATTGAGATGCTGTCCCGCTTCCGTTCGGCCAAGCAGCAGGCAGAGACGCTCAAGGCGCTGACAGAAGGCAAAGTCGACATCTTGATCGGCACTCACAAATTGTTACAGGACAGCATCCAGTTCAAACGACTGGGACTGGTGGTGGTGGACGAAGAACATCGCTTCGGGGTACGGCACAAGGAACGCTTGAAAGCGTTGCGCGCCGAGGTGGATATTCTAACCCTGACCGCCACTCCGATTCCCCGAACCTTGAACATGGCGATGGCTGGGTTGCGCGATTTGTCGATTATCGCCACGCCGCCAGCGGGACGGTTGGCGGTTAAGACCTTTGTCGGGGAATGGAACCCAGCGACCATTCGCGAAGCCTGTCAGCGGGAATTGAAGCGCGGCGGTCAGATTTATTTCCTGCACAACGAAGTCGAGACCATTCAGCGCATGGCCGCGCAAGTCGCGCAACTGGCCCCGCAGGCGCGGATTGCCGTAGCGCACGGTCAGATGCGCGAGCGGGAACTGGAGCAGGTGATGCTGGATTTTTATCACCGCCGCTGCAATTTACTGGTATGCACCACCATTATTGAATCAGGCATCGACGTGCCCAGCGCTAATACCATTCTAATCAATCGCGCCGACAAGCTAGGGTTAGCGCAATTGCATCAGTTGCGCGGACGGGTGGGACGTTCGCACCATCGGGCATACGCCTATCTGATCGTTTCGCCCAAAAAGGTGATGACCGCCGATGCGGTCAAGCGCATCGAGGCGATTGAATCGCTGGAGGATTTGGGCGCCGGTTTTCTGCTGGCCAGTCACGATCTGGAAATTCGCGGCGCGGGCGAGTTATTGGGCGAGGCGCAGAGCGGCCAGATTCATGAAGTCGGTTTCAGTCTGTACATGGACCTGCTGGAGCGGGCGGTGCAGGCGCTGAAAGCCGGGAAAGTTCCAGAATTGGATCGACCGCTGGATCACGGGCCGGAGATTGATTTGCAAAGTCCGGCGTTAATTCCCGAAGACTATTTGCCCGATGTTCACAGCCGGCTGATTTTGTACAAGCGCATCGCCAGCGCCCGCGATGACGGGGAACTGCGTGAGTTGCAGGTTGAAATGATTGACCGTTTTGGGCTGCTGCCGCAACCGGTGAAAACCCTGTTCCGGGTGACCGGGTTGAAATTGCGAGCGATGCCGGTAGGGGTGCGTAAGATTGAGGCTGGGCCAAAAGGCGGGCGGATCGTGTTCGGGCCACAGCCAAAGGTGGACCCGGCCAAGCTAGTACAGTTGATTCAGCAACAATCCAGAGTGTACAAGCTCGATGGCCGAGACAAGCTGCGTTTTATTAGGGAATTGCCGGATGTCGAGGCGCGGGCGATGGAAGTGGAGGCATTGTTGGCGAAGATCGGGATTTAGAGATTTGCGGTCATGCGTATCCTGCTGCTTGGCGGCATCGGCGAGGCGCTACAGCTAGCGCGGGCGTTAACTCCGACTCATCCGGTCATTTACAGCATCGTCGGCAAGGGGCGCGTCCCAGAGTTGCCCGGCGCGGTGCGGGTCGGCGGGTTCGGCGGCGCGCAGGGATTAGCGCTATTCCTGCAAGAGCAAGGTATTGAACTGCTGATCGACGCTACGCATCCCTACGCCGCGCAAATCAGCCAGAATGCCTTTCAAGCCGCTCTACAAGCGGGCATTCCGCTCTGGGCCTACCGCCGTCCGGCCTGGCAACCAGAACCCAGCGATGACTGGCGTTTCGTCGCTGACTGGGCCGGGATTCAACAGGCGATCTGGCCATTTCAGCGCCCGTTCTTCACCCTTGGCCTGGAACCCTTGCGTTATGTCACTGATATTCCAGCACATCAACACTGGTTGGTGCGTTGCCTGGCGGCGGAACCACCGCCTGCAACGCGCTTGACCCTGCTGTGCGCAACCGGGCCGTTTACGTTGGAGCAGGAATTAGCGCTCTTCCGGGATTATCGGGTCGATGTGCTGGTCGCCAAGAACAGCGGCGGAAGATCAGTCGAAGCTAAATTGAGGGCGGCGCGGCAATTGCGCATCCCGGTCGTGATGCTGGAGCGCCCCGCGTTGCCTACAGTGGATCGGGAGTTTACCGAGGCGGGGGCGATAGTAGAGACGTTGCTATCATGTTGACTTTGTTATGCGCAATCGTAACTGTTCAGTCCCCCCTTTGGCAAAGGGGGGTGAGGGGGGATTTTGGCCCCGTCGCCCGTGCGCAATCCCCCCCGGCCTCCCTTTTTCAAAGGGGGGAGGTGAACGCTTACGCACAATCTGGTTGTTCACGCTCGAAAGGTCGCTAATCATGCTGCCGATACCATTCCGCGTGCTCCGTACTGTAGAGATAGGAATCCATAAAGCTCTTGGGTTCAATCACCCGTCCCACCAGAATTAGCGCAGTGCGGGTAAATCCCTTAATCGCCACCTTCTCAACAATATCGGTCAAGGTTCCGACCACCCCATCCTGATCCGGCCAGGATATCCGGTACAGCACGGCAACCGGACAATCCGCGCCATAGTGCGGAGTCAGTTCCGCAACAATGTCCGCCAACTTGTCCACGCTGAGGTAAATCGCCATCGTCGCCCGGTGTTGCGCCAATTCCGGCAGACTCTCCCCTTTCGGCATTGGCGTCTTGCCGGCGTGACGGGTAAGAATAATCGTCTGGCTAACGCCTGGCAGCGTCAATTCCCGGCGCAGCATGGCCGCACCAGCAAAGGCGGCGGTGACGCCCGGTATGACTTCGTAAGGAATGTCACGCTTTTCCAATTCCCGGATTTGCTCGCCAATTGCCCCGTACAGGGCCGGGTCGCCGGTATGCACCCGCGCCACGTTCAATCCTTGCAAGTGCGCGCTGTAGATGTGATAGGTGATGTCATCCAGATTTAGGTCAGCAGTGTTGATGATCTTGGCATCCGGATTCGCCGCTAACACGACTTCCTTGGGCACCAGGGAACCGGCATAGAGCACCACCGGACATTCGCGGATCAACCGCTGCCCCTTGACAGTGATTAATTCAGGATCGCCGGGACCGGCGCCGATGAAATAGACGGTCATTGAAACTTCCCCCGATCCAGGTTTTCCAGCAATTCCAACGTGACCTCATCAAACCGGACGATCCGGCGTCCCTGATGGTCTTTACGAAATTCCTCCGCCTCGGCCTGGGTCGCCAACGGCACGAGTTCATGGCCCATCGGCCCCAGCGTATCGGAGCCGATCACGTACCAGGCAGTGTGCGCGTCGATGCGCGTCACGTCATAGTACTCAGTGACGCTAATAACAGCAATGTCTGTCAGACGATGATCGGGCGCATATTTCGGCAAATCGAGCAGATACTTGAACAGATCCTTAGCGCCATCAAAATGGTGAGCGTGGCCATCTTTATAAAGTACGGTGGCAACCCAATCTGGATAGAGCGCGACAAACATGCCGCACACTGGACAAGTGTCCTTTGGGCCAGGATCGGGCAGTTGCAAACCTTCTCCCCAAGCCGGGAAAAGCAGGTGCAGCATCAACAGGAGGGTCGCTACCCATCCCCATCTCCTCTTGGCCAGGATTTCCTTCCTCCAGGTGGAGCAGGAGGGTAGGGGTAGGGGGGGCGAAACGTGGCGGTTCATGGTTTTTCGCTGGCCCGTTGCCGCCGTTCCGCCCGCTTTTTGCGGATCATGGCGGTGTCCTGGGCCATGCTTTGATAAGCTGCTTGCAGCGCGGCGTCGAAATCGCCCAGTTCACCGCCTTGCTCCCTTTGCGCCATTTCGGCGGCGGACTGGGTGGCGAAGGCCACTTTGCTCTGCTTCGTCATCACACCCGGCAATTTTGAACCGATCAAATAAATGGCTGTGTCTACATCGACCAATGGCTTCGGTTCAATGGTCGCCCCGAAGTCAGCGGCGTAAATGGTTTTTGGCCCCCGGTCCAGATTCAGCCCCAGACTGAGCGCGGCGCAGTGCAGAGAACAGGTCGCGTCCACTAAATCGTCCTGGTAATGCACCAGATGGCGGCTGTAGTGGTATTGCCGACGATCCATGCCGCAATAGGGACATTTCGGGTATTTGGCGAATTCATTATCCAATGGCTGAGAGTCGGGCTGAGTCTTCGGCGTGAACTGCAAGGGAGTCCCATCGTGTCCACAAGACGCAGCGGTGACCGGAGAACTCAGAGTTGCGAGGCCAGCGGCTGCGCCAGCCGTGGCAAGAAAACGGAGAGCTTGGCGACGCTCAGCCTGGGCGGGATCGCTCATAATATGATGACCTTAATTTAGAGTGTAACCGTTTAGTTCCCCCCTTTGGCAAAGGGGGGCTAGGGGGGATTCTGGCCTCAGCACCCGTGTGAAATCCCCCCCGCCCCCCCTTTTTCAAAGGGGGGAGATGGATGCTTACATTAGAGTTACGAAAAGAACTGCAATTGTAAGGTAAAAACGAGCAGTAGGATTTGAGAATACTCATAACAAACTGGCAATAGCCTGTTCAAAAACTTCCGGCGTAGATTCGCCGATGATCCGGCTCCGAACGATGCCTTGCCGGTCGATGATAAACGTAACCGGCAGGCCCATGACCTGATAGCGACGCATCACCTCGCCCTGACGATCCAGCGCGATTTCGTAGGACAACCCCAGTTCGTCAACAAAACGCTGCACGGTTTCCAGCGGCTGCATGACATTGACGGCCAGAATGGCCAGACCTTCAGGGTGGCGATGGCGATAGACCGGTTCCAGCGCCTTCATTTCACCATAGCAATAGGGACACCAGTCCGCCCAGAAGCGTAGAGCGACCACCTGTCCCCGGTATTGTTCGGGAAAATGAAGGGCAGACCCGTCCAGGCGCTCCAGGGTAAAGGCGGGAGCCGGAGCATTGGTTTTAATGCCGGGCAACTCCGCTTCGCAGGCTGCAAGCAGCGTCAGCAACACCAGGTAGAAGCCAAGGCGTAATGAATGCATGAGGTCATCAAAGCAAAATGAGATTGGATCGCCCGATCAATCCGGTCGCCAATCCGTAAAACAGTCCAAATCCCCCCAGCGCCAGCCAAGTCAAGCGCCGCACTTCGCCGGGAATCGTCTCGCGCAGGCTGATCAGATGGCGAAACGGGGCGATGAGTCCAGCGCTGATCCCCGCAGCCGTGGCAATGAACAGCGGTAGATACAGCGCATAGCCGACATAATCATAGCCTGCCTTCAGCAGACAAAACGGGCAATGATGATTGGGGTTTTCATAGACATAAAGTGACAGGAAAGCAACAATCGCGACAATGGCGACGCCAAACCCCAGGAGGCTGCCAGCGGCGAACCACGGCCCAAGCCACGGCCAGCGCCGGAACGCCAGACCGGTCGCCAACAATAATCCCGCCATTCCATAGAAGATCGCCAACGCCGGTCGCGCGGGCCAGCCCGCCAGTTCGGCGGCAACACCCCGAGAATCGGCGCTGAACAGCGAACCACAACAGGAGGTGATCACTTCCGGTTCCAAGCCCAGGAAATAGCGGGTTTGCAGTACGCCTTCCACGATGACCAACGGTGCGACGGCCAACAATAACCCATACTTCACCCGAACCAGTGGATAGTCATAGCCCTGGTTATCCACCCGATCCAGTGTCAGCCAGAGTGTCGCCAGGAAAAACACGATAATTTTTAGCAGCAGAGTGGGAAACCCGAACGCATTGACGTTCAATACGCCGGTCGCACACATGGCCCCGACGAACTGACTGGACAGGCTTTCCGCCGTGTGGATAAACAGCAGCAGAGATAGCAATTCCGCGCCCAGCGCAAAACCGAGCAAAGTGGAAATCAGGTAGGTTCGCCGCTCCAGCCAAATCTGCAATTCGCTGCCGCTGGCGATGTTCCAGTAACGCAGAATTTTCCAGGCAAAGCCGCTGGCCAGCAGAACAGCGCCGGTCGCACTCAAGGTAATGAGTTGTAGAGCGACGATAGCGGGAGTGATTAACACGTGTTAAAAATTATTGCAGGGCTGATGAATTTAACAGCCCTGCCTGCTTGTTTCAAAACCCCACTTCTTCCATGAACGTGGTGAATTCGGGTGAGTACAGGAAACCGGCCATCGCGGTATTGCGAACCATGCCGTTCGCCAACTGCTCCAGCCAGAACGCATAGCCGTCTTCATCCGGTTCGCGCTGGAAGAAGGTGAGATACAGGTTGGTGATAAATTGCCGGTCGGTGGTGTTGCGGCCCAGATATTCGGGACTGTTGAAAAAGAAATTGGCCATATCCCGGAACACTGGTTTGGCATCCTGACCCCGTCCCTGAAGTTCAGCAATCGAGTTTTGCCAATACGCCAGTCCCTCGGCGTCCGGTTCCCGTTCGAGGATCGAGACGTAGTAATGAGTGATCAGCCGGGTGGCCGCCGGGTCAATGATGTCCACCGTATAGCGTTGTTGCGTGGTGGTGGGTTGATCCCCGCGCATCAGGACTTGCACGGTGAACGGGTAGCGTCCCACGCGGGTGGGCGTCCCACTCAGGGTGGCGGTCGCGCCCGCACCGGTCAGCGTCAACCCATCCGGAGGCGGGTCATCAGCCAAACTCCAGGCATATACCGAATCGGCGGGACAGGCGCCTGCGTTACAGCGGGCCTGGAAATCGACGCGGTAGGGTTCGCCGATGGGCAGGACGGCGGGCACCGCGCCGTCAATGGTGTTGAGGGAAATCGCAGTACCGCCAGGGTCGGTAATTTGAGCGTTGGCGATGAGGTCGGCGTCGCCGAGACCGCCGTCGATCAGGGTGAAGGTGGCGATGTTGCCGGCGAGATGCGCGCCGGGCAGAACGTACCAATGGTTCGTCGCATCGTCGAAGGTGGGGCCGTATTTCCAGTACTGCGCGCCCGGTGGCAGGGCGTTCGGGTAGGCGACGGTGACAGTCAAGGTCACGCCGCCAGCGGTGCAGCCCTTCACCACCAGTTGCAATAGGCCATCGGTGAGGGTGACGCCAGGCGGGTTTGTTGCTGGCGCGCCGAGGTCGCCGACATTGAAGGTGCGAGTGTTTTGATCGTCCAGGGTGCAGGTTGCGCCGCTGGGGGTGGTCAAGGCCACACTCAGGGTTTCGCCGGTTTGCCCGGCGTCGGGACGGGTGAAAGCCGCTGGGCGCACGGTGAGCACCGTCGATGCGGTCGCGGTGTGGCCAGCGGGGTCTTGCACGGTGATCACGACGGCGACATCGCCTGCCTGGGCCGGCGTACCGGTCAAGAGACCGTCCGCACTCAGGATGAGACCGGCGGGGAGGCTGGTGGCGCTGAAGGTGTAGGGGAAGCGTCCGCCCAAAGCCGTCAGCGTTTGCTGATAGGGGGCGTTGACCACGCCATCCGGGAGGGTCGGGTTGACCAACGTCAGGGCTGTAGCGGCGGCCACAGTCAGCGGATAAACCCGCGCGCCGGTTTGGCCCTGGGCGTCGGTGACAGTGATCGTGGGGGTGAAGTCGCCGCTGGCGGTGGGCGTTCCCGTCAGCGCGCCGGTGGTGGTGAGCGTCAGACCGGCGGGTAAGCCGGTAGCAGTGAAGGTATAGGGGAAGCGTCCGCCCGCAGCAGTCACCACCGCACCATAGGGGACGTTC
>JAGRHQ010000149.1 GCA_020444905.1 Candidatus Competibacteraceae bacterium
AGGGGTTATGCCCATGACCATCGATCCGATCCATCCGCCGATTCTGGAAGTGGTCGGGTTGACCATGCGCTTTGGCGGTATCCTGGCCCTCAACGACATCAGCTTTGCGGTCAAGTGTAATTCGATCTCTGCGCTGATCGGTCCCAATGGCGCTGGCAAGACCACGGTATTCAATTGCTTGACCGGCTTCTACAAAGCCACGGAAGGCCGGATTGCCTTGCATACACCGCGCGCTGCCATTGATCTGATTAGTATTCTTGGCCAACCCTTCAAGGCGGGCGACTTTATTAACCCAGCGGCCTTTGCCGACCGGTTGTATTACAAAATGTTTGGCGGCACCCACCGGGTGACGCGGGCCGGAGTAGCGCGCACTTTCCAGAACGTAAGGTTATTCAAGGAAATGACGGCGATTGAAAACCTGCTGGTCGCCCAGCATTTGCAGCTCAATCGCAACCTGCTGGCCGGTTTGTTGCGAACTGCGGCTTATCGCCAGTCGGAACGCGATGCTCTGGAGCGCGCTTATGCCTGGCTCCAGGTGTTTGGATTGGCTGAAGACGCGAATCGCTTGGCCGGAGAATTGCCCTACGGCCATCAACGCCGGCTGGAAATCGCCCGCGCCATGTGTACGAGTCCCCGGTTGTTGTGTCTCGACGAACCGGCGGCGGGTTTGAATCCCCGCGAAACGACGGAACTCAGTCAGTTGATTCGCCAGTTGCGCGATGAACACGGCGTTACGATTCTGCTGATTGAACACGACATGAGCTTGGTGATGGATTTGTCGGAGCATATTGTGGTGCTGGATTATGGCGAGGTCATTGCCGATGGCGATCCGCAGACTGTGGCGCATCATCCCGCCGTGCTGGCGGCCTATCTGGGAACCGAAGCGGTGAACGACAATGAGTCCCGCTGAGCCGTTGTTGCAAATTCACGAACTGGATGCCCGCTATGGTCCGATTCAAGCGTTGCACCAAGTTTCTTTGTACATTAATCCAGGCGAGATCGTGACCTTGATTGGCGCGAATGGCGCTGGCAAATCAACCTTGTTGATGAGCCTGTTTGGCGATCCACAGCCGGCGGCAGGCTGGATTCGCTATCAGGGTCAGGATATCACCGGCCTGCCCACGCATGAAATCGCCAAGAGAGGCATTGCGCAAGCTCCGGAAGGACGACGGATCTTTGCGGCGATGAGCGTGGAGGAAAATTTATTGATGGGGGCGATTCCCATTGGGATCGATCATGTAGATGCCGATCTGATTAAAGTATTTGAACTGTTCCCGCGTTTGAAGGAACGGCGTAATCAGCGAGCCGGCACGCTCTCCGGCGGTGAACAGCAGATGCTGGCGATTGGCCGGGCGCTGATGAGTCGGCCCCGATTATTGCTGCTGGATGAACCCAGTCTGGGGCTGGCGCCGCTGATGGTGCAGCGCATTTTCGCCACGATTCAGGAAATTCGCGATAGTGGCGCAACCATCTTTCTAGTGGAACAGAATGCTCATCACGCGCTGAAACTGGCCCAGCGCGGCTATGTGCTGGTCAATGGCGAAATTCACCTGTCGGGAACAGGCGAGGAGCTGCTGGCTGACCCGGAAGTAAGGCGGGCTTACCTGGGCGGACGAGGGTGAGATTTCCATTTCCGGGTAGTCCTGTAGAAAAAAATTTATCCAGATCAACGTATCGACCCGAATCATACGGCGGGGCCGGACAATTTTTTGGCGTCGGCTACAACTGCGGTTCGTTGCCGCCCAAGCGCTGGACGCTTTCACGTTCGGCATGACGGTGCAGCAACCAATGCTTGTAAAAATGCTTGACGATCTCGTTGATGATCACCATGGTGGGCAGCGCGAAAATTACCCCAACGACCCCACCCAATGCCCCACCGAGATAAATGGTTAGGTACACAAACAATTCATAGACCTTAACCGTGCGACCTATAATAGCGGGAGTCAGGATTTTATGGTCGATGGTGACGCCTAATGTCACCGTGATCAGCAAGGCGATATAAATCCACAAAATTTCAAATTTAAAAGTCATCAGCGCCAATATGCCGGCGACCAATCCACCCATTGGCACCCCGATATAGGGCAGTATATTCAGATAGCCGGTGACGATGCCGATTAGCATCCAGACGCTGAAAAAACGCAAATCTCCCTCAGCCAACGTCCCCAGAATATGGAATGCCAAACCATAATAGATCGCCAAAATGCTGCCAATCTGCAACTGTCCGCGGATCAGACGCGAAATTGACTGACCGATTTGCATGAACAATTGATCGATCTCATCGTTCCAGGCATCCGGAGTTAAATCGTGAAAAATGGTTCGCAGGGTAGCGATAATCCGTTCCCAATCGCGCAACAGAATAAAGGCGATCACCATGAACAGTAGTGCATACAAGTTAAATTTAAGAATGCTTTCAAAGCTGTGTGTCAGATAATCTGTAGACCAGCGCGGTAGATGGTCCATCACCCAGCTCCAGTCCAGTCGCACTCCAATCCGGCTTTCAAGAATGGGCGCCAACGCCTGATCATACAAGGCAGGGAAGCCTTTTGTGATTATTATCAGTTGATTCAGGATGTCAGGCAACACGAATAAAAACCATAACAACAGCAGATTAGGAAGAATAAAGGTTAAAATAAAAGCGCTGAATGATCGCCGGCAGATGTGCTTCTCCAACCAATTGACAATCGGATCTAACACATAAGCCAGCAACATTGAACCCAGCAACACCAAGCCAAAACCAGGAATGAACCACATGATTAATAATGTTGGCAGGAGTAAAGCCAAAATTAAAGCTAAAGCATATTTGATCATTCGACCTTGATCCTGTTCTTAAAAATTTAAACTTTAAAATTTCTATATCTTTTATATTTTATATATTTTAATTGTGACATAGCAACTGTTCTTATGCATTACGATACTAATGACGATCCATGATTTTTGAAGTATTTAAAACTCCCTCTTCCTGTCAGAGAGGCGTGGGGATAAGGGTTGCTCTCTTTAAAACTATGTTATATTAATCGCCCCGTTTGAAATGCAGCATATTCCTCAAACCGGGAATTGATGCAAGCGGTCGGAAAAAACTACTTTAGGAGAGAGAAAAAAGTATGTCTGAACAAAAACTTGGTAATCCAGCAGTGGTTGGGTTGGCTGGATTTGGTTTGACCACCCTGGTTTTGCAATTCCACAATGTTGGCTGGATGCCCAGCATCGGCCCTGTGGTTTGGCTGGGATTGATGTTCGGTGGAACCGCGCAGCTGATTGCCGGTCTCCAGGAGATGAAAACCGGTAACAATTTCGGTTACTGCGCTTTTACTTCCTATGGCGCATTCTGGATTGCTCTGTGCCTGATGTTGCTCGGCAACAAGTACGATCTGTTCAAGGCCAGCACCACCGATGTAGGCTGGTTCCTGGTCGCTTGGACGTTGTTCACCGCGATTTTGTGGGTTGGGTCGCTGCGGATTCATGGCGCGATGGCCTTTACCTTCACTACACTGCTTATTGGGTTCATCCTGCTCGATCTGGCGCACTTCGGCTATCCGGGCCTGACCGTGGTGGCTGGCTATGAACTGATGATCTGCGCCCTGGCTGCCTGGTACATGATGGCGCGGGTCATTCTGAACGAGATTTACGGTAAGGAACTCTTGCCAGCGGGCAAACCCTGGGTTTCCTGATCACGGATTTCTTGCCCTCATTACTCATTTCGAGAGGATTTTCAAGATGCGAAAGAAATTGCTGAGTTGCGCCAGCTTGGCGCTGATGCTCGCTGCGCCAGCCTGGGTTGGAGCCAGCGGTCCCGACGCCGCCACCGCCGAGGAAGTCATCGCTAAAGTTCATGAAGCGGCCAAGTATCTGCATGACAAGGGCCAAGCCGGTTTTCCGGACTTCAATAACAATGCGCGCTGGGTATGGAAGGACAGCTATGTATTTGTCTTCAGTTGTCGGGATAACAAGATGATCGCTCACCCTTTGCGTCCCGATTTGGTAGGTAAACCGATTCTGCAAATGGAAGATGACAAGGGAAATGCGCTCTTCCAGAAGTTGTGTGACGCGGGTAAAAACGCGGATGGCGGCTGGGTCGAATATTGGTGGCCAAGGCCGGGCGAAGCTAAAGCTTCTCGTAAGATTTCCTACACCCAAAGCACCGAGGTGTCTTTTCAGCCGGACGTAAGAGTCGGCGCGGGTATCTACGATGATACGATGAGCGTCGAGGAATTGAACAAGCTGGCGCAACAAGCGGTCGAGCCAAAAAAGGATGCGCCATAATAGTAGCATCATTCATTCCCGCGCTCTCAATCCTTGCTCTCTGAAACAAGCGATGCAAGGCGTTTGGTGAGGAGAGTTGCAAGCTGTTTTTTTAGGATTTAGGTTGGGTTGCTGGTCTTTTGGCTACCCAACTTTTCACGGTCTTTCTGGCGGCGCCACATTCGTATCGCTGCGATACTGGACAACATCGTAAGTTCGGTCCCGAGGTGGTTTATCGGTGATCTGCACTTGTCCCCGATCATCGCGCCACTGGTAGAGCGGTCTCGTATACTCGGGCATTCCGGGCAACCAGTCGCGTATCCAGGAGGGCGTCTCCCGGGGCGTCGTGTACCAGTACAACAGAATTCCTCCCAGAAGAATGCCTAGCGTAATCAACAACCACATTGGAGCGCCGCCAGACTGTCGCCGTGCGCATTTCCAGTTTTTTCTCGAATGTTCTTGCTGCATAGACCCTCAGTTCCTCCTCATTTCCTCCAGCTGGCGCCTGTAAGATTGGAAGAATAATCAATTCTCCTGTAAATAGCAGTCATTGACCCTGCAATTTCCGGAGAACTTCACCGCATGTCCACCGGCAACGAGTTTACCCTGTTAAAAGAGCGGCGATTCCTGCCGTTTTTTATGACCCAGTTTCTGGGCGCGTTCAACGACAACGTCTTTAAGAACGCCCTGATTATCCTCATCGCCTTCCAGGCCGCCGATCCGGCCCAGGCGAATGTGCTGGTCAACGCCAGCGCTGGTCTGTTTGTACTGCCGTTCTTCCTGTTTTCGGCCACCGCCGGACAATTGGCCGACAAGTACGAAAAATCCCGTTTAATGCGCTGGATCAAACTCCTGGAAATTCTGATCATGCTGGGCGCGGCAGCGGCATTTATCCTGGACAGCGTGCCTTTGCTCATCGGCCTGCTGTTCCTGATGGGCGCGCAATCGACTTTATTCGGTCCGGTGAAATACAGCATTTTGCCCCAGCACTTGAAACCGGAAGAGCTGGTTGGCGGCAATGGCTGGGTGGAAATGGGGACGTTTCTGGCTATCCTGATCGGCACCCTACTGGGCGGAGTGCTGATCGCTATCCAGGACAATGGTCTCTGGCTGGTCGCGAGCGCCGTCGTGATTCTGGCCATTCTGGGCTTTTTTTCCAGCTTGTTCATTCCGTGCGCGGAACCTGATGCGCCTGATTTGCGCATCAACTGGAATCCATTCACCGAAACCTGGCGCACCATCAACATTGCTCGTCGCAATCGCACCGTATTTCTATCGGTGATGGGCATTTCCTGGTTCTGGTTCTTGGGCGCGACTTATCTGGCGCAATTGCCCAACTATACCAAGCTGAACTTGGGCGGCGATGAACATGTCGTGACGCTGCTATTGACGACCTTCGCTCTAGGGATTGGCATCGGCTCTATGTTATGCGAACGACTGTCAGGGCGGCAGGTGGAACTGGGTTTGGTGCCGTTTGGCTCAATTGGCCTGAGCCTGTTCGGCATTGATTTGTTCTTCGCGGTTCCTTCCGTTGCCATCGATGCGCCGCTGATCGGAGCGCAGGAATTTCTGCGCAGCGCTTCCAGTTGGCGAGTGCTGTTGGACATTCTGCTCATGGGGATATTCGGCGGTTTCTACATCGTGCCATTGTATGCCCTGGTGCAGCAACGCAGCGAACCGGCTTTCCGTTCACGGGTCATCGCCGGTAACAACATTATTAACGCCCTGTTCATGGTGCTGTCGGCGATTCTGGCGATTCTTTTTCTCGACACGGTGGGATTGAGCATTCCACAGTTCCTGCTGCTAACCGCCATTTTCAACGCCGTTGTGGCGATTTATATCTTTACCCTGGTGCCGGAATTCCTGATGCGCTTTATCGTCTGGATTCTGGTCAACACCGTTTACCGGTTGCGCACCCAGGGACTCGAGCACATTCCCGAAGAGGGGCCAGTGGTAGTGATTTGCAACCATGTCAGCTACATGGACGCCCTGGTGGTGATTGGCTGTTGTCGGCGACCGATTCGCTTTGTGATGGACTATCAAATTTTTCAAATCCCGGTGCTCAGCTTTGTCTTTCGCACAGCGGGGGCTGTTCCCATTGCTCCAGCGCGAGAAAATTCTGCAATTCTGGAACAGGCTTATGAGCGAGTCGCCCGCTATCTGGAGGAAGGCGAGGTGGTGGGAATCTTTCCGGAGGGGCGCTTGACCGGGGATGGCGAGATTGGTCCGTTCAAGGGCGGCGTTCAGCGCATTATCCGGCGTAACCCGGTTCCGGTTGTGCCGATGGCGCTGCGCGGGTTATGGGGCAGCTTCTTTAGCCGGCGGCTTGGCAAGGCGATGAGCCATTTTCCACGGCGCTTCTGGTCGCGGATCGAGCTGATAGTCGGTGAACCGGTCCCCCCGAACCAGGCAGCCTCTCCCCTGTTGCGCGAAAAAGTGGTCGCCTTGCGAGGGGATTGGCCCTGATTCAGCCGTTCACTCCCTTTGCCCGCTTGCGGGGAGGGGAGTAAGGGGAGGAGGGCGCTTGATTCTATCCAAATAGAGTGCGAGGGATGTAATCGATGCTGGACGCGGCCAGATCGGACAGGGGCTGCGGTTTGCCGACCCCATAGCCTTGCGCATAATTTACGCCAATCGTGCGCAATTTATCGAGAACCCTATCGTCTTTCACGAATTCGGCAATAGTCTCCATGCCCATGACATGCCCGATTTCGTTGATGGAATTCACCATTGCTAATGAGACTGGATCCTCGATGATGTCCTGGACAAACATGCCGTCGATTTTGAGAAAGTCTACGGGAAGTTTTTTGAGATAGGCGAACGAGGAAAAGCCGCTGCCAAAGTCATCGAGGGCGAAGCGGCAGCCAATATCTTTCAGAGTATGAATAAAATGCAGGGCGCTGGAAAGATTGGCAATCGCGGCGGTTTCGGTGATTTCAAAGCAAATTTTGCGCGTCAACGGCAATTGCGGCGCCAGACGTCCTACAAGATAGTTCAGCAAATAGTCGTTGCCCAGGGAATGACCGGACAGGTTGATGGAGCACAGGGAGAGATCATTAAGATGCCCCGGATTGCTGGACAGCCAGTCTAAAGCGGTTCCCACCACCCATTGATCGAGTTTTCCCGCCAGGTGATAGCGTTCGGCCGCTGGTAAAAAGGCGCCTGGCATCACGAGCTGGCCGGTCTCGTCTTTCATGCGCAGGAGCAGTTCGTAGTGATGACCACCGAGCGGTCCCAGGGTGGGGACAATCGGCTGGAACGCCA
Source organism: Candidatus Competibacteraceae bacterium (assembly GCA_020444905.1). Taxonomy (GTDB): domain Bacteria; phylum Pseudomonadota; class Gammaproteobacteria; order Competibacterales; family Competibacteraceae; genus UBA2383. Next base: position 7,504 of record JAGRHQ010000149.1, read on the forward strand.
GTTGAAAGCGATTGTCTTCCAAAGCCTGATTAATGCGGGACACCCAGCGCATTTCGCCCTTGCGGCGCGCCAGCTCCAGGTCGTTCTCCTTATACAGGTGGACCCGGTTGCGGCCCGCGTCCTTGGCGGCGTAACAAGCGCTGTCAGCGGCGCTCAGGACGCTGGCGCAACTTTCGCTGTTTTCATTAATCGGCACCACGCCAATACTGACGCCCACGTGGAACGTCTTATTATCCCAGGTGAAGCGGAATTCGCTGATTGCAGCGCAAAGCGTATTGGCTACGCGCAGAGCGTCGGACAGGGAACAATGCTCCATGAGCACTCCAAATTCGTCGCCGCCCAACCGCGCCAGCGTATCCTGTCGGCGCACCCGTGTTTGCAGAATCCGCGACAACTCGCGCAACAGGGCATCGCCCGCTATATGTCCGCAAGTATCGTTAATAATCTTGAACTGGTCCAGATCCAGATAAAACAGAACATGTTCTGCGCCTTGGCTCCGAGCGCTTTCCAGCGCCTGCTGAAGACTGGTTTCAAAAGCTCGCCGATTGGCGAGCTCCGTGAGTGAATCATGGCTGGCCTGATGGGTCAGCTGCTCGGCAAGTTGTTGCGCCTCGGTGTAGTCCAGCCAGGAGCCGACCCGCTCCAGGGGGCGCCCCTCGTCGTCGAAAATCAGGCGCACCGTATCCCGTATCCAGCGCCATTCGCCGTTCCGATGCTGCACCCGGTATTCGCAGCTCACAGGATGGTGTTTGTCCAGGTTTTCCAGGGCTGCGTCCAGGCGCATCCAGTCATCCATATGAATCAAACGCTCCCATAGTTGGTGATCCGCTAGCAGTTCTTCCGCATGGTAACCGATCAATTCATATATGTTGGCGCTGACAAAATTGATCGGCATGCCTGGGCCGGGGTGGCGTGAGTAAATGACCGCCGGGCTGGCGCCAACGACATGCTCCAGACGGGCGCTGGCCCGGCGCAGGGCTTCTTCGGCCCGGCGGCGTTCGGTGATATCGTGGGCGACGATATGGCTGCCCATGCAGCGCGACGCCTGCAAATTTTCTTCGATGATCGCCAGTGCGATGGCTTCCACAATCACCAACGGCGGCAAACGGGGATAATGACGACGGAATTCGGGATCGCGCGCCAGGCAAAGTTCGGCAGAAAGAGATTTTGTCGGTCCATCGGCCAGATCGGCCAAAAGCTGCCTGGCCTTTCCGCGGTCCATGGGCGTGACCAGCTCCAGCAACGATTTTCCGACCAAAACCTCGGGTTCGAAACCCAACAGCGTTTTGATGCGGTGATTGAGATAGGTAAACCGGCCCTCTACGTCGAGCACGAAGATCAGGTCGGGAGAATGCTCAACGATGAAGCGATGCAGGCGCTCGGAAGCTTCCAGGCGCTGACTCATGCGCCGGTTAGCGCGCTCTAGCGCCCGTTTATGGACGGCATTGGCCACGCTGCCTAGCAGTTCCTCGGGACCGAAGGGCTTGCGCAGAAAATCGATGGCGCCTCGCCGCATAGCGGACGTCGCTTCAATCACCGAGGCGGTGCCGCTAATGACAATGACCGCGATATCCAAACTGTGTTCGGTGATAAAGTCCAGCACCTGAGCGCCGCTGACGCCAGGCATGGCCAAATCCAGCAGCAACAAATCGTAGCGAGTGTCGGCAAGATATGCTAAAGCCTGTACGCCGCTGGCGGCGACGGTCACCTGATAACCCTGCATCCTGAGCAGTTGTTCGAGGCTGACCAGCAAGCCTAGTTCATCATCCACTACGAGTATGGATAATATCTCGTTTTCATCCATTCCCTTATTTCCCCCCTGCTTGTTGAATCCTAGTTTCCCCAGGGTTAACAGTCCTGGCGCTTTAAAACGCTCTAATAGAAGATCGCTTCGCTTACAATTTATTAGTATTAACTAATTCAGGGCAAGATGACAGTTACGATCTGTAAAGTGCTCACCACCTATCAGTTCCTCATTACGGGGCAAACCCGGTAGAAAGGGGGTAAGGGTTGTTGCATTTGCAGCTTCCG
>JAGRHQ010000014.1 GCA_020444905.1 Candidatus Competibacteraceae bacterium
CGGTATGGGCAATCTGTGCCGCTGGCTGGCTGAGCAGGCCGAGGAACTGGGCGTGGAAATCTACCCCGGCTTCGCCGCCGCCGAGGTGCTCTACGATGACGAGGGTACGGTGGTCGGAGTCGCCACCGGCGATATGGGCATCGACCGGGAAGGCCATCAGACCGACCAATACACGCCGGGTATGGAGCTGCGCGCCCGTTACACAATGTTCGCCGAGGGTTGCCGCGGCTCATTAACCAAGCTGCTGTCTGAGCGCTTCAACCTCCGCGAAGGCGTGGACCCGCAGACCTACGGCATTGGCATCAAGGAATTGTGGGAAGTCGATCCTGCGAAACATGAGCCGGGCAAGATCGTCCATACCGTGGGCTGGCCGCTGGACCCCAGCACCTATGGCGGTTCCTTCCTGTATCACCTGGAGAACAACCAGGTATCAGTCGGGTTCGTCATCGGCTTGGGCTATGAAAATCCGCATTTGTCTCCATTCGAAGAGTTCCAGCGCTTCAAGACTCATCCCGACATTCGTCCGACGTTTGAGGGTGGCCGACGCATTGCCTACGGGGCGCGCGCCATTTCGGCGGGTGGCATCCAGTCCATTCCCAAATTGACCTTCCCCGGTGGCGTGTTGATCGGCGATACCGCTGGATTTTTGAACATGCCTAAGATCAAGGGCACGCACACGGCGATGAAATCCGGGATGGTCGCCGCTGATGCCGTATTTGCCGCTGTTACAGCGGAAGAACCCCCGATCGAGATCACAGCTTATCCGGAACTGCTGCGGCAAAGCTGGTTGTGGGAAGAACTCTATCAAGTGCGCAATATCAAGCCCTCGTTCAGTTGGGGCCTGTGGGCGGCCATTGCCTACTCCGCACTCGATACCTATCTATTCCAGGGCAAGGCACCGTGGACATTCCATCACAAGCCAGATCACGCCAAGCTGAAAAAAGCCAGCGAGTGTCCGAAAATCGAGTATCCAAAACCGGATGGCGTCATCAGTTTTGATCGGCTGTCCTCGGTGTTTATCTCGAACACCAATCATGAAGAAGACCAGCCCTGTCACCTGACGCTGAAGGATTCAACCGTACCGATCCAGGTCAACTTGGCGCTGTACGACGCGCCTGAACAGCGCTATTGCCCGGCGGGGGTTTACGAGATCGTCCGGGATAGCGAGGGCAATAATCCCCGGTTGCAAATCAACGCGCAGAATTGTGTGCATTGCAAGACATGCGATATCAAGGACCCCACCCAGAATATCCACTGGGTGACGCCGCAGGGGGGCGATGGCCCGAACTATCCGAATATGTGAGAAACACCCTAGGGCGCTGCCCTGGGGTTTGCCAATCCCATGGAGATCCCGCCATGTCCCTGCAACCCAAATCTTATTTGAGTCCTGAAGACTATCTGGCCCTCGAACGCAGCGCTGATTTCAAGAGCGAATATTTCGATGGAGAAATATTCGCCATGACCGGCGCCAGCGAACCGCATAATCTGATTATGATCAGTACGATTCGTGAGTTGAGTACCCAACTTAAGAAACGCCCCTGCAAGCTCTACGCAAACGATATGCGTGTCAAGGTCAGTCCGACCGGGTTGTACACCTATCCCGACCTGATCGTGGTTTGTGGCAAGGCGCAATTCGACGATACGCATTTCGATACGCTGCTGAATCCCACCCTGATCATCGAAGTGCTCTCCGATTCGACCGAAGCCTATGACCGGGGCCGCAAGTTCGAGCATTACCGTAAACTGGAGTCGCTGGCCGAGTACGTGCTGATCGCCCAGCATCGCCCCCACATCGAATCGTACCGGCGGCAACCGGATCAAAGTTGGCTGTTGACCGAAAGCGCCGGGCTGGACAACATCTTCCGACTGGATTCGATCAACTGCGAACTGGCGCTGGCCGAGGTATACGACAAGATTGAATTTAACGATGCTAACGATTAGAAGAACCAATGCAGCGTGGTTTTTCAGGCCGGGAATGTTATCTTAACGCGGGTCAGCATTCCTTCAGAACCCTCTCCGGAAACAGAGTCTATGAACAACCCAGTCCTTCTTTCCCAACCGCTTTCTCCCGTACAACAGCCCGTTTTCCATGCTCCCGCCTGGACGGTGGATACCGTGCTCGATCTCTTTGAATTACCTTTCGCTGACCTGATCTTTCGAGCGCAACAGGCCCTGCGCGAGCACTTCGATCCCAACGCGATCCAGCGCTCAAGCCTACTCTCGGTCAAAACCGGCAACTGCTCCGAAGATTGCGGCTATTGCTCGCAGTCCAAGCGCTACCAGACGGGTCTGGAAACGCAACGCCTGCTCTCCACCGAGGAAGTCCTGGCGGCGGCCCGGGCCGCCAAAGAAAAGGGCGCCGGCCGATTCTGCATGGGCGCGGCCTGGCGCGGTCCGAAGGAGAAGGACCTGCCAGCGGTCATGGAAATGGTACAGGCCGTCAAAGCGCTGGGGCTGGAAACCTGCGTCACCCTGGGCATTCTCAAGGACGGTCAGGCTGAACAACTGAAGGAAGCCGGCCTGGACTACTACAACCATAATCTCGATACCGCCCCGGAATTTTACGGTGACATCGTCACGACACACACCTATCAGGACCGGTTGGACACCTTGCAGCGGGTGCGCGAAGCCGGCCTGAAGATTTGCAGCGGCGGCATCGTTGGCATGGGGGAAACACGCCAGCATCGCGCTGGGTTAATTGCGAAACTGGCCAATCTCGATCCACCGCCGGAATCGGTACCCATTAACAATCTGGTGCCGATTCCAGGAACGCCGCTGGCCAATAGCAATCCCATCGACATTTTCGAATTTGTCCGCACGATTGCCGCTGCCCGCATCACCATGCCGAGCAGCTATGTGCGCCTGTCCGCCGGGCGCGAGCAAATGAGCGAAACCGAACAGACGCTGTGTTTTCTGGCAGGCGCCAATTCGATTTTTTATGGCGATCATCTGTTGACCACCAGCAATTCCCAGACATCTCTCGATAACGGGTTATTTCAAAAACTGGGCCTGCACGGCGTCTGAGAGGCCAAGTCACCCATCGCCTCTTTAAACCAAACCAACAATCAGGAGTCCCCGATGACTGAAAGATTTCGCTTGGTCACACGCAGCGACATGGATGGCCTGGTGTGCGCGGTTTTGCTCAACGAGTTGAAATTGATTGACGACATCAAGTTTGTGCATCCCAAGGACATGCAGGATGGCAAGATCAAAATCAGCGACCACGACATCACGACGAATCTGCCTTATGTGCCTGGCGTACATCTGGCGTTTGATCATCACTCGTCAGAAATCCTGCGCAACGAAGAGCATGATAATCATATCATTGACCCGAATGCGCCGTCAGCGGCCCGGGTGGTGTTCGATTATTACGGCGGCAAGGCCCGTTTCTCCGCCATCAGCGATGAAATGATGGTTGCGGTGGACAAAGCGGATTCGGCGCAGTTCTCTAAAGAGGAAATTCTTGAACCGAAAGGCTGGGAACTGCTCTCCTTTCTCATGGACGCCCGCACCGGACTTGGGCGATTTCACAATTTCCGGATTTCCAATTACCAGTTGATGATGAATCTCATCGACTATTGCCGCAGTCACGGCATTGACGACATCCTGCAATTGCCAGATGTTCAGGAACGGGTGAATATCTACCTCGAACACGCGCCCAAGGCCAAGGAACAGATTCAACGTTGCAGTACGGTGCATAACAATCTGGTCGTGCTTGATTTGCGCAATGAAGAAACAATATGGGCGACCAACCGGTTTACGATCTATGCGCTGTTCCCGCAAACTAATATCTCGATCCATGTGATGTGGGGCTTTCAAAAGCAGAACACGGTGTTCGCCACCGGCAAGTCAATTTTAAACCGGACGTCTAAAACCAATATCGGCGAGTTGATGTTGCGCTATGGCGGCGGCGGTCATGAAAACGCTGGCACCTGCCAGATTAGCCACGATCAGGCGAATACCGTATTAGCCGAGTTGATTGCGCGCATTACCCAGGATGGCTAAGGGTAAATCATTCACGATGACCAGCAACGCGGATTGGTTGAACCGTAGCCTGAAAGCGGTCTGGCATCCCTGCACTCAAATGAAATGGCACGACGATGGCGCGTTGCCGTTGGTGCCGGTCGCTCGTGGTCAGGGTGCCTGGTTATATGATTTCGACGGGCGGCGTTACCTGGACGCCATCGGTTCCTGGTGGGTCAATTTGTTCGGCCACGCCAATCCGCGGATTAGCGCCGCCATTCGCGATCAGCTGGATCGGCTGGAGCATGTGATTCTGGCCGGCTTTACCCATGCGCCAGTGGTGGAGTTGTCGGAACGGCTGTCAGCCCTGACCGGCGGGACGCTTGGCCACTGTTTCTATGCCTCGGATGGCTCTTCGGCGGTGGAAATTGCCCTAAAAATGTCGGCTCACTACTGGCGTAATCATGGCCAGCCGGACAAACACCGGTTTGTCTGCCTCACTGGCAGCTATCACGGCGAAACCCTGGGAACGTTGGGCGTCAGCGATGTCGAGTTGTACAAGGAAGCCTACGGGCCGCTGATGCGCCACGCCATCACCGTGCAATCGCCCGATATCCGCCAGGCCAAGCCTTGGGAAAGCGCCGCCGATTTCACGCACCGGGCAGCGGCGGAATTGGAAGCCGTACTGAAGCTTCAACATGAACAGATTTCCGCCTTGATCGTCGAACCGCTGGTGCAGGGCGCCGGCGGCATGGCTATGTACGACCCCGAGTATTTGCAGCGCGCGCGCGCCTTATGCGACCAATATCGGGTGCATTTGATCGCTGATGAAATTATGGTCGGTTTTGGCCGCACCGGAACGCTGTTCGCTCACGAGCAAGCCAGCATCCGCCCTGATTTCCTCTGTCTGTCCAAAGGACTGACCAGCGGTTATCTACCGCTGTCCGTGGCGCTGACGACCGACGCCGTGTATGCCGCCTTCTACGACGATGCTGTGACGCGCGGCTTTCTGCATTCCCATTCCTTTACCGGCAATCCGCTGGCCTGTCGGGCGGCGCTGGCGACCCTGGATATTTTCGTCGAGGATCACATCCTTGACCGCAACCGGACCTTTGCCGAGCAATTCACCGAACTGCTCGCGCCTTTGGCAAATCATCCGTGCGTTCGGCATTTCCGCCAGCGCGGCATGATCTGGGCGCTGGACATCGATACTGATCGACCTGATTTTCGGTTGCGTTTCTATCGCGAGGCGCTGGCGCGGGAGATTTTCCTGCGTCCGCTTGGTACGACTGTGTATTTCATGCCGCCCTACATTCTCGATAATGACGAGGCCGCGCTGCTCGCGGAACAGGCGGTTGCGGCGCTAAACGCGGCGTTGGCATGATCTGGGACGAACTGGAAACCAGCCTTGCGCAACTGGCGGCTGAGGGTTTACTGCGCCAGCGTCGGATGCTGGATGCGCCCTGTGGTCCTGAGGCCGTGGTCGATGGCCGGCGCTTCATCGCCTTTTGTAGCAATGATTATCTTGGACTGGCCAATCATCCTGCTCTCATCGCAGCGGTACAGAAAGCTGTGGCGCGCTGGGGCGTTGGCAGCGGCGCGTCGCATGTCGTCAGTGGCCATCTGCGCCCCCACGCCGAACTGGAAGAACGACTGGCCGCCTTCGTCGGTCGGGAGCAGGCCCTGTATTTCACCACCGGCTACATGGCGAATCTGGCCATCGCGCCGGCGCTTCTGGAGCGCCATGACGCCATTTTCGCCGACCGGCTCAATCACGCCTCGCTGATCGACGCCGCCCAGTTGGCGCGCGCTGAACATATTCGCTATCCGCATGGCGATCTGGATGCGTTGGCCGACCGGCTGCAACGCAGTCGCGCGCGGCGCAAATTGATCCTGACCGATGCCGTGTTCAGCATGGATGGCGATCTGGCGCCGCTGCCGGAGCTGTTTGCACTGGCTGAACGGTTCGATGCCTGGCTGGTGGTCGATGACGCGCATGGATTCGGCGTTCTTGGTCCCAATGGGCGGGGCAGTCTGGCTCATTTTCAACTTCCCGCGTCACCCCGCCTGATTCTGATGGGCACTTTGGGTAAAGCGGCGGGCGTTTCCGGAGCATTCGTCGCTGGCGACCGGCGCGTGATCGAGTGGCTGATGCAACGAGGACGTTCCTACATTTTTACTACCGCCTCCAGTCCAGTGATCGCCGCCGCATTGTTGACCAGTTTGGAGTTGATTGCCGCCGGTGATGACCGGCGCGCGCATTTGCAAAAATTGATTACACAGTTGCGTGAGGGACTTGAGGAGTTATCTTGGCGATTGTTGCCTTCGCCAACCGCGATTCAACCGCTGGTGATCGGTGATAATCCGACGACCCTGGCGCTGGCGGAACAATTACTTGCCAAGGGTCTGTGGGTTCCAGCGATTCGTCCGCCCACCGTGCCAGCAGGTACGGCGCGGCTGCGAATTTCCCTGTCAGCGGCCCATACCACCGAGCAAGTGGACGCCTTGCTCACGGCGCTAAGGGGTTGTGTTGAGCTTGATACGCAGGTCTCCCTTACCAGCCCTCCCCTTTGCTAAAGGGGGGAACCTATGACTCGCAATCAACTGAGAAACGATCGCAGCTTCTCTCCAGAATTACCCGCCAAGCGGCGCATTCGTCAGGCTTTCGATCAGGCGGCGGCCACCTACGATGAAGCCGCTGATGTGCAGCGCGAGGTCTGCGACCGGCTAGCTCGATGTTTCGAGCAGATCGGCAACGACTTTCAACCGGGAACCGTTTTGGAAGCCGGCTGTGGCACAGGCTATGGTGTGCAGTGGTTGCGGCAACGTTGGCCTCGCGCTGAGCTAACATTAGTTGATTTCGCATCGGGTATGCTGATTGCTTCACGCTTGCAATGTCCATGTACGATGCAGGTTTGCGCCGATATTGAGGCGTTGCCTTTTGCTGACCAGCGGTTTGATTTGTACTGGTCGAGCCTGGCCTGGCAGTGGAACGATCCGCGACAGTGTTTAACCGAAGCAGGACGAGTGCTGCGACCTGGCGGGAGGTTGGCGGTAGCGACGCTGGGGATCGATAATTTCCACGAGTTGCGCCATGCTTTCGCCGCCATCGATGATTACAGTCATGTGCTGACGATCCCAACGCCCGAACGCTTGTTGGCGCATTGCCGGGTGGATGGCTGGACCGTGAATATCTGGCAGAGGCAAGCGGTGCGCCGGCATTATCCCGACCTGCGCACCCTGCTGCGCCGGGTTAAGGCGGTGGGCGCCCGCGAGGTGGAACAACGCCGACCTGCCCCGTTCGGGCGGACCGCCTGGCAGGCCGTCACCGCGCGTTACGAGCAGTTGCGCGAACCCGAGGGATTGCCACTAACTTACGATGTGGTCTGGCTTATTGCGCATCGGCTGCAAAAGGTACGCGGTGCGTACCCTACAATTGCATGATCGATGTGGCTGCAAAAGGTACGCGGTGCGTACCCTACAATTGCATGATCGATGTAGGGTACGCATTGCGTACCGCTTGATAATAGCAGTGAGGGGTTGAGGGAGAGGGGAGATGCAGATGAAACAGGCATTTTTTGTAACGGGTACGGATACCGGCGTCGGTAAAACCTTGGTGACCTGCGCCCTGCTGCATGCAACTCGTCAACAAGGTTCCACGACAGTGGGAATGAAGCCCATCGCAGCGGGGGTCGAGGATGACGGACGCAATGGCGATGTAACGCAATTGCTGGCGGCCAGTTCCATTCAACCCCCTCTGGCGCTGGTCAATCCCTATCTGTATATACCGCCAATTGCGCCGCACATCGCAGCTCAAGAGGCGGGCAAGTCCGTCGATATCGCGGTGATCGCGGAAGCCTTCACCCAATTGTGTGAGTTGGCCGAAGTGGTCTGGGTGGAAGGGGTTGGCGGGTTCCGGGTTCCGCTTGACGAATGTTCAGACACGGCTGATCTGGCCGTGGCGCTGGATTTGCCCATCATTTTGGTGGTTGGCATGCGCCTGGGTTGTCTGAATCATGCGCTGCTGACCGTCGAGGCAATTGCGACCCGGAATTTACGCTTGGCGGGCTGGGTCGCTAACCGGATTGATCCAGCCATGGCGCGGTTTGAGGCCAATGTTGAAACGCTCAGTGCGCGCCTGGAAGCGCCGTTGCTGGGAGTAACGCCGCATGGGACCAATCCAGTGCGGGCTGCCGGCGCACTGCGATTGACGGCATTACCGATGAACGTAGCGTCATGAGTATCTGACCAAAAAACCGATATCCCTTTACTGCAGGCTGCCAGGCTTTTCGTCAAAAGTTGCTGGCGCCCAACGTTGCAATACCTGCTCTAACGCCTTTTTCCTGAACGGCTTGGCCAGAAAATCATCCATGCCGCAGGCCAGACAGGCTTCCCGATCGCCTTCCAGAGCATTGGCGGTGATAGCGATAATCGGCAACCGGCTGTAGTTCATCGCCTGTTCGCGCGCCCGCCATCGGCGAGTCGCCTCAAAACCATCCATCTCGGGCATTTGGCAGTCCATCAGCACCAGATCATAATGCGCGCGCTCCAGAGCCAGCAACGCCAACTGGCCGTTCTCTGCGACCTCGGTCTGGCAGCCCAGCTTATGCAGCATCATCAGCGCCAACTCCTGATTGATCAGGTTATCCTCGGCCAGCAGAACATGCGCTGGGCAGTGAACTGTAGTGGCGCTCGCTAACGGCTTCGATACGGGGTCGGGCATCGCGCCTGTTGCGACTGTGAGGCTCTGATGCAACAATCGGCGATAGATGGGCTTGTTCAGTGCGCAAATAAAGCCGGCCCGACGCAGATCGCTAACGCCACTCAGCGTCATGGACGACAGCAGAATCAACCGCGTCGCGGCAATGGCCGGGTCGGCCTTGATGGCCTGCGCCAGATCGAGTCCAGTCATATCGGGCATGTTCATATCCAGCAGGGCCAGGTCGTAAGGAGCGCCGGCTTGCCGCGCAGCGCGCAACTTGGCTAATGCCTCCGTTCCATCGCACGCACTATCGGTGTGCAGATTCCAGCTCGCCAGGTGCTGCTGCAAAATTTCCCGGTTAACAGGATGGTCATCCACCGCCAGCACCCGAAAGCCCGCGGGCAGGCAAACCCTTTTTGATGGAGTAGGCGCCCGGTCCGACGGCGCCAGCTTCACGGTAAACCAGAAGGCAGAGCCGCGCCCAACCTCGCTGTTGACGCCAATAGTCCCTCCCATAATTTCCACAAGCTGCTTGGCGATCGCTAATCCTAGACCCGTTCCGCCAAACCGGCGGGTATGCGAACTGTCAGCCTGGGAAAAGACCTCAAACAAACGGGACTGCACCACTGGATTGATGCCAATTCCCGTATCGCGCACCGTGCCGCGCAGCACGATTTCGTGGACCATGCCGCCCGGCGCGCGCTCCAGGTTCATCACCACCTCGCCTTGCTCGGTAAACTTGATGGCGTTGCTCGCCAGATTGATGAACACCTGCTGGAGCCGGGTGGGATCACCTTGCACTGCAGCCGGCACTTCAGGCGCGATCCGGCAAATGAACTCCAGGCCCTTTATGTGCGCTCGTTCGGCCAGCATCTCTCCCACCGTTTCGATGACTTGACGAGGATCAAAGTCGATCTGCTCCAACTCCAGACGCCCTGCTTCAATCTTGGAGAAATCCAGGATGTCATTAATAATCGCCAGCAACGCTTCTCCGGATTGTTGCACCCTGTCCACATAGCGCCGCTGGGTAGCGGTGAGCGGCGTATCCAGCAACAGTTCGTTCATACCCAGCACTCCATTCATCGGCGTGCGGATCTCATGGCTCATGGTCGCCAGGAACTGGGATTTGGCCAAGCTGGCCGCTTCCGCCGCTTCCTTCGCCTGTCTGAGTTCCGCCGTGCGCATTTCCACCTCGTCTTCCAGATGTTCACGGTGGCGCGCCAATTGTTGATCGCGGGCCTGAATTTGCGTCAGCATCTCGTTGAAGTTATCGATGAGTTGACCGACTTCATCGTGACTGAATTTGCGCGCGCGCAGCGAGTAATCCTTATTCTCGGTAATTTGCGCAGCCGTTTGCCCCAGCGCCAAAATGGGATCGGTTAAATAACGGCGAAAGCGCAAACCAACCCAGGCTGCCGTAACCAGGGCAACCAGGATCAATCCTCCGGTGCCGAGCAGATACAGGCTGAGAATTCGCCAGGAATCGCTGATATCCGCCAGCAAATACAGTTTGCCGAGTTGTTCGCCATCGACGATGATAGATTCATCCAGATAGAGGAAGCGAACCTCGTTAAACCAGCCGGTATGCACGTACGGCGCCCAGTCACAGGATTCATGAGCGCCAACTGACGGGGTGGCCACGTAACGGGCGAAGGGTGCGCCATCAGCATGGGTGATACAGGCGAATACGACATTGGGCGCGACCCGCAAGGCTTCCAGATTGACTTTTGCGCCTTGCTCATCGTTGAAAGCTACGGCGGCCTGACTGTTGATGGCGGTTATCCGCGCCAGGGTCGCCAGTTGCGTCAACATATCTTTCTGGAGCTTGAAAGCAGCGCCAACGGCGAAAATGCCCCAGGCTACGATGAGAGCGATCCCGGCGGTCAGCATCAGAATCAGAATGAATTTCCGGTGCAGCGGCCAATCGTGCAGGTTCACTATCATCTTTCGGCTACTCCACAATTTTTGCCATGCGCAACATTTGAGCGCTTAATTTCAAGCCGGTCTGTTGTGCAATCACGAGGTTAATGGCGAACCGCACTCGACCCTCCTCAAGGTACAATTCGATCATGCCGCCTTTTTCCGCAAAATTGGGTATATCGCTGATAGTGAGGACTGGGATTTGCACCAGTGTAGCCTGCAATGCTTTCAGTTGCGACGCCTGATCAGCGCCGAGATACAGCATCTGGCAACTTGGCCAATCCTGGGTTGAAGGATTGTCTGTAATTTCAATGGGACGCCCCTGGGCTTGACGCTGGGCGAGCAATTGCAGTTTGCCGTCCAGTGGAGATTTGCCTAGAACACAGAGCCGCAACGGCGCGGCGGCAAAGGCGAAAACGCTGTCCGGCCACTCAACAAACTTGGCGAAATTGTAAACAAAACCGGCTTTAACCCCATATTCTGCTGATGAATCGGCTCGGGCGCTCGCTGTCTGAAACAGCAAGGCGGTTAAACTAAACAGCAGGGCTTTTCTCATCGCATGATGAAGAGCCTTCATGAGCGGAGCGCCTAAAACTTGACGTCCAGTTTCAGGTAAACGCCCCGTTCGATTTCCGTGGGCGCCGATCGAATATATCGAGAAACGAGTTCAGGATGGGTCTGGTCGAAGAGATTTTGTCCGACCAGGGAGATTTCCAGATCGCGCTGGATTTTCCAGGCTAGCCGCATATCCAGATTCGCATAGGCTGGAATGGTATAGTCGGATCCTTTAACCTCACTGACATAGCGTAGCCAGGCATCCCATTGCCATGCGGGGTGGAACGCCCACGATGAAAGCAGCGAAAACTGGTGAGTCGGAGGACTGGCGGTGCTGTCGCCGCGTCCCAAGCTATTAATCCAGCCATAATCCGCTTGCAAGCGCCAATCGGCGTGGGGACGCCAATCGGCGGATAGTTCCAGGCCGTAAATCCGTGCATCACTCTCATTCTCTACGGCTCGTTTCAAAGTGATCAGCGGTGGGTTAAGAAGATCAAGCGAACCCGATGAAAGATTTCGTAATCGTTCGTAGTCGTAGTAAAAACCGGCTAAATCCATACTCAAAGTCGATGAGTGCTGACGACGCCATCCGATGTCAAACCCTGTCATTCTCTCAGCAGTGAAATCGGAACTACCTTGCAAAATGATCGCTATCGGCAAATCGGGATCGACAAAGGGCGGCAGGGATTGTACAAACTCGCCGATGGGGGCGTTGATCAGCCAGACGTTCCCATCGGATTCCGCGCGCGACGGTGTGCGCACCACTCGGGAAACCGCCGCCCAGATGCTGGTGCGCGGATCAGGCGTCCAGAGTAACCGCACATTGGGTTGAACCTCGAAACCGGTGTAATCATTATGATCAAAGCGACTGCCCAGCGTCAGACGCCAGCGACCGGGAACTAGAGTAATGTCGTCCTGGAGATAGGCGCTGAACAGATCATCGGTGCGTTTGGCGGGATCGACGGTCACATAGATAGTTCGAGTGGTGTCATCGCTGATGCGCCGATAGCCCAACCCCCAGATCACATCCTGCTGCTGGCTGATGGCGAAACGCTGCTGGAACTCCAGGTCAAAGATGGTGGTATTCTGATCGAACCAGATATGCTCTAAACGCTGCTGTTCAAGATAGGCTTGCAAGCTGTAACCCGTGTTCAGGCTGGTTTCCCGTTCCCAGCGGGACAGCAGATAGCCGCCGCGAAGGGTCTGATCAAAATCGGTCAGCAGGTTGGCGCCGGTGGTAGAGGGTAGTAGGACGCGATCGCTGGATTGACTATTGTAGATTTCGCCTTCGACCAGCAAGCGATCGGTTCCTGCGCGCCGATCCAGACGAACGCCGATGCGCTCATTCCGCCAGTCATCGACACCCTCGCCACCCGTTGCCAGACGGGAAGGGCCATAGTCCTGCCCTTTAGCGTATACGCGCAAAGCCGTTTCGTCGTTGATCTTCCAGCCTTGCTGCACGAAGCCATCCGCGCGCAACTCTGTACCCCCAGCAACAACCGCTTGCCCTCCCAGCGTCTCTTCAGTCGATTTGGTGATGATGTTGATAACGCCATTCACCGCGTTAGCGCCCCACAATGGCGCAGGTCCGCGGATGACCTCGATACGCTTGATGATTTCCAGCGGAATATTCTGGGCTTCCCAAAAAACTCCAGAAAATATTGGTGAATAAAGACTGCGTCCGTCCATTAGCACCAGGAGCTTATTGGAATAGCGGTCGGCAAACCCTCGGATGGAAATCGCCCACTTGTTGTTGCCCAGGGCAGCGACCTGTACGCCAGGCGCAAGACGTAGCGCTTCCGGAAGGTTGGTGGCGCCGCTACGGCGAATGTCATCGGCGCTAATGACAAACACTGCCGCTGCAGTATCGGCCAGTGTTTGCGCCTTACGAGATGCGGAAGTCACCACCACCTGCGAGAGTTCTTCAAAACTCAAATCCAGGAAGGCTTCTGCTTCATCAACAGAGTCCGCAGCGGCTACATTCGGTAGGTTAGCGAAGCTGATGGTCATACCAAACAGCAGGGCTATCCGACCGGTTGAGGAAAGAGATGGCCTGGATTTCATATTGAATCAAATAATTATTTTGTTGCGCCGGGGACGCTATTAGACGTCGCTTCCTGGGCGCGTTTCGTGTAATCCATATACGCGGGAATGGCGATGGCGGCGATGATGCCGATGACCATGATCAGCGGCACAATCAACGCCAGCAGGATGACACCAAGGGTATTAGGCGAGGGTGGATTGCCGAAACGATTGGGACCCTGAGTACCCGGCATAATCAGCAGAATCAGATAAAGCACCAGGTTAGCCAGAGGCAACAGGATCAATATCGACCACCAACCGCTGGCGTTGAAGTCATGCAGGCGCTGAATGGTCAACAGAAACGAGATGACCAACGCCGCCAGGGCAACCACAAGGATCATGCCGCCTGCCAATAGACCCATGGTGTGGTCTTCGCCACCGCCCCGTTCTACAAAACCGGCTAAGCCTCCCACCAGCAGCATGACCAGGTTGACCAGTAATCCCATGCCCACTGAATAACCGATGTAGCGAACCCGGCCCAGTCGGCCTTGAGCGGAAAAAATTTTGACTTCGCCAAATTCCCCGGCTTTAGTAGGCGTGATGGCGCTGCGCGGGGGCTCATAGGGGCTGGGATGGTTCATGTAATCCTCCGGATTTAATTTCAGGCGATTGTAAGAGCCGCTTGACCGGGCTGCAATGCACTCTCCTATCGATCCTGAAATCTTGCCTTTTCTACTGGGGATGCGCCATGCTTTTGATTATGCCCAATTCCATCCTCAAGCGTTATATCCAGACTGATGGTTGCGCCAATTGACACGCTGCGCCACATTGAAACTCCGGAAGGCGTTGCATTGAGCCTGCGGGTGGCGGGACCGGTCGCGCGAATATTGGCCTGGAGCGTGGATAGTCTGATTCGTTACGGCGCATTGTGGGTGCTGCTGATGGCGCTGGCGATGCTGGGAAAGGGTGGACTGGGGCTGTGGCTGATTATCCTGTTCCTGGCGGAATGGCTCTATCCGGCAGTGTTCGAGGTCTATGCCGGCGGCGCGACGCCTGGTAAAAAGGTTTTGGGACTCAAAGTCATTCATGCGAACGGCACGCCCATCGATTGGCCGGGGGCGTTGATTCGCAACCTGCTGCGGGCAGTGGATTTCCTGCCCCTGCTGTATGGCTTTGGACTGGCAGCCATGCTGTGCAATCGCGATTTCCAGCGATTAGGCGATCTGGCGGCGGGCACGTTGGTTATTTACCGCGACCCGCCCACCGCCGCGCCGCAACTGCCCCCCGGTCCCGCGTTGCCGCCGCCTTTCCCGTTGAGCGTCGCTGAACAACAATTGCTGATCGACTTCGCTGAACGCAGTACAGCTCTCAACCCGGAACGTCAGGCGGAACTGGCGGATTTCCTGGCGGGCCAAACCGGACTGTATGGCGTGGTCGGCGTTGAACGCCTATGCGCCTATGCCCGCTGGTTGGCTGGAGAACAGAATTGAAACAACGTCCCTTCGAGGATCGCCATGCCGCTGGCTGGCAAGCGTTCGCCGCGCAACTGGATCGTCTGGAAGGACAGCGGGCGCCGAAGAATACGCCCACAATAACCCCCTTACCCGTTGCCGAGATGCCCGCTGCCTATCGCCAGCTTTGTCAGCAGTTGGCGATTGCGCGCTGCCGACGCTACAGCGGTTCGTTACTGGCGCGGCTGAATCAGTGGTCCTTGCGCGCCTACCAGCAGATTTACCGCGCTCCGCAACGGCGCTGGCAGGTGGCGCTGGACTTTTTGACCACCGACTTTCCGCAACGAGTGCGCGCGGATGCCGGATTGTTCTGGCTCTGCGCGGCGCTGTTCTACCTGCCGCTGCTGGGCATGGGTTGGGCGGTCTACCAGGCCCCGGAATTGATTTACAGTTTGCTGCCGCCGGAAGCGGTCGCCGATCTCGAAATGATGTACGCGCCTGACCCGGCGGCTGATGACCGCGACGCCGCAAGTGATCTGGCGATGTTTGGCTACTACATCCATAACAACATCGGCCTGGGTTTCCGCACCTTCGCTGGCGGAGTGTTGTTCGGCGTGGGTTCTGCCTTCATGTTGTTGTTCAATGGGATATTCATCGGCGCGGTGTCTGGCTATCTGACTGCGCAAGGGTCTATCGAGACCTTTTATACCTTCATCGCAGGTCATGGCGCTTTTGAATTAACCGGTATCGTGCTGGCCGGAGTGGCGGGGTTGAAAATGGGCTGGGCCATTCTTGCTCCGGGTCGGCTTAGTCGGATAGAAGCCCTGCGGCAAGCAGCCTCCGGCGGCGTCCGGTTGATTTTGGGCGTAATGGCGCTCTTGCTGCTGGCGGCGTTTATCGAAGCGTTCTGGTCGTCCAACCGGGCGATTCCGGCGGTGATCAAGTATGCAGTTGGCGTTGCAGGCTGGCTGCTGGTTATTCTCTATTTGACATGGGCGGGCCGGCGTGGCGCTTGAGACGATCAACGCTGAATTGCGCCGGCGCAATGTCTGGGAAGCCACCGACCTGGGTATGGCGATGGCTCGTCAGTGGTTCAGTCCGGTCTATGCCGCCTGGTTCGCGGTCGCGCTGCCATTATTTGTGCTGTTGCACCTGGCGTGTTGGGGACACTGGTGGTTGGCGCCGTGGCTGATGTGGTGGCTAAAACCCCTGCTGGATCGTCCGCTGCTGTATATTTTCAGTCACGCCCTGTTTGCCGATCCGCCGGATCGGCGCCAGTTCTGGCGGGCATTGCCAGGATTATTGTGCCGACGGCAAGCGCTGGCGGCGCTGACTTGGCGGCGTCTGGATTCCGCCCGTTCCTTCACGCTCCCCGTCGGACAATTGGAAGGACTGACCGGCAAGGCCCGCCGGCAACGGTTGCGCGATTTGAGTTATCCAGGCCGGGGCGCGGCGGTATGGTTGACCGTGATCGGTTTGCACCTGGAAATTGCTCTGGATTTTGCCCTGATCGCTCTAGTGTGGATACTCATTCCCGATTTCGTGGCCCTGGAGTTTTCTGATCTGCTGGATGACAGCGATGCCTGGGGACAACTTTGGCTGAATGTCGTGGGGTTCTGTGGATTGAGTCTGGTGGAGCCGTTCTATGTCGCTGCCGGTTTTGCGCTTTATCTCAACCGGCGCGCCTGGCTGGAAGCCTGGGATCTGGAACTGGGTTTTCGGAAAATGGCGACGCGGTTTAGTAAACCAGCGTCGCACCTGGCTGAACAATCTCAAAAATCTCGATGACCTGAAGGTTAATTTCAGTAGGAAGCGCCGCTAGGGATTCTGGCGGCAGGGAGAGCATATCGGCGAGCGACGCCAGGATATCCGGCGAATCCACGGTCAATGGAGTCGCATTGGCGCTGGGTTGCAGGCTGTTCGCAACATAGACGGCAGCATGGACAATCACCGCTTCCAGCCAATAACTCGGGGCTTTGGCCGGCTCCAAATGATGAGCAACCGCGACCCACAGGCGTTCCGGAAACCGCCAGGTTTTGAGCAGCTCAGCACTCAGATCTGCATAGGTAAAACCAAAGACCTGGCGCTCGGCGACGACCGTATCCACTCCTTCCTGTTCGAACCTTTGCAAGACCTGGCGATATTGATCGGGACATTGGCTGTAAAAAACCAGCTTGCCCACGCTATGCAGCAGCCCCGCCAGGAATAACCGTTCACCCTCCGACAAACGACAACGCCGGGCCAGTTCCCGGGCGGCGATCCCACAGGCGATACTGTGAAACCAGAATATTTCCATGTTCACCTGTTCCGGTGGCAAACCCTTGAACAAGTTGACTGCCGATGTCGCAACCACCAAATCCCGCAATTCCCGTTGGCCAATCAAATAAATGGCTTGCGAAACGGTATCCACCGGCTTGGATAATCCATAGTACGCGCTGTTGATCAAGCGCAATAAGCGCGCGGATAAGCCTGGATCGCACAGAATGACTTCAGCCAAGTCCGACGGTCGAGTATTGGGCTGATCAATCAGCTCATTGACCCGAAAAGTCACATCGGGCAGGGAAAACAGGGTATGGGTGCCTTGCACCAGAGATTCGGGAGTCATAACGGAGTAACCCAATGGCCAATGTTAATGAAGGGCGATCGGACCGTCGCCCGTGCAAAATGTAGCAAATTCGGAATGTTTTTACAGGAAAACACCCGCTGCCGCGGGTCTGCGCCGGTTGCTTTCAGCGCTTGGCGTGGAAATTCACAGCATGTTTACAGGGAAACACCCGTTGTCGTCGCATCTTCAGCCGCCTCGGTCACGGTCACCAGCACCTGGTGGACCAGACCATCCTGAAACAACGGCACATAGGCCGAGCCATATTCGACCCGCCCGGGACGGTCATCGATTTCCACGGCGACCACTCGCCTGGCCCGGCCATCAGGATTGCGCACATGAATTTCATAAGCGGTTTTGCCATCAGGCAACTGATAACGCAAAAAAAAGCCTGGCCATTCATCGGGAATACAGGGACGCAAACGCAAGGCGTGTCCCTCCGCCAGTTCCAAGCCAAGGATGGATTCCAGCGTGACTCGCAACAACCAGCCCGCTGAACCCGTGTACCCGCTCCAGCCGCCGCGTCCGACATGCGGTTCAACGCCGTAAATATCGGCAGCCACCGAAAAAGGCTCCAACCGGTAAACCGCGACCGCTTCCGGCGTCAGCGTGCGACTGACCGGGCTGAGCATTTCCAGCAAGCGCGCCGCCTGGTCCCGCCGGCCTAACTCCGCCAGGGCGCGCACCACCCACAGGGCCGCGTGGGTATACTGACCGCCATTCTCGCGCACTCCAGCGACATAACCCTTTATGTAGCCGGGGTCCTGCGGGGTATTCGCAAAGGGCGGGGCCAGTAATCGGATCAAGCCGTCCTGCTCCGAAATCAGATGGCGCTCGACGGCATCCATCGCTGCTTCCGCTCTGGCCCACGGCGCGGCCCTGGACATCACCGCCCAAGCCTGCGCCAGCGCGTCAATCCGGCATTCGTCGCTGGCTTTTGAACCCAGCGCTTCGCCATTGTCATACCAGGCGCGGCGGTACCATTCGCCGTCCCAGCCTTGTTCGTTCAGCGCCTCAGCCAGGTGGCTGCGAAACGCCGCATAGCGTCGCGCCCGATTATAGTCACTGTTCCGGCCACAGACTGGAATGAAGTCGCCCAGGATGGCGTACAGAAAAAACCCCAGCCAGACGCTCTCGCCACGCCCCTCGCGACCCACCCGGTTCATGCCGTCGTTCCAATCGCCACTGCCCATCAGCGGCAGACCATGCGCGCCCTGGGTCAGCGAACTATCCAGCGCGCGGCAGCAGTGTTCGTACAGACTAGCGACCTTGCCGGAATCCTCTGGCGTTAAAAACGCCTCATCCTCACCCGATTCCAACTCTCGCGCCTGGAGAAAGCGCACCGGTTCGTCAAACACGCTCCAGTCACCGGTCGCCCGACCATAAAATGCCGCCAGCCAAGGCAACCACAACCGGTCGTCGCTGAATCGGGTGCGAATGCCGTAACCGGCTGGTGGATGCCACCAGTGCAGCACATCGCCTTCGATAAACTGGTGAGCGGCGTGCAGGAGTAGCTGTTGGCGCGTCAAGGCGGGATCGTGATAAATCAGTGCAGCGGCGTCCTGCAATTGATCGCGGAAGCCAAATGCGCCACCTGATTGATAGAAAGCCGAACGCCCCCATAATCGGCAACTCAGGGTTTGATAAGCCGCCCAGCCGTTGATCATCAGATCGAGCGCAGGGGTTGGCGTCTGAATCCGTACTGCCGCCAGTCGCTCCCGCCAGGCGTGGCGAACCTCGGTCAGCGCCGCTGCGACCGCTCCATCCTCGCTATAGTGACCGATCAGCCGGCGGACCTCATCTCGACTGCCCGCCTCGCCCAGCAGAAAAGCGCGCTCCAAGGTCGCGCCGGGTTCTAGCCGCAACGTCACTTGAAGGGCGAAACAGGGATCAAGACCGGTGCCCAGTCGTCCATCGAGGATTTTGTCGCGAGACAGTGCTGCGGGACAAGCAGGGCTGCCATGTCTGCCGATGAAAGCCGCGCGATCGCCGCTGATATGAATGGGTACGCTGTCCGTTGGAGAAACCGCAGCGAAGGCAATCCGGCCAGTGAATTCACGGTTGTGATTCTCCGCCAGCAACGCCCCGGTGGCGCTATCCTGCTCAATCGCCAGCTCTCGGGCATGGTCGCCCGGCAAAACCCCCAACACCAGTCGGGCGTAAGCGAACAGGGACAAACATCGGGGTTGACGGGCAGGGTTGTGCAATCGAATCAGGATCAGCTTGACCGGCTCCTCACGAGCGGCGAACAACCAGACTTCCTGCGTCAAACCCTGACTGACATGGCGATAGTGGCTGTAACCGAAACCATGGCGAATCTCGTAGGATACAGGTTGTGGAACTGGCCCGGGGGTGAGCGACCAGAACCGGCGACTGTCCTCATCACGCAGATACAACGCCTCGCCATGCGGATCGAGGATGGGGTCGTTGCACCAGGGAGTCAGCCGGTTTTCGCGGCTGTTCTGGCTCCAGGCATAGCCCGCGCCGCTTTCGCTGGCCAGGAAACCGAACTGTGGATTGGCGATGACGTTGACCCAAGGCTGCGGGGGCAGACGCAAGCGGCCGTTGGCGTCCGGCGTCAGCCGAATAACATATTCATCGCCGCTGGCGTTGAACCCTCCATAGCCGTTCCAGAATTGCAGGGATTCCGCGTCAGACTCAAACCCGCCGCCTTTCCCGCGCTCTTCATCTCCTGCCCTTAACCCTGCCTCCTGAAGAGGCGGAAAATCCTTGGAAGAATGGGCGGCGCACCCAGTCGCGGGTTCATAATATCGCGTAGATTTCCGACCCCTATTCATATTCAGCGCGCTTGGACGGAGTGACGGCGCGGCGCTCGACGCGGCCATGAACGATGCTTCAATGCGGGTTGCGGAAGCATAGCGAGCCACTAGCTCCAAAGCGGTTTCCCGATCCATAGCCGCGCCGAGCAGGAAGGTCACCGACGCCTCGCTGCCGGCAGCCAGTTCCAGTGAGCAGCGCAAACTGACAATAGGATCAAGTACGTTACCTGCAGTGCCTGACAATGGTTGCTTTTCGACCAGCGCACGGGGCGCAGCCAGCGAATAACCGCGACCGATAAAACGGGCACGGTCCGTTTCGTATTGCAGCGGTTGCGCCTTCTCATTTCCACCCTCGCCAGCCAACGCATGAACCAGCCAGCAGCCCTTTTCTCCAGGAGCTCGCGGTCGCCGCCGGGCCACGAGCGCGCCCTGCTTGGCCACCCACTCGGTTTGCACGAACAACTTGGAAAAGGCTGGATGAGCCGCATCCGCCGCCCAGGTATTGATCACTACTCCTGCATAACTGGTGATTTCGATGCGCCGGGGACTTTTTCCAGGATTGCGCAAGGTCACCCGTCGAAGCTCCAGATCTGCGTCCGGGGCAATGCAGAGATCCAGTCGGGCTTCGATACCCTCATTAAACTGGCGCAGCTCGGCAGTGCTTGCGGTAAAGCAGGATTCGTAGCGCTCCGCTGATATCAGCGCCGGTTGCTGGCCTAATGACCAGAAGACGCCGCTATCAAGATCACGCAAATACAGGAACAGGCCGTCGTTGTTCTCAACCGGGTCCGCGCTCCAGCGAGTCAGCGCCAGGTCGCCCCATGCTGAATAGCCTGTGCCGGCGGCGGTGAGAAAAGTCGCATAGCAGCCACGGACAAGCACGTGACCGCCGACGGCTTGGGCGTGCTGGATCAGGTCGGCGTGCATGAATAATCTCCCGGCAAATTAAGGTTCTCCCTAATAGTGTAGCTTTATCGCGCCGAAATTCCCGCAATTACGCGGTAAGTACCTCGTTTGCAAAAAATATCCATTAATACGCCTGGCTTCCAGGTCCCAGCCCACCCCCAGGTCGAGCAGACCATCTGGCTTTATAAGCTCATTCTTATGTGGCAAAATTTGTCAAGCAAAAAATTTTGACAGTCGAATATATATTATTAATATCAGTGAACCTTCGCTACGGTCACCATTAGCGGCGCCACGACTTATATTGAGGATAACCAGCAGATGACCCTGACGATCCAGAACGGGCTTACCACCGTTCACACTGATACCAATGCGGCCACCGTATCCAACGCCTTATCCCAAACCCCATCGGTCGCCCGCCAGACGGCGCCGACCGGCAATGAAGACAATCCCTTTAAACCCACTGATACCGACCGCGATGGGGCGCCCGACGCCATTGAAGTTACCCAGGGCAGTAATCCTCTAGTCAAGGACAACGATGTCTTTACCTCGGACACTCGCTTTATTCAGCAGATTTACCGTGATCTACTGGGCCGGGAGGCAGACACGAGTGGATTTGATTTCTGGAGAAGCCAGCTTACGAGTGGCATGATCAGCCGTACTGATTTGATAGCCGCTTATCTCGACTCACCGGAGTTCCAGAGTCAGGAAGGCGCCATTGCTCGCCTCTACCATGCTGCCTTTGACCGCATGCCGGACGCCACCGGTTTTGCTTACTGGGTCCAACAGATCCAGCAAGGCGCGAGCCTGGAGACCATCAGCGCGAGTTTTCTAGGATCGCCAGAATGGGCCAAGCTGGCTGTTGCTAGCGATGAAGCCTTTGTAGATCACCTTTATCATACGGTGTTGCGCCGTGATCCTGATGCAGCAAGTCAAGCCTTTTGGGAAGGACAGTTGGCGCATGGCGTTAGCCGCGCTTCGGTTCTGCTGAGCTTTACCGAGTCGCTGGAAAACCGGGCCGCCCTGGCCTCAAAGGTTGCGGTGGATATGCTGTATCTGGGCCTGCTTGATCGAGAGGGGGATATCTGGGATTACAACTACTGGGTGAGTGTTCTGGAGAGCGGTGCTCAGACTAAAGACCAAGTGATCGATGCGTTTCTGAAGAGCCAGGAATTTCATGATCGGGTATTACAGGCCGATGTCACGATCGACACCACTGCGCCGACCGCCACAGTGACCCCGGCCACGATCCAGAACAGTGGCTATGCAGTGGTGCAAAGCAGCGAGACCGGAACGGCCTATTTAGTCAACGATGTGGTCATAGTCACGAGCGTGAGTGACATCACTAGCGCGGCGGACAATCGCTGGAACCAGGTCAGCATCAGCAACGCCAACACTGACACCTATCTAGCAGCGATGGGATTGGCCGATGGCGCTTACCACGTCTATGCCGTGGACGCGGCGGGCAATCTCAGCGCCGCCTCCACGAACAGCCTCCTAATCGACACTACACCCCCGACCGCCACGGTGACCGCGGCCACGATTCAGAACAGTGGCCATGCGGTGGTGCAGAGCAGCGAAACCGGCACAGCCTATCTGGTCAAAGACACGGTCACGGTCACCGGCGTGAGCGACATCACCGGCGCAGCCGATAACACATGGAATTCAGTGGCCATCACCAGCGCCAATACCGATACCGATCTAACGGCGATGGGATTGGTTGCGGGAACCTACCATGTCTATACCGAAGATGCAGCGGGCAATCTCAGCGCGCAGTCGAACAGCAGCGTCACTGTCACTTTCACGAACAACACCACTCAGCCAGACCAATCAGTGGTTGTTTTTGATATTGGTTCCGGACAATCCTCATGTCATAGTAACCGGACATTCGACGCAAACACAAGTTACACCATCTACATCATTTTCCCCAATGAAGATGGTGAAGGTGGGATTGGCACTTTATCTGCAGACAACCAGTGGTCTGGCGCAGAAAACCTGGGAGCGGACGACATGGTGATCCTGGTGGGCTCATCAACCTATCCGCTGGGCGCATCAGGGTACAGTTATCGGTTCATAGACCAGCTAGGCTCCGCGACGAAGTCCATGATTACTATACGCCAAACCACACATGAAAAGGGGTATATTTCCAGTGCCATGACGTCCGCATGGATAACCCTACATAATAACGGTAAACTTACTTATAATAGTAAGTACAGTGGTACACATTATATTTTTCAATCCCCTCCGGATTTATGGGAAGGAACCATGGGCAACATGACGCACCCTGGCGATCATTACTTACTCGACATTAATACTTCTCAAGGTAACGACACGGCAAAAATGCCATACGGACTAATCACCTCGCAATTAGGATTGGGCTGAGGCATTGGCGAGAATGGCTTTTTACAAGTTTCGGACCGGAGAATCGGATAGCGCAAAGGAGCAACTATGCCAGCACACCAACCCAATAGCCCCCCCTCGCTTGCTGGCTTGGCGTGAACAGGTTCGATCACATCTTGAAACCAGAGCGATCGATGCAGCTCAGCAAATCCTTGACAGCGCCCAAGCCCACTTGCGGGAGCAGACCCCCCAGTTACCGGTGCCGATCATAGAACACTGTACCCGCCAATTTCGCGGACTCCAGTTGGAGATTTGGCTGGCCAGTGAACAGACCAGCCAAATCGAGGCGTGGTTTGAAGAGATGCGCAAGCACATACCGGAAGAGGAGTGGGTCGGCTATTTCATTGGCTATACTACTCTCCTTGCCGGTAAGGATCGCCATACTGAAGCGGAGAGCATCCTGCGCGAAGGGTTGAAGCATTACCCGGAAAACTTCACCTTCATCATTCAGCGGGTGGAGCTGGCCAAAATTCAGGGTCGGCCGATGCAGGCCATTCAACTGGTTCGTCGTGCGATACGACTCGCAGAACAAAGGAATGAGCCACTCCCACTACAAATTGAACTTTGGGTGCGCCTTTCCACGGCCTGTTTGCACACCCTTGCTGAACAGGCGCGCAAAGCCGCTGAAAAGGCCAACCAACTCGTGGGTGAGTTGGTGGAGAATGAACTGACCCCCGCACTCCTGATACGCCATCTCACTCTGTATGCCAAAACGGCTTTGGCCCTCGCTGAGAGTGAAACCCGGCGCTATGACGAGGCAGAGACCCTCCTTCACGATGTCCTGGCGGAAAACCCCTATCTTCTCAACGCACTGCAAGGATTGGGGCAGCAGCAGATGCAACGAGGGAAGATCGACGAGGCGATCACGCTCTTTGAGCGCATCAAAGTGATCGATCCAGTCAAAGGAGCAACCTTTCTCATCAATGCCCGCAAGATACCGGAAGATGAAGCGATTCTTGAGCGAATGGAGAAACTGGCGCGTCAGCCGAGCCTTGAAGGCCGGGTGCATTCCGGTCTTCTGTTTCAGTTGGCCAGTGCCTGGGAGAAGAAAAAAGTCTATGACAAGGCAATCAGTTTGGCCCACGAAGCGAACGAAGCCAGTCGTCAATTTCCTCGCTACGATCCTAAAATCCACCGCCAACGCTGCGCCCGTATCCGCCATGCTTTCCCTAAAGCCTTATTCGAGCATCGTAAAACGTGCGGGTATCGTGGCAAAGATGAATCCTTACCGGTCTTCGTGCTCGGTATGCCACGATCCGGCACCACCCTCGTCGAACAGATCATCGCCGGCCATAGTCAAATTTTTGGGGCCGGGGAGTTGGGGATTATCCCCTCGCTTATTCAGGGGCTGAATCGCTGGGAACGCCATGTCGGTTCCGGTCGTAGCTACCCCGATTGCGTGGACGACTTGAACGCTTATGTCACCGAAAAAATCGCCAGAGGAATATTAACTGAACTCAAAGAACTAGCCACCAACGATAAACCCGCCGCCCGGCATATCGTCGACAAATTGCCGCACAACTTCGAGAATATTGGCCTGATCAAGTATTTATTTCCCCAGGCTAAAATTATCTCGGTGCGCCGGGATCCACGCGACATTGCCTTCTCTAATTACTTCACTGATTACCAGGCCAAACACGGCGGAATGGGCTTTGCTTATCATCTTACCTGGATTGGCGAACAACTGGCCGATCACAACCTTTTCATGCACCACTGGCATCAACTTTTTCCGGGTGAAATCCTGGAGATTCGCTACGAGGACGTGATTGAGAATACCGAAGCGGCGGCGCGCAAGATGCTGGCCTATATCGGCGTCGAATGGGAGGAACAGGTTCTCTCCTTTAACACCCTCGACCGTCCAGTAAAAACGGCTTCGGTCTGGCAGGTGCGACAACCTATCTACCAAACCAGTAAAGAAAAATGGCGTTGCTACCGAAACCATCTGGCTCCACTTATTCAAGGAACCAACGCCAAAATCACCTGGGAACCGATTGACGACATGGTGACCCTGCCCACACCCGGCATGTTCACCGATGGGGTTGCATTTTACAAAGAGAGGAAATTGGACAAGGCGGAGTATGAGTTCAAAAAACTCCTCCACCATCTTCCCGAACATGCGGCGGCCAACTTCATGGTAGGGCTGATCTATGCTCGCAAGGGCCACCTCCAGGAGGGGATTGCGCTGATGGAGAAAGGACTGGAAGTTTGCCCCTGGAATCGCCACTGGCGCCAGAGCCTGATCTATGTCTGCACGTTAGCTAGCGAGACGGTCAAGGCCGAGGCATTGAAACACCACTCGCCACAGGATGCTTTCATAGCAGACGAAGCTGAGCAAGGACAACCAGACGAGCTGGATGATCCAACAATCTGGTGGGCTATAACCGGCGTCGACAAGAGGTAGAAATTGATCCCACCCGATTAAACTGCTTGAGGAGAGTGGCATACTGGTAGAAACTTGGAACGGTTTAACAGAACAGTGAGTGGAGGCATCAAGCAGAATGAAGGCGGCTGATTTAACCGGTGAGCGTATGACTGTCAGCGAACGCCGCGCGACGTTTTGGTTGGCGGGAGTCTTTTCCCTGCGGATGCTGGGTCTGTTCATGATCCTGCCGGTTTTTGCGTTGTATGCCGAACATTTGCAGGGCAATACGCCAGCGCTGGCGGGGCTGGCCATTGGCGTTTATGGCTTCAGTCAGGCGATTTTCCAAATCCCCTTTGGGTTCCTGTCCGACCACTATGGCCGCAAACGCATCATTTACCTCGGTTTGCTGATTTTTGCCCTGGGCAGCGTCGTCGCGGCGCTGGCCGACTCCATCTGGGGCGTGATTCTGGGCCGCGCCTTGCAAGGCGGCGGCGCCGTATCGGCGGCGGCGATGGCGCTCGCCGCGGACCTGACTCGTGAGGAACATCGGATTAAGGTCATGGCGTTTATCGGCATCACCATTGGCCTGTCCTTCGCAGTTTCGATGGTGCTCGGTCCGGCGCTGAACGGCTGGATCGGCGTACCCGGCATTTTCTGGCTGACCGGTATGCTGGCGCTGCTGGGCATCATTATCGTGCGGTTTCGGGTGCCTGATCCCGTGGTCAGCCGCATTCACCGCGATGCCGAACCGGTCGCCTCCCAGTTTGGGCGCGTGCTCGGCGATAGACAGCTCTTGCGACTAAACTTTGGCATCTTTACCCTACATATGCTGCTGACCGCCACCTTCGTGGCAACCCCGCTGGCTCTGCGCGATGCCGGTCTAGTCAGCGACCAGCACTGGCGCGTCTATCTGCCAGCATTGATTCTGTCAATCATGGCAATGGCGCCGTTTGTCATCATCGCCGGTAAGCAGCGCGGGTTGAAACCGGTGTTTCTGGGCGCGATCCTGACCTTGGCGCTGACCGAATTCGGGTTGTTAACCTGGCGCGACACGGTACTGGACATTGGCTTGCTGCTGATAGCGTTTTTCACCGCATTCAACCTGCTGGAAGCGACGCTTCCTTCATTGATCGCCAGAATGGCGCCGTCTGACGCCAAGGGTACAGCAATGGGGATTTATTCCAGCAGCCAGTTCCTGGGGGCCTTTACGGGTGGAGCGCTGGGCGGTGTTTTGCATGGACGATTCGGACTCCAGGGGGTGTTCGCCTTTGCCGCACTCGGCGCGCTCAGTTGGTTGCTAGTAGCTTGGACGATGGACAACCCGCGTCATTTGAGCAATCGCCTGCTCAATATCGGCGCTTGCGACGAGGCGGAAGCCCGGCATCTGGCGATGCGTTTGAGCCAGGTGCCAGGCGTAGCCGAAGCGGTCGTGATCGCCGCTGAGGGCGTGGCTTACCTCAAAGTGGATCGGCACATCCTGGATGAGGTCGCGCTGCGGGAATTAACGATGGCCCATGCCCAGGCTGGCTTGTAACCCGTCAGTCGTGACATACTCAGACCCCTCTCCCCCTCATTCCAAAATTGATCGAATAGCCATTTTTTAAGGAGTGGACAATATGGCCAGCATCAATAAAGCCATTCTGATTGGTTACCTGGGTAAGGATCCTGAAGTGCGTTATATGCCTAGCGGCAAGGCAGTCACCAGCGTGAGCATGGCGACCAGCGAAAGCTGGAAAGACCGGAACACTGGCGAAAAACAGGAGCGCACGGAATGGCATAATCTGGTGTTCTTTAGTCCTCTGGCCGAGATTGCTGGCCAATATCTACGCAAAGGTTCTTTGGTTTTCGTGGAAGGTCGTCTGCAAACCCGCAAATGGCAGGACAAGAACACCGGGCAGGATCGCTACACGACGGAAATTGTTGTTAATGATATGAAAATGCTGGATAGAAAAGGTGATCACGCCGGTGGCAGCGCCCCATTTGCCTCCGAAGGTCCGGGAGATAATTATGCGTCTGCACCACGATCACCTACGCCGGCACCAGCGACCCGGCCTTCATCTCCATCGCAAGGAGGGCCGGACAACGACGGGTTCGACGACGATATCCCCTTTGCGCACGCCCATTATGCGCGTCCGTTAACTGACCACGCCGCCATGTGCGCCTTGGCCCGTGAATCCGATCATGAGATACCTTGGTAAGGATCGATTGAGCGGCCACCGAATGTCGATACCATGTCCATGATCGAGCCGACCTATCTGACCCATCAGTTCCTGATCGCCATGCCGACCTTGGCCGATCCCAATTTCTTTCAGACCGTGACTTATATCAGTGAACATAATGCGAACGGTGCATTGGGTCTGGTGATCAACCGGCCACTGAATCTGACGCTCGCCCAGTTGTTGGAACATCTGCAACTCACTGCCGATAGCCCCGAACTGGCGACGATCCCGGTCTATCACGGCGGGCCAGTGCAACCGGAACAGGGCTTTGTTCTGCACAGCCCGGTCGGTCAGTGGGGGGCAACGCTGCGGGTTACCGACGACATTGGCATCACCACTTCCCGCGATGTTTTACAAGCAGTGGCCTGCGGCGAGGGTCCGCAACAACTCCTGGTCGCCCTGGGCTATGCTGGCTGGGGGCCGGGTCAATTGGAGCGGGAAATCGTGGAAAACGCCTGGTTGTCGGTGGCCGCCGACCCCGACATTATCTTCCAAACTCCCAGTGAACAGCGCTGGCTGTCCGCCGCCGCGCTACTGGGCATCGACCTGACGCTACTGTCCTCTGATGCGGGCCATGCCTGAAAGCTCATCTGCTACGATGTTCGGCCAGATCGCGTTAGGTTTCGATTTTGGCCGGCTGCGGATCGGGGTCGCGGTAGGCGACGCCATTACCGGCGCGGCCCGTCCCCTGTGCGTCCTGTCCACCCGCCAGCAACGCCCCGACTGGGACGCCATCGCCCGATTGATCGCCGAATGGCGCCCGGATCTGCTGGTGATCGGGGCGCCGCGCCATGCCGATGAAACAGCGAATGCCGTCACCGAAGCCGCCTTGCGTTTCAGCCGCCAGTTACAAGGGCGGTTTCATTTGCCGGTCGCTACGATCGACGAACGGCTTTCCTCCTGGGAAGCCGGGCAGCGTTCTTCCAAGCCAGGCCGCCGCCGGGCAAATGCAAGCGCCCTGGACGCCCAGGCGGCGGCAGTGATTCTGGAAAGCTGGTTCAACCACCGACGGAGCCTTGCCCCATGCGCGATGCCGAATTCCTGATTGAGGCAATGACCGGCCAGTTGCGGGAATTGCTTGCCCGGCGCGGGGTGGCCGAACCAGCCCTGGTGGGCATCCATACCGGCGGCGTCTGGGTGGCGGAGCGGCTGCATGAGCGGTTGGGCGTCGCCGCCCCCCTGGGCCGGCTGGATATTTCCTTCTACCGTGACGACTTCAGCCGGATCGGCGTCAACCCGCAGGTTCGGCCCTCGGAACTGCCTTTCGACGTCGATGGCCGTCATCTCGTTCTGATCGACGACGTGCTGTACACCGGGCGCACGGTGCGCGCCGCGTTGAACGAATTATTCGATTATGGCCGCCCCGCTTCGGTGCTGCTGGCGGCGCTGGTGGATCGGGGCGGGCGAGAATTGCCCATTGAAGCCAACGTGGTTGGCGCCCACTTGACCCTTTCATCAGACCAGCACATTCAACTGACCGGTCCCGACCCCCTGCAACTGATCATTCAAACCGCTAAGCCATGAGTGCTACGCCTATTCAACTGGACGCCCAGGGTCGCCTCTTGCATTTTCTGACCATCGAAGGTCTGACCCATCGCCATCTTACCGATATTCTCGATACCGCGGAGTCGCTGCGTGGCGTCGCCGAGCGTCGAGTCAAGAAATTGCCCACCCTGCATGGTAAGACCATAGTCAATCTGTTCTTCGAGGCCAGCACTCGCACCCGCACCACCTTTGAACTGGCCGCCAAGCGGCTGTCCGCCGATGTGCTCAATCTCAACATCGCCACCTCATCGGCGGTCAAAGGCGAAAGCCTGCTGGATACCTTGCGTAATATTGAAGCCATGCAATGCGACATGTTCGTTATGCGCCATTCCCAGAGCGGCGCGGCGGAATTCATGGCCCGCCATGTCAAGCCGCATATCGCGGTTCTCAACGCTGGCGACGGTCGCCACGCCCACCCGACGCAGGCCATGCTCGATGTGTTCACCATCCGTCGCCACAAGCCGGATTTTCCTAACCTGCGCATCGCCATTGTCGGCGATATTCTGCACTCGCGGGTGGCGCGCTCGCTGATTCATGCCCTGAGCATTCTGGGCGCGGGCGAAATCCGCGTCATTGCGCCCCGGACTCTGCTGCCGACCCGCGTGGAAGATCTGGGCGTACAGGTCTTTTACTGCTTGCCGGAAGGTCTGCGCGATGTGGATGTTGTCGTTATGCTGCGCTTGCAACGGGAACGGATGGAAGGCGCGCTGCTGCCTAGCGAGCAGGAATTTTTCCAGCAATACGGGCTGACCAAGGAGCGGCTGGCGCTGGCCAAACCGGACGCCATTGTCATGCATCCTGGCCCGATCAATCGCGGCGTGGAAATCGACTCCCGCGTGGCGGACGGACCGCATTCAGTGATTCTGGAGCAGGTGACCAACGGTATTGCGGTGCGCATGGCGATCATGTCCATCACACTCGGTCATCACGCCCAAGCGAGCGGGGAGGATGCCTGATGCGCACGGTGATTCAAGGCGGCCGGGTGATTGACCCGGCGCACCAAATCGACAAAGTAGCTGACCTGTACATCGCCGATGGCCGAATTGCCAGCCTTGGCGAGCCGCCTGCAAGTTTTACCCTGGAACGGATCATTGACGCTCGCGACTGCATTGTGTGCCCCGGTCTGATCGATCTGTGCGCGCGCTTGCGGGAGCCGGGGCAGGAACAGAAGGCCACGATTGCCAGCGAAACCCGCGCTGCGGCGGCGGGCGGCATTACGACCCTGGTCTGTCCACCCGACACTGACCCAGTGATCGACGAACCGGCGGTGGTGGAATGGATTCGCCGCCGCGCCAAATTCGCTGGTCACGCCCGTGTATTAGCGATGGGCGCTTTAACCTACCGTCTGCGCGGCGAGCGTCTGGCGGAAATGGCGGCGTTGCGGGAAGCCAGTTGCGTCGGCGTCAGCGATGGCGGACG
Source organism: Candidatus Competibacteraceae bacterium (assembly GCA_020444905.1). GTDB lineage: Bacteria > Pseudomonadota > Gammaproteobacteria > Competibacterales > Competibacteraceae > UBA2383. The sequence goes on from JAGRHQ010000014.1 coordinate 30,844, forward strand.
TCCAGTCGCTAACAGTCGGGTGCTGCGCCGGGCGCTGGAGTATGCGGCGACATTCGATCTGACGGTGTTTTTGACCCCGCTCGACGTTGAATTGGGGAACGGACTGGCGCATGAAGGGCCGGTCGCAACCCGGATGGGTCTGCCCGGCATCCCGGTCGCGGCGGAAACGGGGATGATCGCCCGTGATTTGGAACTGATTCACGATTTGGGGGTACGGGCGCACTTTGGCCGACTGTCCAGCGGTCGGTCGGTTGAGCTGATTGCTCGCGCCCAGGCCGAAGGTCTGCCAGTCACTGCCGATGTCGCGGTTCACCATCTGCATTTGACCGAAATGGACCTGACGCGCTTCGATAGCCGTTGCCATGTTCGCCCGCCGTTGCGCGGGCGGCGTGACCTTGAAGCATTGCGCGCAGGTCTAGCCAGTGGGGTATTGACCGCGATCTGCTCGGACCACCAGCCGCACGAACCGGATGCGAAACAAGCGCCATTTGGCGACACCGAACCAGGTATTTCCGGGTTGGATACTTTGTTGGGGTTGAGCCTGCGGCTGGTCCGGGATGGGGTGTTATCCCTGCCGGCGCTCATTGAACGGTTGACCTGGGGACCGGCGCGGATTCTGGGGCTGGACTGCGGTCATCTGGGTGTAGGGGCGCTGGCCGATGTCTGCGTGTTTGATCCCGAGATCGACAGGACGGTGGAATTGGACGTTCTCCATAGCCGAGGCCGGAACACGCCATTCCTCGGTTGGGAATTGCAAGGTCGAGTCACCCATACCTTGCTGGAGGGGTGCGTGGTGTATGAGGGGGGTGAATGCCCTACGGTAGCAAATCAGCCACAGTGATCCGATGATCGGGCCGGTTCAGCGGCGATAAAGTTTCTCCTCGTTGCAGAACCGTTTGGGATTGGTACTGTTCTCCCTGAGGATTCCGGTAGACCTCCAGGCAGTGGTCCTGAAGATTAACGATCCAGTATTCGGCAATGTCGTTGCGAGCATAGACGGCCTGCTTGATTTTACGATCCAATCGTAATGTCGTGTCGGCCACTTCGACGACCAGCGCCGCCATTGTCGGATGGGCATGAGTGTAATCCCGCGCCTGGCCAGGAACCACCGCGACATCCGGCTCTGGTTCGGAGTGTTCATCAAGCGCTAAGGGCATCTGAGTGCGAACGATATAGCCGCTCCTGAAAACGCTTCTTAGTATTTCTTCTATCAAAGAGATAGCGGTTGCATGAAAACTTTTTTGCGGTGACATATCAAAGATCACTCCCTCAATCAATTCCACCCGCTCTTCCGGTCGAAGAATGTCGTGTAGCACCATGTCGTCGTATTGTTGCCGGGTCCAGCGATGGATCGGCGCCAGAACTTCAGCCATCATTAGCCTCCTCGTAAAGAGCGGGACGGGGAAACAGCGAATTCAATGGTCAATAACTCTACCTCCCTATCCCCTGAATTCGTCACATCTGCTGCTTGAACGACGCCTTGTTTTGGGCATAGGTCACCGCTTCTTCGCGGGTCACTGTGCCTTTCTTAACCAATTCCAGCAGCCCTTGATCAAGCGTTTGCATGCCAAAAGCAGCGCCAGTTTGAATTGATGAGTACATCTGCGCCACCTTGTCCTCACGAATCAGGTTGCGGATGGCGGGAACGCCGACCATGATTTCATGCACCGCCACCCGTCCACCGCCTTTTTTCTTAAGCAGCGCCTGGGAAATCACCGCCCGTAGCGATTCCGACAGCATCGAACGCACCATCGGCTTTTCACCAGCAGGGAACACGTCGATAATACGATCGATAGTCTTGGGCGCAGAACTGGTGTGCAAGGTACCGAACACCAAATGTCCAGTCTCGGAAGCGGTCAGCGCCAGACTGATGGTTTCCCGGTCGCGCATTTCGCCGACCAGAATAATGTCCGGATCTTCACGCAGCGCCGAGCGTAACGCTTCGCTAAAGCCCAGGGTGTCGCGATGAACTTCGCGCTGGTTCACCAGGCAACGCTGGCTTTGATGGACGAATTCAATGGGATCCTCAATGGTCAATATATGGCCGTATTCATTTTGATTAATGTGATTAATCATCGCCGCCAACGTGGTCGACTTGCCCGAACCGGTGGGACCGGTGACTAGAATCAAACCGCGCGGGACGGCGATGAGATCCCGAAACACCGGCGGGCAACCCAATTCTTCGAGGCTTTTAATGACCGTGGGAATGGTGCGGAACACGCCCGCTGCGCCGCGATCCTGATTGAAGGCGTTGACGCGGAACCGGGCCAATTTAGGGATTTCAAACGAGAAGTCGCATTCGAGAAATTCGTCGTAGTCCTTACGCTGCTTGTCGTTCATGATGTCATAGATCAGTCCATGCACCTGTTTGTGATCAAGCGGAGGAACATTGATGCGGCGCACATCGCCATCGACCCGGATCATTGGCGGCAAACCCGCCGACAAATGCAGATCCGAAGCATTATTCTGTACGGAAAAAGTCAATAGTTCGTCGAGATTCATAACGGTTGCTCTAGCAAGGAAAGAAAGAGAAAGCACCCGATAGCGGGCAGTTCTGCTAAGCTGGCTTTCCAATAGTATATCGCGCAAAACCATGATCGCTGCACCGCCATCGATCAGGAGCATTGACCATGAGTATTGATTTCGCCACGCGCTGGCAAACCGTGCTGACCCGGATCCGCGACGCCGAACGGCGCTTCCAGCGGCCGGTGGATTCGGTACGGTTGTTAGCGGCCAGCAAGACCCAGCCGGCTACGGCGATCGCCGCCTTGGCTGCTATCGGTCAACGCCGTTTTGGGGAAAACTATCTTCAGGAAGCGCTGGATAAAATGGCCGAACTGAAGGCGCTGGATTTGGAATGGCATTTTATCGGGCCGATTCAGACCAACAAAACCCGGGGCATCGCTGAGCATTTTGCCTGGGCCCATAGCGTAGACCGGCTGAAAATCGCCGAGCGCTTGAATGCACAGCGGCCAAACGATCTGCCGCCGCTGAACATTTGCCTGGAAATCAATCTCGATCAGGAACCCAGCAAACACGGTCTGTACCCAAGCGCGATTGCCGAGGTTGCCCGAACAGTCGCCGCGCTGCCGCGATTACGATTACGCGGTTTGATGGCGATTCCCGCTCCCGCCAGCGATTTTGACCGCCAGCGCCAACCGTTCGCCCGGTTGAGAGGACTGCGGGATCGTTTGAGTGCCGACGACGGACTGGCGCTGGATACCCTGTCCATGGGCATGTCCGATGATTTGGAAGCTGCGATTGCCGAAGGCGCAACTCTGGTGCGAGTTGGCGCCGCCCTGTTCGGACCACGCGCCTGATAATGTCGCTTTGCAGTAATGCTACTAAAGTTTGCTTTTCAATTCAGCCGAGCAATCACCCAAGGCCGTTGCGCATTCTGAGAAACCCACCAACATGTCGTTACTCAATCCTCCTTCAGAAGATATTGCTCATCCTGGGTGGACCAGCCTGTTGCTGTTGGCTATCCCTCTCCTGCTTGGCGCAAATGATGGCTACCTGCGTGAAATCGAAGAAGAAGCGAAACGCCAGGCCGCTACATTAACCATTGATCAGACTTCAGACAGTCTACCCGCGACGCCTGTGGCCAAGCCAGAGGAGATCTCTGCAGACCGATTAGCGTCCAGCCTGGATCAAACAGCGTTTGAACAAGCGCTGCGCGAAACCTTGCCGGGCACTTATGCGCTTTACCAGCAGTTCGATGCAACGCGCAGACAAGCCGTGTATGTGTTCTACCAGAAAGATAATCGGCTTGGGAGCATCAGCGAACAAGTGATCCAACTGCTGAGCACCAAACCTTGAAACAAGTCAGAACAGCTTGGTCCGTTGGGTGAGGCTACAGGTTATAACGCACAATTTAATCTCGTTGGGTTATGCGCTGTATGCAAACCCAATTCATATCCATGACTGATTCAGGATTGCTTAGTACAGAGGTGGCGATGAAAAACATCCCTTTGGCATTCATCGGCGGCGGCAATATGGCGCGCTGCCTGATTAGCGGTCTGCTGATTAACAGCGGCGACGCCGATCATATCTGGGTCGCTGAACCGGACGCGGGCCAGCGCGAACTGCTGCGCGGACGTTTTGGCGTTCATACCAGCGCTGACAACTGTCAGATCGCGGCCAAAGGCCAGGTGATCATCCTGGCGGTCAAACCTCAGATTTTGCGACTGGTTGCCGAGGAACTGGCCGAGAGCGTACAGCAGCGCCAACCCCTGGTGATTTCCATCGCTGCCGGTGTGCGCGAACCGGATTTGCGGCGCTGGCTGGGCTATGACGCCGCCATCGTTCGCACCATGCCGAATACACCAGCGCTGGTGGGCAGCGGCGCGACCGCATTGTTCGCCAACGTCTGGGTGAATGAC
>JAGRHQ010000150.1 GCA_020444905.1 Candidatus Competibacteraceae bacterium
CTCACCGAGACGCATCAAGAATACAAAGCGACAACTAATCGCCGTTAAGTCTTTTAAAAAATTATATTTTTATTATCTATTTATAATATAAGCTAGTCGAAAAACTTATAGAGTCAATGGACAACCACCTTCCACAGCGATTGTTATTACCGGTCAGCGCAAAGCCAGCAAATCTGCCTATGCCAAGGGTTTAGCGGAAGGCTGTTTGGGGATCAGGGATACAAAAAGCTCATGCTTCACAGGCAGGCGGATGATGAACCGGGCGGCCTTTCCCTGGTGAGGATTCAACGGTCATCTCACCACCGTGATTCTCGGTGATGATAAAGTAGGATACGCTTAACCCAAGGCCCGTACCTACCCCTACCGGTTTGGTGGTGTAGAAGGGTTCGAAGACCCGTCTGGAGATGGCCGGTTCCATACCGGGTCCATTGTCCTCGATTTCAATACGCACCGCATTTCGTTCCGGTTCCCAGCGGGTGCGCAGGATGAATCGGGGTTTGCTGGCGCCTGCCCCCACCATGGCTTGCGCACCGTTACTAAGGATGTTCAACAACACTTGTTGGATTTTCGCGTTTTCGCAGGGAACCTGTGGAAGGTTCTCCTCATAGTCCTTGTGAATCTCGATCGCCTTGAAATCATACTGCTTCTTCAGATTGTAGTCGGTAGCCGCCAAGGTGAGGGTTCTATCGATCAACTCAGCGATGTTATGAGAGGAGACGGTGGCGTCGCTCTTGCGGGCGAAGCTCAGCATGTTGTCCACGATGGCTGCGACCCGGCTGCCTGATTCCTTGATGGTTTTCAACATCCTGGGGATGCCGCGTAATTCCATGAAAGTTTGGATAGCCGACATGGTGGTGCCTGCCGTGGTCGCCGCCTTCTCGTTGGCCGGAATGAGTGTTTCGTTACTAAGGCGGTTGGCTAGTACGTCGGCGGTTTGCAATATCCCGGCCAGAGGATTGTTGATCTCATGGGCCATGCCAGCCGCCAAGCCTCCCACCGAGAGCATTTTTTCACTCTGAATCATGATCTCTTCAATCCGTACCCTTTCAGTGACGTTATCCAGGCGAATGACCGCGCCTTCCACCCCGTTGGCCACCAGCGGAAAGATGGTGATATCTTCGAACAAGGTTTCATCCTGGTGCTGGATGGGAACCTTGGACTCACGGATGATCTCGCGCTTGTCGAGGGCGGTTTCGATGCTATGGATCTGATCGGTTAGACGCGGGAACACCGTGGCCAAGGGTTGGCGGTGGACCTGGTCGAATGTGAGTCCCGTGGCCTGTTCCGCGGATTTGTTCCAGAGGGTCACCCGCCCTTTCCGATCCACCACCACCAGTACCGAAGGCATGGAATTGATGATATTGGACAGGTAATTGCGCAACCGCCGCAGGGTTTCCGCGTTCCTCTTGCGTTCGGTGATATCTTGAACCACCCCGTAGAAAGTGGTTCCACTTTCCTCTTGGTAGGGGATGGCGTCTCCAGTGAACCAAATCCCACCACTTTACCGTTGGCTATGACCGTTTCTACTGGGTCCGCCACTCTGGCGCGGGTGTAAGCATTGACGATATGAAACACCTCGGAGAGTTTCCTGCCGGAAGCCGACGCCAGTTTCGATCCCGTCAACAATTCCGCCGCTGGATTCATGCGGGTGATCCATCCCTGACGATCGGTGGCGATGACAGCGTCTCCAATGGAGTCGAGCGTCACCTTTAGATTGCTTTCATTGATTTGCAACTCCTGCCGATTGGACTCCAGGTCCTTGACGAACTGAATGATGCTGCGGGCGAGCAAGGTTCCCAGGATACCCAGGGCGGCCAGGAGGATGGCGGGTAAACCCCAGCCCAGAATTTGGTTGATGCGGTTGCTCTCCGAGATCTCTGTGCGAAGTTTCCCGGTGAATGCTTTGCTGGCAACGAGCAGACGGCTGTTTAAGTACGCCAATTGGTTATTCAAGCCGATGATTGTCGTGAAGTGGCGGAAGATGGTCTGCTCCTGAAGAATCAAATCATCCAGCTTGCGAACGAGAGATGCGATGACTACATCGATGCCGGGCTCGCTACCCAAAAGGATATTCAAGTAGTTCAGTCGCTTCTGGTGCAGCGCCAGATCCGCTTCGATGGAAGTTTTCTTGTCCTGGTAGCGGGCTAGGTCCCAGTCCACCAGGAGTTCCAGCAAGATTAACTGCTGCGTCAGGTGCAGCCTGATCACCTCCATGGCCGTATCCTTTATTCTGACCTTAAAGGGGTCAAGCTGCTCGCTTTCATAGATCCGCCTGCCCTTTTGTTGTTGATAGGGCTGCACGATTTGCTTCTCCACTTCCTGGGAGAAGGAGAGGCTGATGCTTTTGAGCCGGTCTTTCTCGCGATTGAGGAGAATCGCAGGGTCCTGCATCTGGTTCAGGATGCGGGTGTAGGACTCGAGGTCTGTGCCCAATGCATCCATTTCTGCCCGCCATTGCACGGCGACATCAGGAGTGGGTCGCAGATCGGCTTTGAGCGCCTCCAGACCCTCGGCAATGCGTTTTCAGGTAACCGGGTCGCCGCTTTGCACAAAGTTCTTGCTGAGAATCTGCAGGTGTTCCACCGCTAGCGGCAGCCGTTCGATCCGGGCCAGCAGCGTTTCGTTGTCATAAATCTTTTTGGCGAAAAACTGACTGAGGAAAATACTGAGCAAGCAGGCGATGGCGCCCAGAGCGACAATCAGAATTACATTTTTGTTGGCGGCGGTCATGGGCATGGATGAATCGGAAAACAGATCATTTTCCCGGCGAGGCGCTGGCGTTTCGTCTACAGGTTTCCACCTCTTGCTCACTTAGCCAGACCTTCACCGCTGGGATCTCAATGACCGATTCGAGCACTCCGATGGGGGGCGGAACCCGTGCGTGAGACCACTTCGCTCCAGGCGTGCAAGGAATCGTAACAACCGATGGTGAATTCCAGGGGAAAAGTGCTAGTGTAGCGATTGTAGCGCTCGACAAATGCCTTGGCTTGAGGATATTTGCCGGCAAGGTAATTTTGGTGTTTTTTGCGGACTGCCTTGAGGATGGATACGCTTCGATTGATTCATGCCTGTTTGAGCGCTTCATCATCGGTGCGATCCATCCATGGAGCGGGTTACTGCGCCGTGGAAGTGGCGAATCCACTGTCGATGTTACTGAAGTCGCTACAGCCTGCGTCATTGCAGGCTTTCGCTGAATACCAGTAAGTCGTTTCCTGAGCAATATTAAAGTCATTCAGGCTGGAATTCTGCATCTGTCCAATTTGCGCGCCACCGCCGCTTGATGAGGTGGAGCGATAGACTTGATAGTTGGTTGCTTCGGAAACGATACTCCAGGACACACTGATCCGATCTGAAAAAAGGCCATCGCTCGCGTTCAAACCGGTGGGCGCCGATGGAACCGTAACAGGTGGTGCGGGAGGAATCGCATCCCCAGCTTGCAGTTCACGGGTTCGTATTATTTCTGTGGCGGGAGTCAGGCAACCCAGACTGCTATCAGCCGGATTGCAAGGCGCTTCAGCAATATCCGCATCGAACTGCAAGGACTGTTGCGCCACCGGATCGGTTTGGTCAGTCAAGTCGTTATTTGCAGTCTGGCGCAGGCTGGCAAGCAACAGAAAGGCTTTGATCAAGGGCGAGTCGCACGCGGTCGAAGCCACGACGTTGGCAACGCCAGCGGCAGTGGCCGCTTTCTGGACGGCGCACAAGGTCTCGGCAGTGGCTAGGCTACCGTACCAGTATGCATTCACAAACAGGCTGTTAAGCGAAAACAGCGGAGACGTTTCGGTTGCGGCGGGCGTCGATCCGGAAAGCGATGCGGAAGGGGTCAAGCGTGTTTTCTGCGCAAGAGATGCGGCGGATTCTGTTTTGAACAGATTGATAATCTCCTGAAGCGCCTGTAATACGCTGGACTGAATCGACACAGTGACAGGCTCCGCCTGTGGATTGTCATTCGAGTCCACAAATTCCACGGTAACCGTCGTCTCGGTGAAAGCGCTGAAACGCGCTCGGGTCCCAGAGGAGTCCTGGTACGTAGCGGGAAGGCCATCGTCGCCCAGAATCAGATCGGTGGATACCTTGGCATCGGTGTCGGCCCAGTTGACTCCATCGATTTGCAAGATCTGTCCGATCGTATCCTTGATTGTCAGCAACCCGGTTGCTTCCTTTGAAGTGGAGCTGGCGCCGGTGACAGCAATGGGATTGCTACGGTCGGTAATGGCCGCGATGGTGGCGATTTTCGCAGGCGTCGCGGTGGTTTTGGCCACCACAAAATTTTGATGCGGCTCCGACCAGCGCACATTGGTGGTCTGATTCACTTCGGGGAAATTGGCTAACTTGAACTGACCGTCGAGACCAGTAAGAAAACCTTCGCTGATGGTGGTGACTGCGAAATTGACATTAGCAAACTCCACGCCATCAGCGAAAGCACGCAGGTTATGAGCGCCGTCGCCAATCTGGTACCAGGGGAATGTGAGTCCAAAGCCGTTATCGCTATCGCCGCACGCGTCTTCGGTGTCGCCGCGCTTGGTGCCATACGCCGTCGGACGCAACGCCTCGCCGTCGATGCTGACTTCGACTTGCGACGCTTCGCACACCCAGCCTCGGATTAAACCGATGCCGCTTTCATAGGAGCCTTGGGTGGGTGACTCCAGATGCGCTCGGGGGTGGGAAGGGGGATTGGGATTGTCGGGAATCGAAATGGAACGGACAAAGACAAAATTCTGGTGCGGTTCGGACCAACGGATTCTCGAAGAAACTCCGGCGCTGGGAAAATTTGCCAGCGGGTATTCGCCACTGAGACCGGTAAGGAAATCCTCGCTTAGCGCGACGACGGTGAAATTGACGTCGGCGAATTCCACCCCATCGGCGAAAGCGCGCAGATTATGGACGCCATCACCGATCTGGTACCATGGAAAAGTCAAACCAAAGCCATTGTTGGTGTCGCCGCACACGGCCTCGGTGTCGCCGCGCTTGGTGCCATACGCTGTCGGACGCAGCGCTTCGCCGTCGATACTGACTTCGACTTGCGTGGCGTTGCAGACCCACCCCCGGATCAGGCCAATGCCGCTCTCAACAAAGGCTTCCGGCGAGGGTGATTCCAAATTGGCCTGCGCCTGAGCGCGCAGCGGAACACCGCAAAGAACCAGGGATAGTCCCGGCAGCAAGGATGAGAGGGCGACGAAAGATCGAGAAACCGCTTTATCGGACATGGCGAGGCGCTCCGCTTTAAGTCTGAAGATGCCGCAAGATGCGAGTGGAAACATGGAAAACCAAAACAGGCAGTAAAATTACCTGACGCTCTTGCAAAATAGTACATGCCCATTACAGGTCAAGTGCAATCAGCAATTGAGGTTGACTGGAACAGTCCATCTGGATTGAGGTGTAGATACAGCGATCCTCGATGAATCGCACAAATAGTCAAATGTACCTTATAAAATAAATAGAAAGCTAATACATCGGCGCATGAAGCCGCTGCTCCAGCCAGGACACGCCCCAAATTAGCAGTCCATAAACCAGGGCCCAGACCGCGACCAAAGTGGCCTGGCCCGCCAGCGGCCAATGCACCGCCAGCAGCGCCGAACCCGCGCAAGCCAGCATCAGTGCATATTCCGCCAGTACGGTGCAGCGATGTCCCCAACCCAACAACACCAGACGTTGGTAATAATGACTCCGGTGCGCCTGCCAAACCTTCTCGCCCCTTAGTAAACGTCGCACTAAGGTGACTGTAGCGTCCATAATGAAAGGGGAGAATACAAGCAGTAACGCCCAGAAGGGGAATAATCCTTCTCGCTGGCCCCAAAGACCACAGGCCGCCGCCAGAAAGCCCAGTATTGTGGAACCGATGTCGCCCAGGAAAATCCGGGCTGGGGGAAAATTAAAAACCAGGAAACCGGCGCTGGCTGCCGCTACGATCAGGCAAACCGAGGAAAATCCGGTATCCGCCCGTCCCAGCCAGGCCAGCGTGGAAAATCCGATGACCGCCATACCGCCAGCAAAACCATCCATGCCATCCATGAAGTTGTAGAGGTTGATCATCCACACCACGAATAAAGCCGTCAGGATCACAGCGACCCACTCGGGGAGTGGCCATGACCCGCCAAGCAGGCGCAACCACCGTGGAGCCAGATCAAGTAAAGCCAGACTGAGGGCGGCCCAGACATGAACCGTGAGACGCCAGCCCACGGCGACTCCTCGCTGGTCATCGAACCAGGCGACGACGATCAATGGCAACAGTCCAGGCAACAGCGCGATCAGTAGAGCATGGGTAGCTGGGACGAGGAGCGCCAGCAGGAAGCCGCTAGCTAACCCGCCTACCAGAACCGCTATGCCGCCAGTCCTGGGGGTTGGGCGCTGGTGCAGGGAACGGTCATTGGGATGATCAAGCCATTGCCAGCGGGTAGTGGGCCGGGAGAGCAGAAACGTCAGCGCCAGCGCGGTCACGAAAGCCGCCAACGTAGTCAGAATGTTCATTTCAATAAGAAAAATAAGATATTATCGATAGGAGCTAGGGGTCAGGAACTGAAAATTGTAACATTACGTTCAGTTATCCAGGCTCCTGTTAATCAGGCTGCGCCTTTCATTACTTCCGCCATGAGAATTCCCATGCTCGAACTGCTCCGCTACGACTACAGCATTTACGCGCTCGATGCCGCTTACATTCGCCCCCAACTGGCCGCTATTCACTTCATCGTCGAAAATGACCAGGTAGCGATTGTCGACACTGCAAGCTATACCTCCCTGCCTCGAGTTCTGGACGCGCTTCAGTCCCTGAAGCTGACGCCGGCGAATGTAGCCTATGTGTTTCTGACTCACATTCATCTCGACCACGCCGGTGGCGCTGGGGTCATGATGCAAGCCTTCCCGGAAGCGCGTCTCGTGGTCCATCCACGCGGGGCTGCGCATATGGCCGATCCAACCAAATTGTTCGCCGCAGTGGGCGCGGTGTATGGTCCGGAGGCAGCCCGCCGTCTATATGGCGATCCAACCCCGGTCGCCGCCGAACGGATCATCGCCGCCAGCGATGGCGATACCCTCGACTTGGCGGGGCGCACCCTGACATGCCTCGATACGCCGGGTCACGCGCGTCATCATCTGTGTCTTCGCGATACCCGAAGCGGTGGTATTTTCACCGGCGACATCTTCGGCATGTCCTTCCGCGAGCTGGATGTGGAGGGTCGGCCATCGGTCGTGCCGACTACGTCCCCGACCCAGTTCGATCCCCCTGTCATGCATGCGTCCGTCGACCGAATTTTAAGCTATCAGCCGGAGGCTGTCTTTATGACGCATTTCGCTCGGGTTAGCGACGTGCAGCGCCTGGGCGCCGATCTGCACCGCTTGATTGACGCGCACGTCGCTGTGGCCGAGCGGGAGCGCGATAGCGGCCCGGAGCGGGAAGCGCGCATCGTGGAAGGATTATGGGCGTTGATGGACGCCGAAGCGGCGCGGCAAGGCTGGCGGCTGGCGCCTGAGCAATGGCGCGAGGTGCTGCGCTCGGATATCGAGATCAACGCCCAAGGGTTGCATTATTGGTTGGATCATGCTGCGCCCACCAGTTGACGCCTCCAGACTGCGATCTCGCGGATATGTTCGGGCGTGGTTCGGCAACAGCCGCCGATCAGTCGCGCGCCACTGGCATACCAGCCGCGCGCTTCAGCGCTGAACGTCGCGCAGGTTGCAGCACCGCTCCAGTCACGCTGCTCGATGTTATAAATCTCCCCGGAATTGGGATAGACCACGATGGGTTTGGCTGTTGCTCCCCGGATTGATGTAATGAGCGTCGGGATGTAGCGGGGCGCGGTGCAGTTCACGCCGATGGCGACCGCTTGTGGGATTCGATCGAGCCAGGCGGCGCAATCCGCTAGGGGTTCGCCATGACAGGTATGCAATTCATCGCATGCGCTGAAGCTGAACCAGGCGTAAACGTCTGGAAATTCTGCAAGAAGTCGTGCCAACGCCTGGGCTTCCGTGAAACAAGGCAGGGTTTCGCAGGCCAACAGATCGGGACCGGCTTCCAGCAGGGCCGCCAACCGTGGACGATGGAAGTCCATTAGCTCGATCTCGGTCAGCCCATAGTCGCCCCGATATTCGGAACCATCGGCCAGGAAAGCACCATAAGGCCCGACCGAGGCCGCGATCAATGGCCGGGGCCGATCCCTCCGATTCGCCGGGTCACGCCAGAAAGCATCACGCGCCTCGATGGCCAGTCGCACTGATCGTTGTATCAGCTCCAGCGCCGTCTCGCGCGGCAATCTGCGTTGCATGAAGCCTTCTACGGTAGCCTGGTAGCTGGCGGTGATAACGCAATCAGCGCCAGCCTGAAGATAATCCAGATGGACCTGATAGATCGATTCCGGGTTTTCCAACAGCACCTTTGCGGACCACAAAGGATCGCGCAGGTCGCAACCGCGTCGCTCCAGTTCCGTAGCCAATGCGCCGTCCAGGATGAGAACAGGATATTGCGCAAGGAGAGGGGACAGAGGATTGATATGTAGTGGGGTTTTCATGGGATTTAATTTGCCTTTCTGGGCAGCGCATCAGCGTTTGAACTCTTGTTCGATTCTCTCGATTTTTGACAAGGGGCTAATCTCGCCTCAAGCGAGCCGCTTGACTTCGTAAATCCCGCCAATCACCACATACTCGTCTTCGCTCTTGAGCATTCCCGGCAACATCCTATTGTAGAAAAATATTTTGGATAAAGGCACTTGCGTTTGTAACAAATGATCACCGAACTCCTCGGCCCGCTCCCGGCGGACGCTGAAAGAACTCAGGTTATTCAGCAGCACGACCATGCGGCGGCGGTCCAGCTGCGCCAGCACCTGGTCATCGCTGAAACGGTTAAAGCCGCGATACAGATTCAGATGCGTCAATTCCGGCTGGGAACAGTGAAGTTCATATTGGCAGTAGGTATATAAGAGATCCAATTGGGCTTCGAGGGCGTTGGTGCTGTATAAGCCGTGACTGCGCGCTTCCTGAAAGTGCAGGTACGCATCCTGACTACGGTCATCCAGCAAGCCCCCATGGTAGCGAGTCAGGAGGCCGAAGCGGGATTCCACCCAGCCCTTTAGAACTGCGCCTTCCCGGCAATCGGGATCGAAAGCCCACCCCCGCACCATGCGGAGATAATCGGCTCGTCCGCGCAACTTGGGACGCCCGGGACTCAAGCCAACCTCCTCCAGCGCCTCCAGCCGAAAATACACCGTCATGTAATCCATGAACTGGCGCGCCCGCTCCGTTGGGTCTGCCAGAGGCTCTAGCAACTGGAACAGCAGGCGATGCAATTCCGCCACCCCATCGAGCAACAGAGGCGTCGGATGTTGTTGAAAAGTCAGCCCCCCTAACACCGCTGCAGGCAAGTTGCAGCGGTTGATGGGAAGACAGGCGCTTCGTGGCAGGCGAATTCCCGCTTCCCGCGCCACGCTGGA
>JAGRHQ010000151.1 GCA_020444905.1 Candidatus Competibacteraceae bacterium
ATAGCCGGCGACGCGGCCATTCTCAGGAGTATCTTGCTTACAGCATCGGCTCGCCGTGGGGGCCGCTCCCCGGCCCCTGGCCTCAGTCCGTGTATATCGGCGTCTATGGATACACCGCCGCCGCCTATGAGGTAACCGCTACCTGGTCCGACCCGGTTACCACACAAACGCTACCGGGCGGCGGACAGGTGTTTTCGATGCAAAATTTCTACGTGTATGACCCCGATCCCTTGGTCTTCGCCATACAGGTTCCGGCAGGCGCCCTTTACCGCGATCTACGCATCGCTGTGCAAACGCCCGATGATGTCGTGCTTTACGTGCGGCGGAACAATGCGCCCGACAAGCTCAATTTCGACTTCAGCGCCGGCGTGGCCAATGGCCCCGAGATCATCGTCACCCCCGCCACCACGCCGGCGTTAACCGCCGGGACGTGGTGGTTTGCGGTGTACAGCAATAATGGGCGCAGCAATATCACGGAAATTCGCGCCGAGCTGCGCCCGTAATACTCTCTAATCCATTTGACGATCAGGTCCGAGCGATCGGACCTTAAGGAGATTCTCATGAAGCTTTTCGGCCACGAGGCGCTGAGCAGGGAGGCGCTCGCCCAATTTATCGAGGGCTTACCCCCCAATCTCAAATTTCTCGGTCCTTTACTGACTGAATATACGGTTCATCATGCACTTAATCGTGACGTGCTTGATGTCATCACCGCCGGGCATTGGCGTTCGGGCGGACAAAAACATCACTTCATGCGGGCCGATGGTCAAAGCGAGCGACAGGCTTACGAATTGGGCAAGCGGTGGGTTGCCAGCAACGGCAAAGAAGCCGCCATCAGCTTGCGCAAACTGTTTAAGGCCGGCTCAACCCGAAACTTTAATCAGAACTTCGTCGCTGGACCGCTGGGGTATGCTTTTCATGCGCTTCAGGATTCGTATGCTCCAGCCCATGTAACCCGCACGAAGAAAGGGATGGATTTCATAATCACCCGCATTCATGTTTATGATGAAAAAAATAAGACGGCGCATGGTTCATGGCCCGGCCATGACGCCCTGGATCAAAAAGCTTCGGTCAACTGGCGAAACCCTTTAGGCCAGGAGGCGGTAGCCGCTTGTCGCGAGCTGGCTAAGATCGTGGTCGTCTCGGCGCTGGAAAAGGCCGATGCCGGTTTTGAGCGACGCTGGACAAGTCTCTGGCAGACCTTCGTTTCGATTTTTCTGCTGGAACGACTCAATGTGTAGCCGCTCATTTCAGTTGTGGAAACCACTGCCATTAACTTAAGCGGTAAGCATTAAGTGGTGATACCCGTGAAGGCCGGCAAAATCTGTAAGGCAATGGCATGGGCACAAGCATGATGTTGCCTAACCGGAGCGTACTACAGCAATTGTTTCAGATAGAGAATCAACAAAATGAGCAACGAAAGGGTCATCATGCCCAGCATAATCCATAGGAAGGCATTTTCATCTTGCAAACCCGGCAAACCGGCGACATTCATTCCAAAAACGCTGGCTATCAAACTGGGTGGGAGTAGAAGAGCAGTGAAAATGGAAAGAATGTAAAGATTATTCCCGGTCTTCTCGGCAATCCGGACGGAAACTTCCTCTTGCAGCAGTTTGGCGCGTTCAAGAATCTCCGTCATATCGTCGACCAGTTCACGAAACTCTTCCGCCGCTTCCCGCAGCGCCAGTCGGTCGGATGTTTCAAACCATTCCGGCGGCTGTCGGCACAAGCGCTGCAACATACGATGCTCGGGCGCAAAATGATGATGTAAGCGCACCGTTTGCCGACGAATGATGCTGAGCTGGACATGCTGCCCCCGGGTTTGTCCCTCCAGCACCTGATCCTCGATGGCGTCAAGCCGGTCGCGCACCTGCTCCATGGTTTCGGTTAATTTGGCAACCTGTGATTCAAACAGATAAAGCAGCAGCTTGGCGGTGCTGTCGAAATACCGGCCCTGACGAATCTCGGTGCGCAACTGATCGGCGGCGTTGGAAGGCTGCAGGCGCGTGCTGATCAGACAGCCGCGATCCAGATAAAAGCGCAAGGTTGCGATTTCGTCCGGATCAAAGTTGAAATCGTAACGGATATCGCTGAGAACGCCGATATAACCCGCGCCGGCTCGTTCGATGCGCTTGCGCTCGTCCGTGTCGAGCAGAAAGCGGCGCAGCGGCTCTTGCAGACGTTCACAACGCTGAATCCAGCTTC
This sequence comes from Candidatus Competibacteraceae bacterium, assembly GCA_020444905.1. Taxonomy (GTDB): domain Bacteria; phylum Pseudomonadota; class Gammaproteobacteria; order Competibacterales; family Competibacteraceae; genus UBA2383. Next base: position 2,203 of record JAGRHQ010000151.1, read on the forward strand.
TGGCATGGCCAACCCGGGCGTTAAAGTGCAGCCAAACGATCCAGTCCGATTGAAGCAGCGCTTGATCGAGATCCTCGCTCACCGCCAGGCTTCTGATTTGCCGATCGGGGAACATGGCGAAGCCCCAGATCAGGCCGTGCATGGCCACCTGGCGTTTGGCAGGAACTGGCGGAAATGGACGCACCAGTCGTACAAATTCCCATGACGGCGGGCGCAATCATTTTGGTTTACCACCCGGAGGGCGTGAGTCAACTGCGCCTGTCGCGTGAGGCGGTCGCCAGCATTTTTCTCGGTCAGATCACGCATTGGAACGACCCACTGATTGCCGCCACTAACCCGGGCGTCGATCTGCCCAAGGCGCCGATTACAGTCGTGGCCCGCGCCGACTCCAGCGGCACGACCTATGTCATGACTCGCCATTTGAGCGCGATCAGTAAGGAGTTTAATGATCAGGTGGGCGTCACGATGACCCCGCAATGGCCAGAAGCCCTCAAGAAACAGGGCGCGCTGTTGCGTGCCCACGGCAACGGCGGCGTCACAACGCTAGTTCAGTCCATTCCCGGATCCATCGGTTATACGCATTACGCCTATGCCTACAACAGCAATATTGCAATGGCCACGTTGCAGAATAAGGAGGGACAGTTTGTAGCCCCTCAAGATGAATCCTTTAAGGCAGCCGCTGAATCTTTCAAATCGGATATGGACTTGAAAAATCTGAAAGATCCCCAGGGTGCCAGCGCGTACCCGATTTTCGCCTTGTCCTGGCTTTTAGTGCGTAAGGACATTGACGACGAAGCCAAGCGAAAAGCGTTTCGTGAGGTGATTCGATATTGCCTGACCGATGGGCAAAAAATCAGCGCGAAACTGGGCTACATCCCGTTGAACGAGGAAGCCATCAAAGCTATCTTCGAGCGCACTGAATGGTTTACAAAAGACGCTGATTAATCAGACTCTTAACCTGTTAATCTGTGTCGGGAGTTCGTGCGTCGAACTCCCGTTTTCTTTGTGTTGACGCATCAAATCATATTAAAGTACTTAAAATGTTACATAGATCGTAACAATTCTGAAATATTATCCAATCATAATGCAAAAGTTAGTTACCTATTGAGTTTTAACAAATCTACCCAAGGGAGAATGTGCCTTGAATAAGCCTTTCATATCCGCGGCAGTTTTTGCGCTTTCACTTGGAATTATGGCTCCTACCTTAGCCGAGGATATCCGGCTGACCGGCTCCGGCGCCAGCTTCCCATTCCCAATCTATAGCTCCTGGTTCAAGGATTTCAGCAAACAAACCAAAGGCGTCACCGTTGATTACCAGGCCAAGGGCAGCGGCGCGGGCATTCAGGACTTTATCAACAACACGGTCGATTTCGCCGCCAGTGACGCGGCGATGAAAGACGAGGAAATCGCCAAGGTCAAACAGGGCGTTGTGTTGTTGCCCATGACCGCCGGCGAGATTGTGTTGCCTTACAATCTCAGCGGCGTCAAGGAACTTAAGTTGCCCCGCGATGTGTACGTCGACATCTTTATGGGTAAGATTGAGAAATGGAATGATCCCAAAATCGCTGCCGCCAATTCCGGCGTCAAGCTGCCCGATGAAAAAATTACGGTCGTTGCCCGCTCTGATTCCAGCGGCACGACCTTTGTGTTCACTGGACACCTGAGCGCACTGAGCCCGGAATTCAAGGAAACGGTCGGCCACGGCACCACCGTGCAATGGCCCAAGAGTTTTGTAAAGTCGCCAAAGAACGATGGCGTCACCGCCACCATCAAGCAGACCCCCGGTGCGATTGGTTATATCGAATACGCTTATGCAATCGCCACCAAGCAGCCCATGGCCATTCTTGAGAATAAAGCCGGCAAGTTTGTTTCGCCTGGCGATGAAGCCGGTAAAGCCGCTCTGGCCAGCGCCGAGTTTCCGACCACCCCGCTACCAGGATCGGACACGCCCGATCTGCGGGTCTGGGTTTCCGATCCGTCAGGTGAACAGTCTTACCCCATCGCTACTTTCACCTGGATGCTGTTTTATAAAGATCAAGATGACAATAAAGCTAAGGTGTTGCGTGATCTAGTCGAGTATGGCCTGACCAAGGGCCAGGCTATGGCGCCGAAGATGGGCTATATCCCCTTGCCGGACAATGTCGTTGAGAAAGTCAGGGCCGCAGCGGCGTTGATCCAGTAATCCCGCGTTTGATGCTCAGCCCTCTCACTCGCCATGGTGAGAGGGTTTTGTTATCTGTCATTAGAACTGAAACCTACTGGGTGAACCATGGTCTCGCATCTTTTTGATCATATTGACCGAAGTGGATCGGTCACCGCGCCGCCATCCGGCGGCGATTATGCCTTCGACCGGGGATTTCGCGGCATCGCCTGGATGAGCGCCGCCATCATCCTGGCGTTAGTGGCTTACATTATTATCGAAATCGGCGGCAAAGCCCTGCCGGCAATGACCCAGTACGGTTTCGGTTTTCTGACCTCAACCACTTGGAACGTCCAGGAAAGTCAATTTGGCATTCTTCCGGAAATTTGGGGAACTCTCTATAGTTCCTTACTGGCTTTGCTTCTCGGTGGCATCTTTGGGGTGGTGATCGCCATTTTTCTCACCCAGGACTTCCTGCCCGCGCGTCTGGCGGTGGTTTTCCGCACGATTATCGAACTACTGGCCGCCATTCCCTCCGTGGTGTTCGGCCTGTGGGGCATCTACGTACTGATTCCCTTGCTTCGTCCGGTGGCGGACTGGCTGAATGGGGAGCTGGATTTCATTCCTTTTTTCAGCACCTCTTTGAGCGGCCCGGGCTTGGCCCCCGCCGCGCTGGTACTGGCCATCATGATTCTGCCGACCATCGCCGCTATCTCCGTGGACGCGCTGCGGCAGATTCCCTACAAGGTCAAGGAAGCGGCTTATGGCATGGGCACGACGCGCTGGGAAGCCATTCTCAAAGTCATGTTGCCGACCGCCGGTTCCGGCATCCTCGCTGCGTTGGTGCTCGGTTTCGGCCGCGCTCTGGGTGAAACCATGGCCCTGGCTATGCTGATCGGCAATTCCAACCAGATCAGCGCGTCGCTGTTTGCGCCCGCCAATACGCTGGCCGCGCTGCTGGCGTCCAGCTTCCCGGAAGCGGGCGAAGTCGAGGTCCAGGCCCTAATGTACGCCGCCCTGGCGTTGTTGGCGATTACCCTGATTGTCAATGTCGTCGGTTTGGCGGTCATGAAGTTTGCCACCCGGAAATTCGAGGCTGAGCGATGAATTCATCTATGCCGGTAACCGATGCGCCGCTTCGGTTGCCCAGTCTGCATCGCGCGCACTTCGAAGCGCGAACTTTGCAAAGCGGTATTCTGACCGCATCGACCTGGATACTCGCGCTAGTCGCCAGTATCCCGCTGTTCTCCGTTATTTATATGCTGTTGGTCGAGGGGGGATCGCGTCTCGATTGGGAAGCGCTGACCGCTCTGCCACCCTCCGCCTTTGAAATGGGCGGCGGTTTCGGCAACGCGATTGTCGGCACCGGGGTCATGATCGGCTTAGCTACGCTCATCAGCGTTCCCATTGGCATTTTCTCGGCCATCTATCTAGCCATCCTCGATCCCGACAGCAAACTGGCGCATACGGCGCGCTTCCTGGCTAAAGTCTTAACTGGGTTTCCCTCGGTGTTGACCGGGGTTTTTGTTTACGCCGCCCTGGTGGTCACCATGAAAACCTATTCCGCCTTGGCGGGTGGCGTGGCGCTGGCGGTGCTGATGCTGCCAACGGTGGTTCTCGCGGCGGAACAGGCCATGGTCATGGTTCCCAAAAAGATGAAGGATGCGGCGTTTGGCATGGGTTGCACCCGGGCGCAGGTCATTTGGAAGGTCGTGTTGCCAACAGGACTGCCGGGCATTCTGACCGGCGTGATGCTGGGTATCGCCCGCGCCGCTGGTGAATCAGCGCCCCTGCTGTTCACCGCGCTGTTCAGCAACTATTTCCTGTCGAGCCTGAGCGAGCCCACCGCCTCGCTGTCCATCCTGATCTTCAATTTCTCCGGCATGCCTTATGACAACCAGATTGAACTGGCCTGGGCGGCGTCGCTGGTCCTCGTGTTGATCGTCCTGGTGCTGAACATCACCGCCCGTTTCATTGGTCGCCAAAAATTCTAAGGCTTGTGAGGTTATCGAATGATGAATGCAGTAGCAGAAACGGCGGCGGTTGAATCCGTCCCGGCCATCACCCCCGACAACGTGGTGATGGATTGTGAGCTCCAGAAAATCTTCTATGGTGATTTCCTGGCGGTGCGCGACAGCCATGTGCCGATCGAGAAGAACAAAATCATTGGCTTTATTGGTCCTTCCGGTTGCGGTAAAAGCACGGTGTTGCGCAGCCTCAATCGGATGAATGATCTGATTCCGATTTTTCGCTTCCAGGGCAAGGTGACTTACCACGGCCAGGACATTTACGACAATAAAGTCGATCCGGTGGTCGTGCGTCGCTATATCGGCATGGTGTTCCAACAGCCCAATCCCTTCTCGATGAGCATCTACGATAATGTGGCCTTCGGTCTACGTCTGAATCGCTTCAAGGGCGACCTGGACGAACGGGTGGAAAAAGCCCTGCGTGGCGCAGCGTTATGGAACGAGGTCAAGGACAAGCTCAAGAACAGCGGGTTGTCGCTCTCCGGCGGCCAGCAACAACGGTTATGCATCGCCCGCGCGATTGCGACCGAACCGGATATGTTACTCATGGATGAACCCTGTTCGGCGCTGGATCCGATCGCGACGCGCAAGGTCGAGGAGTTAATGCTGGAACTCAAAGAGAAGTACACCATCGCCATTGTCACTCATAACATGCAGCAGGCCATGCGGGTGGCGGACACGACAGCGTTTTTTGCCGTCGATATTTCCCAGGGCAGCCGCACGGGCTATATGGTCGAGATGGGTCCGACCCAGCAAATCTTTGAGCAGCCCCAGCAGCAATTGACCCGGGAATACGTCCGTGGCGAATTCAGTTAAAGCCCAAGGAGACGTCATGGCGATGCGATGGCTATTGGCGGCGATTGCCGCATTTGGATTGACAGGCGGAATTTCCACAGCCTTCGGCCAAACCTCGGCAGAGGACGCAAGCGTTACGTTGCAGGGGGCCGGAGCGACTTTCCCCGCGCCGCTCTACCGGAAATGGATCGACGTTTACACGGGGATGAATCCGAACGTCGCCATTGATTATCAAGCGGTCGGCAGTGGCGAGGGGACCAAACGATTTTTGGCGAATTCGGTGGATTTTGGCGCCAGCGACTCCGCAATGAGCGACGAGCAAATCAGTCAGGCGAAGGCGGGGGCCAAATTGATTCCCGCCACGGCGGGCATTGTGGTGCTGGCCTACAACCTGCCGGATGTGAAGGGAACTCTGAAACTGAGTCGTGAAGTTTACGCCGATATCTTCCTGGGCAAAATCCGTGTTTGGAACGATCCACGCATTCAGGCGCTTAACCCGGAACTCAAGCTGCCCAGACAAACCATCGCCCTCGTGGCCCGTTTGGACAGCAGCGGAACGACCTACGCCACGACCAACCATCTGAGCGCCATCAACCCCGAATGGAAGACCGGACCCGGGATAGGTAAAGTGATTGACTGGCCCGGCAACGCCATGATGGCGACCGGGAACGAAGGCGTCGCCGCCCGCATTAAGCGCAGTTGGGGATCAATCGGCTATGTGGAATACGGCTTTGCCAAGCGCCTGGGCCTGCCCATGGTTTATCTGGAAAACCGGGCCGGGCGGTTCGTTGAACCTGCCCCAGAGAGTGGCCAAGCAGCAATCGCGGCGAATGTCGACCTGATCCCAGGCAATTTGCGCGTGTTTCTCCCGGACCCGGAAGGCGAAGGGTCTTACCCAATCGTGACTTTCACCTGGCTCTTATTGCATGAGCGGTATGAGGATTCACGGAAGGGCGCAGCAGTCAAGCGTTTCGTGGACTGGGCGCTGACCGAAGGACAAGGCTACAGCGCCGAGATGGGTTATATTCCCCTGCCCGATGCAGTAGCGACGTTCGCTCGTGCGGCGGTAAACGCCATACAGTAAAGGATCACAGGGTTGTTGTTGAATCTCCCGGCCATCGAGGTCGCTTTGCGCCGGGTGCAGCAAGAGTTTGGAGTCATCAACCAGCGGTTAAACGCCCAGCGTGACCCGCTGAGCGATGAAGTTGTTGAAAATTTGTTGGCCGGTTATCAATTCGTCGATGCCCTAGTTGAGTCCGGCATCGACGTTTTTTCGATGGGCCAGCATCGCCACCTGCTGGAATTGAATACGCTCGTCCTGTGTGGTCAAAACCCGGCTCGTCGCGCCGAATTTGCCCCGCATATCGCCGCTACCGAGCGCCGGTTTTATGAAGAGCGGGAAGGGGGCATCGAGGATCTTGTGGAGTGGCGCTCCCGTCATTGGAACGAATCGGTCTGGAAACTGGCTGCAGGCACCTACATGCGCATTCTCAGCAAACCGCAGCTTTTTATCGAAGGCAATCACCGCACTGGCGTGCTGATCATGAGTTATGTGTTGCTGCGCAAGGGTAAGCCGCCTTTTGTGCTGAGCGTGGACAATGCCTTGGCCTATTTCGATCCTTCGACAGTGATCCGCGATACCAGCAAGCTTGGCGCGATGGCGCTGTTCCGCTTGCCGGGCATCAAAAAGCGCTTTGCCCGATTTCTGGAAGAACATACCGATGAGGTTTATCTTCTCGCTCCGGATTCATTTAAGTGTTTGAGGTCGTCCTGACGCTGTATTGAATGATTGCGCCGATTATGGACTTGCAACCCACCGGCTTCCGATCAACTCTACTGTGGATAAATATGTGCGGATTTCTTTTGATATTGACGATACGTTGATATGCGGGCCGTCCACGCCCACCGAGCAATACGTTCCCTGGTGGGCGCGCTGGCGATATACCGAACGCCTGCGCAGTGGAACCCGTGAACTCATGAATGAATTAACCCAGAGAGGCTGCCAGATTTGGATTTACACCAGTTCGGATCGCCCCGCTCACTACCTGAAATCCTGGTTCAGAAGCATGGGGATTCCAGTGGAGGGGGTGATTAACCAGACCCGGCACGAACAAAAGGTCGGCCTGCGTGGCCCCTCAAAATACCCGCCAGCTTTCCAAATTGACCTGCACATTGACGATTCGCTGGGGGTTGCCATGGAGGGTATGGATCATCAGTTCGCAGTCTTGGTCATTTCGCCAGAGGATC
>JAGRHQ010000152.1 GCA_020444905.1 Candidatus Competibacteraceae bacterium
GCACTCCTTCCTCGGTTGCCGACCGCTCTGAACCCTGCTGTAAGTTAATTCCTGTGCCGGAAGCAGCGTTGTTTGCGTATTGTATAATTGTATACAGGTGTTTTACTGTGCTGGCCATTTCCTACGTAAGGATTTCATGGCTTGTCGTGGCGGATTGCATTCTCACCGCGAAAGTGGCGGAACTGGTAGACGCGCTGGATTTAGGTTCCAGTGGGGTAACCCGTGGGGGTTCGAGTCCCCCCTTTCGCACCACGCACACCGCATATCCAGGATACGATGGACCTGTTCATGACGCCTGGATGCGTATCTGCGTGGGTGGATTCGCCTAATATCATTCTAATAACCGGTTTTTGAGGTGTATCGATGCAGGTTTCAGTTGAAGCGCTGAGCGATCTGGAGCGCCGGGTCACCGTGCAGGTGCCTGCCGAACAGGTGACACGGGAAATCCAGAGCCGGCTGCAAGCACTGTCCAGGCAGGTTAAAATGCCGGGCTTCCGTCCAGGCAAGGTACCGCTCAAAATAGTGAAGCGATTGCATGGAGGCAAAGTACAGGCCGAGGTCGCCGGCGATCTGTTGGAGCAAAGCCTGCGCGATGCGCTGACGCAGGAAAAACTCAATCCGCTCAGCCTACCCAGAATTGAACCCAAGCCTTTCGAGGAAGGACAGGATTTCGAATACTCGGTCACCTTCGAGGTCATGCCCGCCTTTCAAACGACCGGTTTCGAGACGATTCAGATCGAACGGCCCGTGGCGGAAGTCACCGAACAGGATATCGACGAAATGGTCGAAAACCTGCGCTGGCAGCAGGCAAGCTGGAACCCGGTGGAACATCCGGCGGAATGGAACAACCGGTTGCAACTCGATTTCGACGGTGCTATCGATGGTCGACCTTTCCCTGGCCACCAGGCGAAAAACGCTTCCCTGATTCTTGGCAGAAAGATGACGCTCCCGGAGTTGGAGCAAAAGCTGATCGGTCTGAGTTCCGGCGCCGAAACGGAATTCGATGTAACCTTCCCGCAAGACTACTCCGCTAGAGCTGTCGCGGGTCAAACGGTCCACCTGCAGGTCAAAATTCATCTCGTCGAGGAAGCCACGCTGCCTGACGTTGATGACGCCTTTGCTGAGCGATTCGACATTCGCGAAGGCGGCATGGCCCGATTGCGTCAATCGCTGCGCGATAATATGGAGCGCGAGCTGCGCGAAGGCATCAAGACCTCAATCAAGCAGCAAGTATTCCAGGGCTTGCTGCAAGCCAACCCGATCGCGCTGCCACAAGCGCTGATTGACCAGGAAGTCGATCAAATGGCGGCTCAGATGGAACTCTCCGCCAACACCAGGGATGAAGACGCCCTGCGCCCGATCAAGAACCAGCTGTTTGGCGCCCAAGCCCGCCGTCGACTCATGATAGGGCTTCTGCTCACCGATCTGGCGACCCGCAATCATATCCAGCTTGACGAACAGCGGGTGCGCGCCTTTCTGAAGTCGCTGGCGGCGGCCTACGAAGAGCCGGAGAAGTGGATGAGCGCGTGCGAACAAGATCAAAAGACCATGGACAATGTGCGAGGTCTGGTGTTCGAAGATCAAGTCATCGACTGGGTGCTGGCGCGCGCGCAGATCACCGAAAAACCCAGCGCCTTTGCTGAGGTGACAGCTCCCCTGCAACACCCTGCGATCCTGGCGAATCAGCAATCCGCCGACGCAGAGACGCCCTCTTCTCTTGAGCAATCGGCCATTTCAACCGGTCAGGAGCTTTCTTCATGAATGAAAGCGCGTCTTTACCCGTCACCCGGGCGCTCAATCTGGTTCCGATTGTCGTCGAGCAAACCGCGCGCGGCGAGCGCGCCTATGACATCTACTCCCGCTTGCTCAAGGAGCGCGTGGTGTTCCTGGTGGGACCGGTCGAGGATTACGCTGCTAATCTGGTGGTTGCGCAGTTGCTGTTCCTGGAGGCTGAAAATCCGGACAAGGACATCCATCTCTATATCAATTCGCCGGGCGGATCGGTCAGCGCCGGTTTGGCCATCTATGACACCATGCAATTCATTAAACCGGATATTAGCACCATGTGTGTGGGTCAGGCGGCCAGCATGGGCGCTTTGCTGTTGACAGGCGGGACCAAGGGCAAGCGGTTTTGCCTACCGCATTCGCGCGTCATGATTCACCAGCCCCTGGGCGGCTTCCAGGGCCAGGCCAGCGATATCGATATTCATGCCCGAGAGATCCTGCTGGTTCGCGACCGGCTGAATCGCATTCTGGCTCGGCACACCGGTCAACCCGTCGAGCGGATCGCTGTGGATACCGACCGCGACAACTTCATGGGTGGAGCAGAGGCCGTTGAGTACGGGTTGATTGACGCCGTGCTCAGCCAGCGCCTGCTTGCAACGACGGCGGCAAGCTGATTTCGATCTTTCAACGATACCGGTGACGCAAGGCGAGGGACCGTCGCAGCCAATAACCGCGCGACGATGAGGAATGGCAAAATGGGTAGAAACCGAAGTGACCGGAGCGACGACGACAAACTGTTGTACTGTTCCTTTTGTGGTAAAAGCCAGCATGAAGTGCGCAAACTGATTGCTGGACCGAACGTTTTTATTTGCGATGAATGTGTCGAGTTGTGTAATGACATCATTCGCGAAGAAATGGAGGAGAGCGCGCCGGCTGCCGCCAGCCGGTTGCCCAAGCCGCACGACATCAAACTGGTTCTCGATGAGTATGTGATTGGCCAGGAACGCGCTAAGAAGGTATTATCAGTCGCCGTTTACAATCACTACAAACGCCAGGAATTGCAACGCGCCAGCCGGGGCCGACCTCCTGAGATCGAGATGACCAAAAGCAATATTCTGCTGATCGGTCCCACAGGTTCCGGCAAAACCCTGCTGGCGGAAACCCTGGCGCGTCTGCTGAACGTCCCATTTACCATCGCTGACGCGACGACCCTGACCGAGGCCGGTTATGTCGGTGAGGATGTAGAAAACATCATCCAGAAACTGCTGCAAAAGTGCGATTACGATGTCGAAAAAGCCCAGACCGGTATCGTCTATATCGATGAAATTGATAAGATTTCTCGCAAATCGGATAATCCGTCCATTACCCGCGATGTTTCCGGCGAAGGCGTACAACAGGCCCTGCTGAAACTGATCGAAGGAACGCTGGCCTCAGTGCCGCCACAGGGTGGACGCAAACATCCACAGCAGGAATTTCTGCAAGTCGATACCAGTAATATCCTGTTCATCTGCGGCGGCGCGTTCGCGGGGTTGGATAAGGTAATCCGCAGCCGTTCCGAGCAGGGCGGCATCGGCTTTTCCGCCGAGGTCAAGAGCAAGGACGGCGGCAAGACGGTTGGTGAAGTGTTGATGGAGGTGGAGCCGGAGGATTTGATCAAGTACGGCCTGATCCCGGAATTTGTTGGTCGGTTGCCGGTCGTCGCGACCCTGACCGAGTTGGATGAGCATGCCCTGGTGCGCATTCTGACTGAACCCAAGAACGCCATTGCCAAGCAGTTTAGAAAGCTGTTTGAAATGGAAGGCAGCGAACTCGAGCTACGCGATGACGCGCTCAAGGCCGTAGCGCGCCGCGCCATGGAACGCAAGACCGGGGCGCGGGGTCTGAGAACCATTCTCGAACACATTTTGCTGGACACCATGTACGATTTGCCCAGTATGCAAAGTGTGCATAAGGTGGTCATCGATGATTCTGTGGTGGACGGTCGCGCCAAACCCTATTTCATCTACGAGAATGTTGAGCGGCGCGCCGCCGGTCAAGACTGATATCGTTTGCCGACCGCTCGCCAGCGTGAGCGGCGGATTGCCCACGACCAAGATAGCCGCGCCGGTCGGCGATCCGGTTAACCGCACCAGGAACTGTCTGTCATGAAGCAGAATACCCGATTCGACCCTTTGCCTGGTCCCGCGTTGATGCCCGTTCTGCCTCTCCGCGACGTGGTCATCTATCCGCACATGGTCATCCCGCTGTTTGTTGGTCGTGAAAAATCTATTCACGCCCTCGACCTGGCCATGCGAAGCAATAAACGCATTGTCCTGGTCGCCCAGCGCGGCGCGGAAGTCGACGATCCGGGCATTGATGATTTGTATGACATCGGCACCTTGTCCAATGTCCTGCAACTGCTGCGCCTGCCGGACGGCACGGTCAAGGTGCTGGTTGAGGGCAGCCAGCGCGCCTGCATTCACCACTATACCGAAACCCAAGCGTGTTTCATTGCCAGCGTGTCGATGCTGGAGGCGATCCCCGAGGAAGGCGAAACTCAGGAAGCACAAGCGTTGGTGCGTTCGCTACTCGGCACTTTCGATCAGTATGTCAAGCTAAACAAGAAAATTCCCGGCGAAGTGCTGACCTCGATCTCCGGCATCGAGGATCCATGCCGACTGGCGGATACCATTGCCGCGCACATGACCTTGAAACTGGATGAGAAACAGAAAATTCTGGAAATCCCGGAGCTGAGCGAACGGCTTGAATATCTCCTGGCGCTGGTCGAGGGCGAGATCGACATCCTGCAAGTCGAAAAGCGCATTCGCTCGCGGGTCAAGCAACAGATGGAAAAAACCCAGCGCGAGTACTATCTGAATGAACAGATGAAAGCGATCCAGAAGGAACTCGGCGATCTGGAAGACGTGCCTAACGAAATCGAGGATCTGGCGCAACGGATTGAAAAGGCCGGGATGCCCAAGGAAGCCAAAGCCAAGGCGCAAGCTGAACTCAACAAGCTGAAAATGATGTCGCCGATGTCTGCCGAAGCGACCGTCGTGCGTAACTATGTAGACTGGCTGGTCAGCGTCCCCTGGAAAAAGCGCACCAAAATTCACCAGAATCTGGTCACCGCCGAGGGCATTCTGGAAACCGATCACTATGGTCTGGAAAAGGTCAAGGAGCGGATTCTCGAATATCTGGCGGTCCAGCAGCGGGCACGTAAGCTCAAGGGTCCTATTCTCTGTCTGGTAGGGCCACCCGGAGTGGGCAAGACTTCGCTGGGACGCTCCATCGCCCGGTCCACCAACCGGAAATTTGTACGGATGTCGCTGGGCGGCGTGCGCGACGAAGCGGAAATTCGCGGGCATCGCCGCACCTACATTGGTTCGCTGCCTGGTAAGATCATTCAGAACCTGGCCAAGGTCGAGGTGCGCAATCCGCTGTTCCTGTTCGATGAAATCGACAAGATGTCGATGGATTTTCGCGGCGATCCTTCGTCGGCCTTGCTGGAGGTTCTCGATCCCGAGCAGAACAATACGTTCAGCGACCATTATCTGGAAGTTGATTTCGATTTGTCGGATGTGATGTTCGTTGCAACCGCCAATTCGCTCAACATCCCGCCGCCCCTGCTGGATCGTATGGAAGTGATCCGCATCCCGGGCTACACCGAGGACGAAAAACTCAATATTGCCTTACGTTATCTGGTTCCCAAGCAGATGACGAACAACGGGTTGAAGAAAGGTGAGCTGGAAATTACTGGAGAAGCGGTTCTCGATATCATCCGTTTCTACACTCGCGAGGCGGGGGTGCGTAATCTGGAGCGAGAGATCGCCAAGATCTGTCGTAAAGTGGTTAAAGAAGTCACCCTGAAGCCGACTGAAAACACTATTGTCATTGCGCCGGACAATGTGGAGAAGTATCTGGGTGTGCGTCGCTTCCGCTACGGTCTGGCCGAGGAGGAGGATCAGGTTGGGCAGATCACCGGACTGGCCTGGACTGAGGTGGGCGGCGAACTGCTGCGCATCGAAGCAGCACTGGTGCCCGGTAAGGGCAAGCTGATTCATACAGGTCACTTGGGCGAGGTGATGCAGGAATCCATTCAGGCGGCAATGACAGTGGTGCGTAGCCGCGCCGAAGCGCTGGGCATCGATCCGGAGTTTCATCAGAAATTCGATGTGCATATCCATGTCCCGGAAGGCGCGACGCCCAAAGATGGTCCAAGCGCCGGCATCGGCATGTGTACGGCGCTGGTTTCGGCGCTGACCCGCATTCCCGCACGCGCCAACGTGGCCATGACCGGCGAAATCACCTTGCGCGGCGAAGTGTTGCCGATTGGCGGCCTGAAAGAGAAGCTGTTGGCGGCGCATCGAGGCAGTCTCTCGATCGTGGCGATTCCCGAGGAAAATCGTAAAGATCTCTCTGAAATTCCCAAAAATATCATGGAAAAACTGGATGTGCGTCCGGTGCGCTGGATCGATCAGGTATTGGAGATCGCCCTGTTAACCCTACCGCAACCTCGATCCCGTGAGACGACCGAACCAGAGGAACCGGCAACGCCAGAACCCGCGGTCAAAACGGGTAACGCATTGGAGGGAGTGCGTGCTCACTGAGACACTCAGAGAATGTTTTAGCACGCTAATTGACACTGCTTTAAGCGCCCTGTTATAAGGCGCTTTCTCATTGCACTCGCCGGGCGGCAGTCTCTGTATCCTGCACCATGGCGTCTTGCTGAACAATACATAACATTGCAAAGGAAAGGATATGAACAAGACTGAACTGATCGAAACGGTCGCCCAAGCCTCTGACCTGTCCAAAGCCGCGGCAGGCAAAGCGGTTGACGCGGTGCTCGATGCGGTGAGCAAAGCCCTTAAGGGAGGAGAAACCGTCGTGTTAACCGGTTTTGGCACATTTTCGGTACGAGAGCGTCCGGCGCGGACGGGCCATAATCCGAAAACTGGTGAACCTATGGAAATTAAGGCCAGCAAGGCGCCAGTTTTCAAGGCTGGTAAAACGCTTAAGGATGCGGTAAAATAATCGTTCTTTTTCGGGGGTGCTTAGCTCAGTTGGGAGAGCATCGCCCTTACAAGGCGAGGGTCGGGGGTTCAAGCCCCTCAGCACCCACCACGGTTTGGAATTTGGAGCGGTAGTTCAGTCGGTTAGAATATCGGCCTGTCACGCCGAGGGTCGCGGGTTCGAGTCCCGTCCGCTCCGCCACTTGCGTTTCTGTGCATCCAAGCCCTGTTGATCAATTCCGGATTTCCGATTTGGAGCGGTAGTTCAGTCGGTTAGAATATCGGCCTGTCACGCCGAGGGTCGCGGGTTCGAGTCCCGTCCGCTCCGCCAACTTCCAGGGGCGTCGTCCAGATGTCCTTTTTTATGGTTTTTGGCTGCGCGATTTTCATACTGCGCCGTTTTACCTTCGACTTCCCTCCAGTGATCCGCTCTGAAACCGAGTGCCTCTATGTTATTACAGAAAATCCGTGATCATGCCCAAGGCTGGTTCGCCTATACGATAATTGGTTTATTGATCATCCCATTTGCGGTGTGGGGCATTAATTATTATTTCGAGGGAGGTGGGCCGCTGGATGCCGCCGTGGTCGGCGATAGTAAAATCTCGTTGCAGGAATACCAGCGCGCCTATCAGCAACAACGACAGCGTTTGCAGGCCATATTGGGCGACAATTTGGATCCGACCTTGCTGGAAGGGCCACGCCTGAAACAGGATGTGTTGCGGCAACTGATCGATGAACGGGTGTTGAATGAACTGGCCCGTGATCAGCGCCTGCGCGTCGGCGACCCGCAGTTGCGCGAGGCCCTGCTGGCTCTGCCGGTCTTTCAGCAAAGCGGCGGTTTTAATAAAGAGCTGTATGAGCGGCTGTTGCGCAATCAGGGGTATACCGTAGCGGCTTTCGAGGAGGGTTTGCGGCTATCGCTGGCGACTGAACAGCTGCGCGATGGAATCGTCGTTTCGGCCCTGGCGACATCGGCCGAACTCGACAACATCATCGCCCTGCTCAAGCAGCAGCGGGAAATCGAGTACCTGACGCTACCTCTGGCCCAGTATATCGCCAAGGCCACGGTAGAAGAGAACGCGATCCAGGACTACTTCCAGAAAAACCCGGATCGCTTTATTCATCCTGAACAGGTGCAAATCCAATTTCTTGAGCTGAAACTGGCGGATCTTGCCGGGCAAGCCACGGTTAGCGAAGACGAATTGAAGACGGCCTATGAAACCCAGATAGACCGCTATGGTCGTCCCGAGGAACGCTCAGCCTCCCACATCCTGGTCAAGCTGGCGCCAGACGCAACCCCGGAACAAGTCACCCAGGCGGAGGCCCAGGCGCAACAAATTGCCGAGGAGATTCACTCCGGCGCTAAACGCTTTGACCAGGCTTTGGAAGCCGTTAAGGCGGATGCCTCGGGCCGAATCGAAGGCGGTGATCTGGGGCTAATCACCAAGGGCATGTTCGACAGTCCCGCGTTTGAACGCGCCTTGTACGCGCTGGAGAAGGTCGGCGATGTGAGCGAACCGGTGCGGATGCCCTCCGGATTCCATTTGATCCGGCTGGATCAGATCAAGCCGGCAGAAATCAAGCCGTTTGACGAGGTGCGCGACAGCATTGCCCAGGAATTGCGTCAACAACAGGCTGAAAACCATTTTTACGAGATTACTCAGACGCTGGCCAATTTTGGTTACGAACATCCTGACAGTCTGGAACCCGCGGCAAAGGCGCTGGATGCGCCAATTCAGGAGAGCGCCTGGTTTGATCGTCAGGGTAGGGAAGGGATTACCAAGCAAGCGAAGGTCATTGACAGCGCTTTTAGCGAGGATGTGCTCAAGCGCGGCCTGAATAGCGAGCCTCTGGAACTGGAGCCAGGTCATGTAGTGCTGCTGCGGGTGAAGGAGCATAAGGAAGCAACGCCGCGCACCCTGGAGGAATCCCACGACGAGATTGTCAAAACCTTGCGTGAGCAACAGGGCCGCGAAGCGTTGGCGAAGGATATCGAAGCCCTGAAGGTCCGGGCGGTCGAGGGCGAGCGTTTACAGACCCTGGCCCAGGAATTTAGCGGCGAGTTCAAAGACATCGGACTTGTTAGCCGGGATGCGCCGTCGGTGGACAACGCCGTGCTGACCGCTGCCTTTCGTCTGCCACAACCGGAAGCCGGTCAGGTGGCGCTGGGTTCGGCGGCCCTGGCCAACGGCGATCAGGCCGTGCTGGAGGTATCACAGGTCAAGCCGGGCCAACTGGATGCAGTGTCCGAGGACGAGCGCAAGGCATTGGCTCGGCAGTTGGCCCAGCAAGCCGGCACCGGTCAGTTCGACGGATTGCTGGACAGCGTCCGGGGTAAAACCAAGATCGTGGCGTATAGCGATCGGCTGTAACTAAACAGTCCAGAGGCCCATTTACTTTTGGGATTTCCATCGAACTGCTTTCGCCTTGGCGAATAAAAGCCAGAACTTTTGCGATGCGGTCATGCCTGGAATCGCCGGTCATCGTCTATCGTTGTCAAGCAATTGCCTGATTTGCTCCAGGGTAAAACCATGCTGGCGCAAAACGCGGGTTTGCTGCATGCGCCCGGCGGCGTCAACCGGGATTAGGGACTTGAAGCGCTTGCGATGAAATTCCC
>JAGRHQ010000153.1 GCA_020444905.1 Candidatus Competibacteraceae bacterium
ATTTTCGGTAAACAATTCCAGCAACGATTTCCGGACATAGCCACTACCAAAAGTGACCCGCCGACAGGTTGGATCGTTGGAATGCGCCCCGCCCGGCAGGGATACCGCCTGCTCGAACAATGGAATACGGGTCTCTTCCCACAAATATTTTCCAAACAGCGACGGCGAGTTGGCAGTCACCGCCACCATCGGCGCCGACGCCAGCAATGCCGCATTGAAGAACGCAGCAGCTTGGTCAACCGTGACCTGCAAATGGGTTTGAAATGAAGTTGCCGCTGCCTCCAACATCACATTCGCCTGGGTCAAAGAGAGGCTTTCCACACCATGAATCGCTAGTTCCATCGGTTGCCCCTGCCGTCGCAATAGAATCTGGTCATTGATTGCCCGGTAACGTTGCTGGTCAGACATACGCTCCAGGGTCAAATCCGATTCGTGCAAGGTCGGTAGAATGCCAATCAGCATGACGGACGCATCCAGTTCAGCCGCCGCCTGCTGGCAACATTGCCACAGCTCTTCCAGATTGGCGTGCATCCGCCGCAAAGCGTCGCCGTGCAGTGGTAAGGGGGGCGTGTTAAGTTCGATATTGAACACGCTCAATTCCGGCACCACCAGCGGATTGCCCATCCGCTCCAGAAAACGTTGGTTAAGTGGCGCGGGATGTCCCCGGCGATCGACTAGCCAGGCTTCAATCTCAAAACCACCGATATTGCCCACTGGCGCGAATTGTCCTTGCTGGAAATAGTCGCCCAGCACGGTGGTTTCCCGACACAGGCGGTTTTGAAACCGCTGGAAATCCTCGCGGGTGAATGTTGAGCGGGAAATTTCCTGACCCATCAGCGGCCTCCAGATTAAAAGGCGCCAGACGCCAAGTTTCAGGAAGATTACCTGATACCTGATCCTGACCTCTTATTTATAGCCGGTTCAGTTGATTTCGGAAGGTAAAGCCACACAATGGGATATTGAGATTTCGGGTCAGGGCAATGCCCTGGAACCGATCACCCATCTCGCCAGGCAGCGTCAACAATTTGACTTG
The DNA here is from genome assembly GCA_020444905.1 of Candidatus Competibacteraceae bacterium. GTDB lineage: Bacteria > Pseudomonadota > Gammaproteobacteria > Competibacterales > Competibacteraceae > UBA2383. Next base: position 1,034 of record JAGRHQ010000153.1, read on the forward strand.
GCGAGCCTGTTCCAGATAGTCAATCGAGTGGGCAGGATTGTAAATCCCGGCTTCGCCACCTTCTTTTGGCAAAGGAGGGCTGAGGGGGATTTCTCCCGCCAGCAGATCCATCAACCCACAGCCGAACAGGAAATAATTTTGCGCGGTATAACCGGCGACTTCCAAACCGACAGCCAACCCTGCTTCGGCCACGGCGCTAAAGTCGACGCTGGTAGTGATGTCTTGTAGACCCAGCAGCAATAGCGGGTTGTCATGGACCCGGTGACGATAATGGCAAAGCAGGGTGCCGGCAGCCCGTTCGGGATGATAATAAGCGGCGCGAGGATAACCGTAGTCGATGAACAGCAATGCGCCTGCAGTCAGGGGTTCGGCAATCGCCGCCAGCCAGGCTTCTAACCGGGGGACATACTCCGAGGTATAACCTTCCGGCAGACGCCAGCCCAGTTCGGCTTCGATCCGCGCGATTGTGCTGGTAACCACCGGCTCTTCTTCACCCGCGATGATCTCTAATCCGGTCCCGTTCCAGGCGACCATCAGTCGGCGTGGTCCCTGAGCGGTGACGCGAAAGCGTTCAGCGGGCAGGGCGTCCAGCACTTCGTTGCCCAGGATGACGCCTTGAAACCCGGCTTCCGGGAGCGTATCCAGCCAGACGACCCGTTCCAGCAAATCGGGGACTCGCTTGCCCAAGGTCTGATGCTGGCGCTCGCGTAACTCACCGCTGAGTTCCAGAATGCAATAGCGTTCAGGCAGCGCGTCAAGCGTGCGTAATTCTCCCAGAAGGTCAGCCGCCATGACCCCGGTCCCCGCCCCCAGTTCCAGGATTGCGCCCCCATTCAATGCCTCCAGGATCTGCTGGCATTGGCGGGCCAGGCAACGCGAGAACAAAGGCGACAACTCCGGCGCGGTGATGAAATCGCCGTCAGGGCCGAATTTGCGGGTTCCGGTGCGGTAATAACCCAAATTGGGCGCATACAGCGCCAGGTCCATGAAGTGGGAAAAGGGAATAGCACCGCCAGCCGCCATGATTTCAGCGCGAATATAGTCCAGCAACCGGGCGCTATGGGCAGCGGCGGACAGATCGGGGGCAGGCAACGTTTTAAGGGGGTCGGCTGATTGGGGCATGAGTGATCTTTTTATTGAGCTATTGGCGAATTCAATGACAAACCGGAGAGTCAAACAGGTTAAAATCGCCCACTATCGTAAACCTTCCGCCTGGATGCCACACCGTTCGATGAAAATATCAACGTTCCTCCTGGTATTGAGCCTGTTTCCGGCAGTTGTTACGCCCCTCCGGGCTGAGACCCCGCTTGCGGCTCCGCACCCGGAGTCGGCTGCGGTCTATGTCAGCGATAGCGTAGAAATCCCGTTGCGCGCCGGCGCTTCCAACCGCTACAAGGTCATTGGCTCGGTGCGCAGCGGTTCTCCGGTTGAGGTGTTAAGGACGGACAAAGCCAAGGGCTACACGCAAATTCGCACGCCAACGGGAGGGCGCGGCTGGATTCGCAGCGAGCAACTGACCGAGACGCCCAGCAGTCAGGAGTTGTTAGCCAGCGTTCGCCAAGAGCTGGAAAAACTCCAAGCCAGGCATACTGACCTCAAACAGCATATCGATGATGTAGTCAACCGACCCGCTGGGGAAAATCTCAGTTACCCGCAACTTTATGAAGAAGCCGTGAGGCTGCGTCAACAGTTGGCGCAGTACCGCAAAGTCGCGTCCGATACCGTGGCGATTGATGATCGTAACCGAACCCTGCAGGAGCGTGTGGTCTTGCTGGAGCGGGAATTGCGCGTCGTGCAGCAGGAAAATCAGGCGTTGCGCAATGACAATGATAGCATCCGCTTTCTGGCGGGCGCGGTGTTGCTGGGCGCGGCGGTATTGGTGGCCGTGCTGATGCCGCGCATTCGCGAGCAACGGCGCGCGCAATGGAGCCGGCTGTGATCAATTCCGGCAGCCGCGCTCGATGATGACGCCCGCTTCTCGCGCATTGGAGGGTACGCCCGGTTTGCGCAGGGTCAGCCGTAACCAGGGCGTCGGGAATTCTCGTAGCAAACGGTCGGCGATCCGCTCCGCCAGGGTTTCCACCAATTGAAAATCGCTACCGGTGGCCAGTTCGCTGATGCGTTGCGCTACGGCCTGGTAATCAAGCGTCTGATCCAACCGGTCGGTGGCCGCCGCCGGACGAATATCCGTGGCTAACTCCAAATCAACGAGTAAGGACCGACGGCTTCCGCGCTCCCAAGGATGAACGCCGATGGTTGTTTCTACCCGTAATTCACGAATAAAAATGATGTCCATGACAGTTTCCGTTTGGTTCAAAGCGCATCTTAGTGCAAAATCGTGGTTCTATCCTGTCTTGTCTATACCGGTGGTTGCGCCGGTCTTCGAAGCGTTTGACGACGACTTTTCATGTTGCTGATAACTGTGTTATTGGTGGTTCTCGGTTACCTGGCCGGCTCCATTTCCACCGCGATCCTGGTCTGCCGCGCCATGGAGTTACCCGATCCGCGCAGTGAGGGTTCCCGCAATCCCGGCGCGACCAATGTATTGCGCTTCGGTGGTAAAAAGGCCGCGGCCATTACCCTGGCCGGCGATTTTCTCAAGGGACTGCTGCCGGTGTTGCTGGCGCGCTGGGCGGGTGTGGAAGAAATCGGCCTGGCGTTGACCGCGCTGGCGGCGTTCCTCGGTCATCTTTATCCCGTGTTCTTCGGTTTTGCAGGGGGCAAGGGCGTAGCGACGGCGTTCGGCGCGATTCTCGGCCTGGCCTGGCCGGTGGCGCTGGCGGCGCTAGCGACCTGGTTACTGATGGCGTTGGTGGTGCGGATCTCCTCGCTCTCGGCGCTCACCGCAGCGGTGGTGACGCCGGTCTGCGGGTGGTGGTTCGACTTGCCTCTCCCGCAAAATGGGGTCATTCTGATTATGGTGCTGTTGCTGGTCTGGCGGCATCGCTCCAATATCCAAAATCTGCTGGCCGGCGCCGAGGACAAGATTGGCACGGATCGGCCCGAGGGATGAGCATCGAAGACGAAAGACCCTGCAAGCGCCGCAAACCACGCCCATTTTGCCAGAAGATCGTTTATTGTAGCCAACCCGTAAGCAACTCATTCCCCACATCCTGGGAAAAACCTTTATAATTTTAATTTTTAATTTCAGTTCGATTCCTTTCTCCAATCATGCCATCCAGGTATTCACCTTCGTGAACAAAAAATCCAGCTACACGCGCGAGGAACTGCTTTCCTGCGCCCGGGGCGAGTTGTTTGGCCCTGGCAACGCTCAATTGCCGCTACCGAACATGTTGATGGTGGACCGCATCATCCACATCGCCTCGGAAGGAGGCCAATACGGTAAAGGTGAAATCGTCGCGGAACTGGATATTCATCCCGATCTGTGGTTTTTCGGTTGCCATTTTATCGGCGATCCGGTCATGCCAGGCTGCCTGGGACTGGACGCCATGTGGCAATTAGTCGGGTTTTTCCTCGGATGGATGGGGGGGCAGGGACGCGGACGAGCGCTCGGTTGCGGGGAAGTTAAATTCACCGGTCAGGTACGCCCCGAGGCCAGAAAACTCACCTATCACATCCAAATGAAGCGGGTCATTTTGCGCAAACTGGTCATGGGCATCGCCGACGCGACCCTCGAAGTCGACGGACGGACGATCTATACCGGCAAAGACCTGCGAGTCGGATTGTTCACCTCAACTGACGGCTTTTGAGGGGGTCACCTATGAGACGGGTCGTGATCACCGGTATCGGTATCGTATCCAGTATTGGCAACAACCGCTGGGAAGTGCTGGAAGCGCTGCGGCAGGGCCGCAGTGGTTTGGAATTTGCCGAGGATTATCAGGAACGGGGGCTGCGCTCTCATGTACGAGGAGCATTGCATGTCGATTTAGCAGCGCTGATCGACCGCAAGGTGTTGCGATTCATGGGCGACGCGGCGGCGTACAACTATATTGCGATGCGTGAGGCGATCGCCGATGCGCAATTGCCCGACGAGGTAGTGTCGAATCCGCGCACCGGACTCATCACCGGCAGCGGCGGCGGCAGTCCGCAGCATATTGTCGATGCGGCGGACCTGCTGCGTAACAAGGGGCTGAAACGGGTTGGACCGTACATGGTGCCGCGCACCATGTGCAGCACCACCACCGCCTGTCTGGCGACGCCCTTCAAAATCAAGGGCGCAAATTACAGCATCAGTTCCGCCTGCGCGACCAGCTCTCATTGCATCGGCCACGGCGCCGAACTCATTCAGTGGAACAAACAGGACGTGGTATTCGCCGGCGGTGGCGAGGAATTGCATTGGAGCCTGACCCATCTCTTCGATGCGATGGGCGCGTTATCCACTAAATACAACGCCGCGCCGCAAACCGCCTCCCGGCCTTATGACGCTAACCGCGACGGCTTTGTCATTTCCGGCGGCGGCGGTTTGGTGGTTTTGGAGGAACTGGAGCACGCCCGCCAGCGCGGGGCGCGGATCTACGCGGAACTGATTGGTTATGGCGCAACTTCAGATGGTCACGATATGGTGCAACCCTCTGGCGAAGGGGCATTGCGCTGTATGCAACAAGCGCTGGAGGGAGCCAGCGAACCGGTGGACTATATCAATACCCACGGCACCAGCACCCCGGCGGGCGATATTCGCGAATTGGAAGCCATCCGCGAACTGTTCGGCGAGCATATCCCACCGATCAGCGCCACCAAGTCATTGACCGGTCACGCCTTGGGCGCAGCCGGGGTGCATGAGGCGATTTATTCGCTATTGATGATGGATAATCGTTTCATCGCGGCTTCAGCCAATATCGAGACCCTTGACCCAGCGGCGGAGGGTTTGCCCATCGTCCGGGAGCGTGTGGATAACGCCGACCTTCAAGTGGTGATGTCCAACAGTTTCGGTTTCGGCGGCACCAACGCAACGCTGGTGTTCCAACGGTTCGCGGGGTAGTCTCAAATCCGCCCGCGAATATAGCCCAGACTTTCCAGTTTTAGCAGGAGATGCTGGGCGGCTTCGCTGGGCGTGTAGTCCTGGGTGTCGATGATCACTTCGGGGTGTTCGGGTTCTTCATAGGGATCGCTGATGCCGGTGAATTCCTTGAGAATACCGGCCCGGGCCTTGGCGTACAGGCCCTTGCGGTCACGGGCCTCGCAAACTTTCAGAGGCGTGGCGACATGCACTTCGATGAACCCACCGAGTGGCGCGATCATTTCCCGCACTTCGCGGCGGGTAGCGGCATAGGGCGCAATCGGCGCGCAGATGGCGATGCCGCCGTTCTTAGTGATTTCACTGGCGACGAAGCCGATCCGCAAGATATTGATATTGCGATGTTCGCGGGAAAAGCCCAGCTCGCTGGATAAATGCTTGCGGACGATGTCGCCATCCAGCAGGGTGACGGCCCGTCCGCCCAGTTCGAGCAACTTGACCATCAGAGCATTGGCGATCGTGGATTTACCAGATCCCGAAAGGCCGGTGAAGAACACGGTGAACCCCTGCCGGCGGCGCGGTGGGTGCGTACGGCGCAATTCCTCGATCACGTCGGGATAGGAAAACCACTCAGGAATTTCCAGCCCCTCCTGCAAGCGGCGGCGGAACTCTGTGCTGGAAATGCTCAACACCGTTTCTCCATCTGCCATCTCGCTGGCCGGGCAATATTGAGCGCGCTCCCGCACATAGACCATTTCTGGAAAAGCCAGGATTTCTATGCCCAGTTCATGCTGGTGACGAACCGCTAGCTCCTGAGCAGCGTGGGGTTCGTAGAATATTCGCTCGCAGGAACCCTGATCCGGCCCGGCGTGATCGCGATCAACGATGAAATGGCTGCAACCATGATTCTGGCGGATGAGGGCGTGCCACAACGCCTCGCGGGGACCGGCCATGCGCGTTGCCAGATTGATCAGGCTCAAAGCGGTGGTCTGCTCGGGATAGACCTCTAACAGATGTTCGTAGCAACGCACCCGGGAGTAATGATCAACATCGCTGGGCTTGGTCAGGCCGACTGCTGGATGAATCAGCAAATTGGCCTCAGCTTGCTGGACGGCGCGTAGGGTCAATTCCTGATGCGCGCGATGCATCGGGTTGCGGGTCTGAAACGCGGCTACCCGTCGCCAGCCGAGTTTGCTAAAGCGCTCGCGCAGTTCACGAGGCGAGAGGCGTAACTGGCGAAAGTCATAATGTGTGGGCGGTTCGACGCCGCGCAACCGGCCCCCCAAATAGACGGGGCCGGTCTGGCGCAGGAGATGGAACACGCCGGGATGTTGTTCATCAGTTGTGCCGAAGATCTGCCGGGCTTCGTAAAGCTTGTTGGGTCGCCAGATATCCTCGGCCTCCAGCACGGCGATCAACACGCCCTCTGGATCACGCAGGGCGATTTTATGGCCCGGATTGAGATTGTCGGCAAACGCTTCGGACACGTCCAGGTTAATGGGCATCGGCCAGAGTACGCCGTTGCTCAAGCGCATTTCCGCGATCACTTGCTGGTAATCGGCTTCGTTCAGGAAGCCATCGAGGGGTGAGAAACCGCCATTCAATAGCAGTTCAAGATCGCAAAGCTGGCGCGGCGTCAGATCCCAGGAGGAATATTCCCGCGCCTGAATCCTGATGTGGGCTGCTTCATCTTCGTTGACATATCCTTCCTTGAGAACGCCTCCGTGAGGCTCAATCAAATGAATCATGGGGTTTACTTCAGGGTAGCTAATGGCAGGAGAGGAACTAAAATATAGCAATCCTTTACGGCTTATGGAATTTATATCCGAGTCGGTTGAAAGCCGACTTGATTTTTTTACAGCCACTTAAAATCTCTCCATGCACGAAGATACCTTCGAAGACGAATTCAATGGTGATCTTGCGCCGCGCCCACCCAGCAAAAGCCAGCGCAAGCGGGAAGCAACCGCACTGCAAGAGTTGGGCGAGCAGTTAGTTAAGCTCAGCGCAACGGAATTGAACCGGATACCGCTATCGGAGGAATTGCTGGCGGCTGTGCGTTTGGCCCAGGCCATTGCACAACGTGGGGGCCGTAAACGCCAATTGCAGTACATCGGAAAGTTAATGCGCCGATTGGACGATGCGGAAATCGAAACGATTCGCGCCAAGCTATAAAGCTTTAACGTGCTGTCTCCCCATCATGTCCCGCGACAATCATTGGAACCTCCTGGGGTCGTCAGGCGACTTATAACCAACTCCCTTTTTCCGCCCAACGCCCCGGAAAATCGCCATGACCGAGCCTGCGCATACCAATCGTCTGATCCACGAAACCAGTCCCTACCTGCGTCAACACGCCCATAACCCGGTGGATTGGTATCCCTGGAATGAGGAAGCCCTGGATAAAGCCCATCGCGAGAACAAGCCAATCCTGCTGTCCATCGGCTACTCCGCTTGCCACTGGTGCCATGTCATGGCTCATGAGTCCTTCGAGGACGCGGCGACGGCGCAAGTGATGAACGAATTGTTCGTCAATATCAAGGTGGATCGCGAAGAGCGACCGGATCTCGACAAAATTTATCAGACTGCCTTTCAAATGCTGCACCGTCGGGCTGGCGGCTGGCCGCTGACCATGTTTCTGACCCACGATGATCATGTTCCCTTCGTCGGCGGCACCTATTTCCCCAACCAGCCGCGCTACGGAATGCCGGCTTTTGTCGATATTCTGCGCCGGGTTAGCGATCACTACCGCCAGCGCCCCACCGACATCCGTCAGCAAAACCAGGCGCTGCTGGAAATCTTGCACGGCGAACTGGCTGCGCCATCCGCTGCCGGCAAAATCGAACTGACCGCTGCGCCGCTTCAGGCCGCACGGGATCAAGCCGTAAGCCATTTTGATCCGACGCATGGCGGCTTCGGCGGCGCGCCCAAATTCCCGCATCCCACCAGTCTGGAAAGACTGCTGCGCCACTGGACGGCCAGTCTCCAGCGCGGCGAACCGGACCGTCAGGCGGAAATCGCCGCGTTGTTCACCCTGCGCAAGATGGCCTTGGGCGGCATTTACGACCATCTGGGCGGCGGATTCTATCGCTATTCAGTGGATGCCGAATGGCAAATCCCGCACTTTGAAAAGATGCTGTACGATAACGGCCCGTTGCTGGCGCTCTACGCCCAAGCCTGGCGGGCGACTCAAGATCCTCTGTTCCACACGGTTGCCGAGGAAACTGGCGTCTGGCTCATCCGCGAAATGCAGTCCCCTGAAGGCGGTTATTACGCCACGCTCGACGCCGATTCCGAAGGTGAGGAGGGCAAGTTTTACCTATGGACGCCCGAGCAGGTTCGGGAAC
>JAGRHQ010000154.1 GCA_020444905.1 Candidatus Competibacteraceae bacterium
GGTCACCACGTTAGCGATGGAAGAACCAGAAATCAGCCCGGTCAGGCCGGAGGCCACGACCGCCGCCTTGGCGGGACCGCCGCGCATGTGTCCCAGCATGGAAAAAGCGACTTTAATGAAATAATTACCTGCTCCTGCTTTGTCGAGCATTGCGCCGAACAGCACGAACAGAAACACGAAACTGGTGGAAACGCCCAGGGCGATGCCGAACACGCCTTCGGTGGTGATCCACTGGTGATTAACCACCGCATTCAGGCTGGCGCCTTTGTGGGCAATGATCGAAGGCATGTAGGGACCAGCGAAGGTGTACACGAGAAACAACGCCGCCATGATCATCAAGGGCGGACCGAGCGCTCGACGAGTCGCCTCCAGCAGAATGATCATGCCGACGCAAGCGACAATGACATCCTGGGTAATCGGCGCGCCGGGACGTTCGGCCAGGGAGTTGTAGAACAGGAACAGATAGCCTGCGCAAAATGCGCCGGCTATCGCCAGCATCCAGTCCATGATCGGAATGTGATCCCGTGGCGAACGATGAAAGGCTGGATAAGCCATAAACGCCAGGAATACCGCAATCGCCAAGTGAATGGAACGGGTTTCGGTGTCGTTGAAAACGCCAAAGCCGATCATGAAAGGCAGAGGCGACGCGATCCAAAGTTGAAACAGCGACCAGGCCGCCGCCACACCCAACAGAATTTTCTCGGGAATGCCGCCCGGCGCGCGAACGCCGGTATCGGCCTGGGCCACTAAATCCCGTAACTGTTCATCGGTCATGGGCTGTTGGGTTGGTTCGCTCATCGGAATCCTCCTCGTTGCCTGGCGACAGGCGTTTGTACCGTTTCTTAATAACTCTGTCTCGCCACTGGGAAACACCGGACGGGTTAAGGCATCGGACCGTAACCCGCCCACGCACTACAACAACCCTAACTTCACATCCAACCCTTTTCCTTGTAGTACTTCACAGCGCCGTCATGCAGGGGCGCGGACAGACCGGCTTTCATCATCCGTTTTGGATCGAGATTGGCAAAAGCCGGATGCAGTTTCTTGAAGCGATCGAAGTTGTCGAAAACAGCTTTGACGACTTCATAGATGGTGCCATCCGGCGTTTTGGTGGAGGACACGAAGGTTGCCATGACGCCGAACGTCGGGGTGTCCTTGTCCGTACCCTGGTACATTCCGCCAGGAATGACGGAAGTCGCATAGTAGGGGAATTGTTCAACCAGTTTGTCCACCGCCGGGCCATCGACAGGCACCACGATCGACTCGCAGGACGATGCAGCTTCCTGAATGGAGCCGTTCGGGTGGCCGACCACATAGACCATAGCGTCGATCTTGTTGTCGCACAGCGCCTGAGCCTGCTCGGCCGCCTTCAATTCCGACGCCAGTTTGAACACGCTGGTGTCCCAGCCTTTTTCTTTCATCAGCGCCTCTATGGTGGCGCGCTGGCCGGAACCCGGATTGCCGATGTTGACCCGTTTACCCTTGAGATCATCAAAGGTCTTGATGCCGGAATCCTTGCGCGCCACGACCGTGAAGGATTCGGGATGCACTGAAAACACCGCGCGCAGTTCCTTAAAGGGACCTGCCGCTTCAAAATCTCCTTGGCCATTCAAAGCTTTGTACTGCTGATCCGACTGAGCGACGCCCATGTCCTGTTCGCCCGCCCGAATGGCGTTCAGGTTGGCCACTGAGCCGCCGGTCGAGGGAGCCGTGCATTTGATGCCATGCTCCTTCTCCCCACGATTGACTAGTTTGCAGATCGACTGGCCGACTACATAGTAAACGCCAGTTTGACCGCCTGTGCCGATAGTGACGTATTTTTCTTCAGCGGCGGTTGCGCCGTTCACGCCGAACAGCAAGGCGGTTGCGGCCAGGGTGGTAATGGCGATTTTTTTCATGAAATACCTCTCTTTTGGTGAAAAATTGAGTAGAACCATTGTGTTGGATCTTACTCACCGGGAAGAGAAAAGCCGGCTTCCTGTTCAGGAAAGCCAAACAAAGGATTTAATGAATCCAGTTTTTCGGTTTTAATCATTTTTTTATAGTCAACAGGATGGTGGATGTCCAATTCACTCCAACCTATCCAGGTAATGCCACTGGCTGAAATACGGTCTTTCATGGAACGAAACTTCTTGCTAGTCACTTAAAATTCAACATGTTTTTTAGAAGTTAATGAGTATTAAAAAATTTATTGGTAAAATTTCTTTCAGCAATAGTTCGGACTTAAGGCGTAGGTGGCCGCTTGGTGGGTCTCGATCGATGCGGTTCGCAAGCTCACCGTATCCTACATGCTGTCGCTCAATGCACAACCCGCATCTCCCTGAATTGCCTGCTTCGTCAACGGGTGCATGTAACTGGCGCATGCCCAATTTTTGGTCGTCTTAAAAAAGGTACGGAAATGTACGCTAGGCCGGTTGCACGGGCGATCTTGATTAGGAGATCTTGCCGGATCAACTTGCTTCAACGGCCTGAATGACCAAAATCGACACCCATGAAGAAGTTCTTCGATGCATAATGGATCGTAACAACATGCCTAAGCACTCAGAAGAAGCAGCATTCTTGCCGTCCGCGATCTCCAGAATGACGGGCGAATCCAGGTCTTTCTCTGACGCGGAGATCAGCGAGCATTCGGGTTCCGTCAGTGAGCTGACCAAGGTACCCTTCCCGGTTGTCGGGCTGGGCGCTTCGGCGGGCGGGTTGGAGGCCTTCAAGAACTTCTTTCAGGCAATGCCGGCGGACTCGAACATGGCCTTTGTGCTGGTTCAGCACCTGGACCCCACGCACGAAAGCATGATGACCGATCTGCTCACCAAGTACACCGCGATGCGGGTAATGCAGATCGAAGACGACATGGCGCTGGCGTCCAACACGCTGTTCATGATTCCGCCGAACAAGTACTTGTTCATCCAGGACGGTCGGCTGAAGCTCACCGAACCGATCGTCCGGCGCGGCATGCGCATGCCCATCGATTTTCTGTTCCGTTCCATGGCCGAATCCCTGCAGGAGCGAGCGATCTGCATCGTACTCTCCGGTACCGGAGCCGACGGCGCCCTGGGGGTGCGGGCGGTCAAGGGCGAGGGCGGCACGGTGTTCGTCCAGGAGCCGCGCACGGCGCAGTACGACGGCATGCCCAAGAGCGCCATTGCCACTGGCGTGGTGGATTTTGTGCTACCGGTCGAGGACATGCCACGCGCTCTGTTGGGGTATGTGCGGCATGCCCTGGACTGGCCCGTGCATGAAACCCAGGAGCCGCCCCAGGCCAAACCCGATGATCTTCAATCCATCCTCGCCCTGCTACATGCCCGCACTCACCACGATTTCCGCTGCTACAAGCAAGGCACGCTGTCCCGTCGCATCCACCGCCGCATGGGGCTGCGCCAGACCGACGGCTTCCCCGCGTACCTGGCCCTGCTGCGGGAGGATGCGGCAGAGGTCAAGGCCCTGCTGCGGGAGGATGCGGCAGAGGTCAAGGCCCTGCTGCGGGACTTGCTGATCGGCGTCACCTCCTTCTTCCGTGACCCCGAGGCCTGGCAGGACTTGGAAACCCAGGTTCTGAGGCGTCTGCTCGCTCACAAAGAACCCGACGATCACTGCAGGGTCTGGGTGCCCGGGTGCAGTTCCGGCGAAGAAGCCTATTCCCTGGCCATGCTGATCGCCGAAGTGCAGCACCACCTGGGTCGCTCTTGTGTCGTGCAGATCTTTGCTTCGGATATTGACGAGGCCGCGCTGGAAGTGGCGCGCAACGGCGTCTACCCGGAAAACATTGCCGCCGACGTGACTTCGGAGCGCTTGCGCCGCTTCTTTGAATCCGAAGCAGGGCAGTACCGGGTCAGCAAGGTGATCCGCGACCGGGTCGTGTTTGCCGCCCAGAACCTGGTGCGCGACCCCCCGTTCTCGAAGCTTGATCTGATTTCCTGCCGCAATCTGCTGATCTATCTGGATAACACCATCCAGAAGCGCGTGATCAACCTGTTGCACTTTGCGCTGCGGGAGGGCGGCTACCTGTTCCTGGGACCTTCTGAATCGCTGGCGCAGCAGACCGATCTCTTCGAGCCGGTCGCCAAAAAGTCGCGCCTCTACAAGCGCATCGGCGCGGTGCAACACCCGGCCCTGGACTTCCCGTTCATGGCCGGCGATGACGAACCCCCACGCGCCTGGGGCTACGGCCTACCGCGAGAACCGCGGCCCGGCTCCATCACCGCCCTGGCCCATGAGGTGCTGCTCCGCGAGTATGTACCGGCTGTCGCCCTCGTCAACCGGCGCGGCGAGGCGATCTACTACCACGGGCCGATCGCGTGTTATCTGGAGATCGCTCCGGGCGAACCCACCCGCGACATTGCCGAACTGGCCAAGGAAGGACTCGGCCTCAAGGTGCGCAGCGTGCTGCAACGCGCCCTGCGCGAGAAGGAAACGGTGCGCCTGACCGGCCGCCGGCGCAATGAACCGGCGGCGCCGCCGGTGGTCATCGTCGCCCGCCCCCTGGACATGCCCGGCGTGGCTGAGGGTTTGCTGTTGTTGACCTTCGAGGACGAGCAAACCCCCACACCCGTGTCCAGCCCCCCGTCCGACGAACAAGCGTCGAACGAGTTGCGCCAAATGGAATACGAGCTGTCTTCCACGCGGGAAGACTTGCAAAGCACGATCGAAGAGCTGGAAACCTCCAACGAGGAACTCAAGGCCTCCAATGAGGAGGTCATGTCCATGAACGAGGAACTGCAGTCGACGAACGAGGAATTGGAGACCTCGAAGGAAGAGTTGCAATCCCTCAACGAGGAATTGAGCACCGTCAACAACCAGCTCCAGGACAAGATGCAAGACATGGAGCAGTCGAACAATGACATTGTTAACCTGTTGAACAGTACCAATGTGGCGACCCTGTTCCTGGACCGCATGCTGCAGGTGCGCCGCTTTACGCCCGGCGTCACCCGTCTTTTCCGACTGATCCCGGCCGACGTGGGCCGTCATCTGGAGGACATCGCCCTGCGCTTCGATAGCGACGGACTGATGGATCAGGTCCGGCAGGTGTTGTCGAACTTGCAACCGTCGGAACGGACCGTGCAGGCGGATGAAGGCAGCCATTTCCTCAGCCGTATCCTGCCCTATCGCACCGGGGACGACCGCATCGACGGCGTGGTGCTAACCTTCACCGATATTACGACCCTTAAACAGACCGAGGAAAGCCTCCGCCACGCCCTGGAACTCAACCAGAGCTATCTCGACACGGTACAGACCCTGATGGTCGCGCTGGATCGAGACGGGTGCATCACCATGATCAATCACGCGGGCCTCCAGTTGCTCGGTTACCAGGACGCTGAATTGCTGGGCAAGAACTGGTTTTCGGTCTGCCTGGCGCCACCGGAGGCTATGGACCGGGTGTATCCGGCGTTCCAGCAATTGCTGGAAGGACATCTGGAGGGGGCGACCTATTTCGAAAACGCAGTGTGTCTGCGGGATGGCGGCACCCGCCTGATCGCCTGGCATAATGCCCCACTCAAGGACGCTCAGGGCGCCATTGTCGGCGTTCTCGCCTCGGGCCAGGACATTACCCAGCAGCGACAGGCCGTTGGCATGGTCCTCGACATCACCGAGCGCAAACGCAGCGAAAATGAGCTTATGGCGAGCAATCTGCTGGCGGAAGCGCAAAAGATCGCACATATGGGCAGCTTTGAATATATCGCCGCAACCCAAACGACCGTATGGTCCGAGGAAGAGTATCGCCTCTATGGACTCGACCCGACGGGACCATCGCCCACCTATGAGGAAATGCTCGAAAAGTGTATCCATCCTGACGACAAGGAGCGACTGCACGAGGTCTTTACTCAAGCGATGCGCAATCAGGGAAAATACGAACTGGAACACCGGATCGTGCGGCCTGAGGGTGACGTTCGTTGGGTATATGACCGCGCCCACCCCTATTTCGACGACCAGGGGAAGCTCCTACGCTATGTCGGAATGACGCTGGATATCACCGAGCGCAAGCGTGCTGAGGTTGGTTTGCGCAAGCTGTCGGTGGCGGTGGAGCAAAGCCCGGTCATCGTGATGATTACCGATGCACAGGCCCGCATTGAGTACGTGAACCCGCAGTTCTCAGCAGTCACCGGATACGGTCGAGAAGAAGCGATGGGCAAGAATCCACGCTTCCTGCAATCGGGCCAAACCCACCCGGAAACCTACCGCCAATTGTGGGACACCCTGACCGCCGGGCAGATCTGGGCGGGCGAACTGCAAAATCGGCGTAAAGACGGCCGTCTTTATTGGGAGGAGACGCGCATCTCGCCTATCATGGACGAAACCGGGCAGATCACCCATTACGTGGGGATTAAATTCGACATCACCGACCAAAAGGAGCACCAGGAGCACCTCGCCCATCTCGCCCACTATGATGTATTAACCAATTTGCCCAACCGCCTGCTGCTCGCAGACCGCCTGCACCAGCACATGGCGCAGTCCCTACGCCATCGCCAGAGGCTGGCCGTCGCGTTCCTGGATCTGGATGGCTTCAAGAGCATTAACGATACCTATGGCCATGACACCGGCGATGCCGTATTGGTCGCAATCGGCCGTAAGTTGCGTTTGGTCACACGGGATGCGGATACGATAGCCCGGCTAGGCGGAGACGAATTTGCGCTGGTGCTCCCCGAACTGAGCAGGACCGAGGAATGTGTACCGCTACTTGAGCGGGTACTGAACGCGATGAGTTCGTCGATCCATATTGGTGGGCAGGAATTGACGGTCACCGCCAGTCTCGGTGTGACTTTCTACCCGCAGGCTGAGGACGTCGACGGCGACCAGTTGTTGCGCCAGGCCGACCAGGCCATGTACCAGGCGAAGCTCGCCGGCAAAAACCGTTACCACTTGTTCGACGCCGAGCAAGACCGCAGCCTGCGCGGCCACCACGAGAGCATCGAGAGCGTCCAGCAGGCTCTCACCCATGGTGAGCTTGAACTCCACTACCAGCCCAAGGTCAACCTGCGGACGGGCCATGTGATCGGTGTGGAGGCTCTCATTCGTTGGCGCCATCCCCAGCGGGGCCTGCTCAATCCGAGCGCCTTCTTGCCCGCTATCGAGGGGCATCCATTGGCCGTGCAGGTGGGCAACTGGGTCATTTGCCAGGCGCTGGCCGATGCGGCGGCGTGGCAAGCGTCCGGCCTGACCTTGCCAATCAGTGTCAACGTGTTCGCCTACCAGTTGCTGGCGCCGGACTTTGTCGAACACCTCAACCAGTTCCTGACCGACCACCCAGGCGTGCGTCCTGAACAACTGGAACTGGAAATCCTGGAAAGCGCGGCGCTGCGCGATCTCGCGCAGGTTTCGGGCGTTATGGAGAAGTGCCGGGCGCTGGGCATTCGCTTCGCGCTGGACGATTTTGGTACGGGCTATTCCTCACTCAACTACCTCAAGCACTTGCCGGCGGAGACGCTCAAGATTGACCAGAGCTTCGTACACGACATGCTGGAGGACCACGACGACCTGGCCATCGTCGAGGGCATACTGGGGCTGGCCAAAGCCTTCCGCCGCCAGGTAGTCGCCGAAGGCGTTGAAGCAACCCCGCAGGGCATCCTCCTCTTACAACTGGGCTGTACGCTCGCGCAAGGCTATGGCATTGCACACCCGATGCCCGCATCGGACCTGCCGGGGTGGGTCTCGGCCTGGCGTGTCGATCCAGCCTGGGCGCAGCAACACCCCATTCCTTACGAACGCATCCCCGTTCTCTATGCGGCGGTTGAGCACCGCGCTTGGGTTCATCAAGTGGAATGTTTCGTCAGAGGCCAGAACGCCACACCCCCCACCCTGGATCGCCACGAATGCAGGTTCAGTGAGTGGCTTGAGGCGGAGGTGAGCATGCAACCGAGCGGCCACTTGCTACTGGCCGAGCTTGAGGAGTTGCATAAAGCGGTTCATATCCAGGCACAACAGGTGCTGGCCCGTCACGCAGAACAGGCCTCGGATGCCGTCGAAGCGGGATTGGCTGAACTCCATCGAGTGAAGGATCGACTATTAGGGGCGCTGGAGCGAATCATCAATTAGGAGTCTATCGGACGCATGTATTAAATGGAAAACTATGAAATTCTTTGTAATTACGGCATCATTCATCCTCAACTTAAAAACTGCCCGAACTATTGCTGCAGAAGTCATCGCCATCACCTAGATTTTATACTTTGATCCAACGCCGCTTACGGAGCAGGGTGAACCTGATCAACCGGCGATAGACGGTCAACCATTCGCAATACTGACGAGAATCACACCATTATGAGTTCCGAGGCTGTTCTGTTATTGGCGTTGTTCATCCCGCTGGCGAGCGCGTTCTTCATCGCCACGAATGGCGATCAACCGAATCGACGCGAGTTGACAACGCTGCTGGCTTCGCTGTTATTGCTGGGAGTCGTACTCTCTCTGCTTCCGGAGGTGTTGGCGGGCGGTAGACCTGCGGTGACTCTGTTCGAGTTCGTGGCCGGACTGCGCATACAGTTGAGCGTGGAGCCGCTGGGCATGACCTTCGCCTGCATCGCGGCGCTGCTGTGGCCGCTAAACTCGCTTTATTCCATCGGCTACATGCGCGGCAATGCCGAACATCACCAGACCCGGTTCTATGTCTGCTTTGCCATCGCCATCGCCAGCACGATGGGCATCGCTTTTTCCGGCAACCTGCTCACCCTCTTCATCTTCTACGAAGCGCTGACCCTGTCGACCTATCCCCTGGTTACGCACAAGGGCAATGAAGACGCTATGCGCGCCGGACGGCTTTATTTAGGCATTCTGATCGGTACGTCCATCGGTTTGCTGCTGCTGGCCATCGTATGGACCGCCACGATCAGCGATACCCTGGACTTTACCCCCGGCGGCATTCTGGCCGGCAAGATCGAAGGTCCGGCGGTCGCCATTCTGCTGGGGTTGTACATGTTCGGCATCGGCAAGGCGGCGCTGATGCCGTTCCATCGCTGGCTGCCGGCGGCGATGGTGGCGCCTACTCCGGTCAGCGCGCTGTTGCACGCCGTCGCGGTGGTGAAAGCTGGCGTCTTCACGGTCATGAAGGTGATTGTCTATGTCTTCGGCATCGACTTCCTCAGCGCGACCGGAGCTTCGCAATGGCTGATGTGGGTTGCGGCGCTCACCGTACTGCTGGCCTCCTGCGTAGCGTTGACCAAGGACAACCTCAAGGCCCGTCTGGCGTATTCCACCGTCAGTCAACTGGGTTATGTGGT
>JAGRHQ010000155.1 GCA_020444905.1 Candidatus Competibacteraceae bacterium
CTTTCGCCATTGTCTCGGCGAAAAATACTAACTCACTGGATCGCAGGGCAACCGCTGTCGAAGCAGACTCCAGGTTCTCTAGGAAGGGTACGGCTCCGGCCAGTCCGAGTTGCATTGCCTGAAGACGCGCCCGTGTTGGAGTCAACAGCCGAACTTCGCTACCTGGTATCCCGGTTGCCAACGCCTGTTGAAAATGATGCAGCGCCTGGTTCGATTTTCCGGCTACGGTCGCAGCGCGTCCCAATGAATTATGCACACCAGCAATCAATATCCGGCTCATCAACCGCTGGTCGCCACCCCATTCCATCGCTTGGCGGATCCACTGTCGCGCGGCGGCTGGCTCGCCCATTTGCAGATGCCCCGCCGCCGCCAATAACGCTAGCTTCGCCTGATCGGGGTGATGCTGCAACGCGCCCGGATTCAGTTGACACAGGCTGGCCCAATCACCCAATTGCCACTGTGTCCGGCTGCGCTCCAGCAGATGCTCATCGTAGGGCATCAAGTGCTGCTCTTCCGAAACCGGTTCAACTGGAGCAGGCAGGTGGCGAACCCGCAGTGAATGGGTCTGGAACCGGCGAAGCCACTGTACACTACGTTGGCAGTACTGGGCCAAGGATTGCTTCAACATAAATTAGGGTTGAACAAGCATAAGGTACAAAAGCCAATATTTAAGACGAATTGTAAAAGAACACGGGAATAAAAAAAAGTCGGTTCTTCGAAAGTTCTTGTGAAACCAGACGATTCGGAGGTGGATCGTGGCTTCAACCCGTTGATCTTTCAAAAGACAGTGCCGATTTAATGTGCTGATCTTGGCCCAGAACCCCACATTCCACAGAAACCTTCGAAGAACCGTACAGGAACATTAGGCCCGCCTTGTGGCGGAACAGGATATCGCACGGCTGTTGGCTCGTCTCCAGCAGACAGGTCTGGATCGGGTTTGAGTAGCATTACCCGCCTCGACTCTGGCTATTTTGTGGATGGAGAAAGTTCATAAAATATAGGTTTCTCGAGAGTCACAAGTTCTCATGCAGCATGGGTTTGAATAACATATAACTTTTTGAAGAATAATTGGTTTTTTTCTCCTGTGGAAATAACTTGTCGAATAGGCGAATTTGAACAACTTCAACAAGTTATTGAGAACTTATGACTCACGAGTAGGTTTCAGGAATAATAACTTAAAATTCGTAAAATCAAGGTTTTCATGTGATATGCTCTAATTCAGGCGTTACACAGTAAAACTACGACGGATTCTGAGCTGCCTCACTAGTTGTCAGGCAAACTGGAACAGGCCCCTATGGTATTTTAGATAATTGGTGAAAGATATTTATTATGACCACGACACTTCATAACACTGACTTTTATGCTTGGACTCAACAGCAAATTCGTTTGCTCAAATCAAACTGCTGGCATGAGTTGGATGTTAGGGGACTGATCGAGGAAATTGAGAGCATGGGCGCAAGTGAACGGCGTGAACTCATTAATCGATTAGCGGTGTTAATGGCGCATTTATTAAAGTGGCAACACCAACCCACTTTTCAAGGGCGTAGTTGGCAGTTGACGATTAAAGAGCAGCGCCGTCAATTGCAAAGGCTACTCAAGGATAATCCGAGCTTGCAGGGTAGATTATCCGAGTTTAGAGTCGAGGCTTATGGTGATGCTCTTTTGTTAGCCGCAAAAGAGACCGGTTTGGATGAGTCCGTTTTTCCTGAGCAGTGTCCATATGGTGAAGATGATGTTCTGAATGATAAGTTTTACCCGGAATGATCAATTGAATCCCACGTCGCGCTGTTACGCGCGACGATGTCTACCACCTGGAGTGGGTTCTTATCGCCCAATTATCCTAACATGTTTTTTAAATGTGACTTCATCAAGACCATATAAGGCATCCAGCAACGCCACCTGTAGACTACCAGGGCCAGCCGCCCAACCTGCGGCAACTTCACCTGCGACTCCAAAAACGGCCAGCGCTGCAACGGTCGCCAATAATGCGTCCGGCTCTACCGCCAAAAATGCCCCAATGATTGCAGTGGCTGAACAACCTAATCCGGTTACACGGGTCATCAATGGATGGCCATTATGAATCTCCATGACTTGCTCGCCATCCGTCACATAGTCCACGGCTCCAGTTACCGCAATGACCGAACCGATTTCGGTCGCTAACTGGCGCGCCGCATCCAGCGCTATATTCGAGTCATGCAGGCTGTCCACCCCGCGACCTTGGCCATTCAGCGCTTGCTCGCGGGTCAAGGTCAGAATTTCCGAACCATTACCGCGAATCACATTGGGTTTTAACCGGGTTAGGGCGCTGGCGACTGTGCGGCGATAGGGCGTTGCCCCAGCGCCCACCGGGTCGAGAACCCAGGGAATGTTTTTGGCGCTTGCGCTTACCGCCGCCAGTTTACAGGCTGCAACCTGCTCGGAGTACAGCGTACCTATATTGATCACCAGCGCCTGACTGATCGCTACAAAATCTTCGACTTCGTCCATCGAATGCACCATCGCTGGCGATGCGCCGATCGCCAATAATGCATTTGCAGTGTTATTCATCGCCACGAAATTCGTGATGTTATGAACCAGTGGGGATTGCTCGCGCACAGCGATGAATCGCGTCCAGTAAGTGTCAGTTTGCATTTCGCTCTTGGGCTGTTTGGATGAAGTGGATCAGGTTGGTGATTCTTCCAATAACCTGATCTGGGCGGGGAGGGAGATTCGTTGTAAATCATAATGTTCGACAATGGTCTGTCGGCCTTTCAGGCGCAGTCCCGCATAGGCGTCCGGATCGGCCAGGACCGAGCAGACCGTGTTCGCTAACCCGGAGACATCGAAGAAATCAACCAGGAGGCCATTCTTCTCATGGATGATCACTTCCTCAACAGGCGGGGTTCGAGAACCTACTACCAACGCCCCGGCGCTCATCGCCTCAAGCATCGACCAGGACAGCACAAAGGGGTAGGTCAGGTAGACGTGACAGCGCGTAATTTGCAGTAGCCGCAGCAAGATATTGTAAGATACCCGGCCCATGAAAAAGACTCGCGAGGGGTCGAGTCGCCGGGCGACTTCATCCAGATAGCGTTGCCGGTAGGAGCCGCTTTCGGGTCGCGCGCCATAGCTGACGTCTTCGCCGCCAACAATAAATACTTTCGCCCTGGGTCGTCGAGTCAGGATGTCAGGCAGGGCGCGCATAAAGATATGGTAGCCGCGCACCGGCTCCAGGTTACGGGCGATGAACGTGAGGACTTCATCACCTGGGCGCACACAGATGCGCCGATCCGGTAAGCGAATCTCTGCGGTTGGATCAGGAGCGGCAACGTCAGTATTGATCCCGTCGTGGATCACACTGAGCTTTTCTCGCACCCATGCCGGGTGTGTGGAGGCCTGCCAGCCGGTTGGCGCTACGCCCCAGTCCATGACGTCAAAGGCTATCGCCAAGTTGGCGTTCTTGGTGCGTAACCGCGCCCGATCGGCGAAGGTGGGCGCGGGAAATTCCGGATCAAACCCTATGTCTTGCCCCGAAGCCCGGTAATAGTATTCAGCGAAACAGATCAGTCGCGTATCTGGGAATACGTCTTTCAGGTACAGTGCTTCCCCCCAGCCTGGATGGGCCAGGGTTACGTCCGGGATAAATCCTGACTCGCGTAATTTTTCAGCCAGCCGCCCACAAGCCTCTCCACGCAGCACTTTGGATTCGAATTCTATGGCAAATGAATGTATATCGGGAGTGTTTCCCCGTGGCAATCGGTAACCGTGAATGTCGACTCCGGGAACCGCTCGGCTGGGATTGCCCTGGCATATCGCCATCACCTGGTGGCCCTGATCAACCAGGGCTGGGGCTAGGTGTTGATATTGACCGGGAAAGTTCTGGTGGACAAACAGGATGTTCATCAAGGTAAATGGGGAGGCGCCATGCTCAATCGAATCGCAGGATACCGTCTTCCTGCGTGAGTCCGAAGCTGTCGAGATCTCCCAGTGAATTGGCCTGTTGCTGCGCTTGCATTTGCTCGGCCCGTCGTGCTTGCATCTGGCTCAGGCGCTCCAGAACAGTGAGCTGGTTCATGGATAGCAGTTGCGCATAGGCCACGGGCAAGGATTGGTGTTGACGCAGTTCGAGAAAGGCTTGGTCATCCAGGGCGTTAAGTGCAACTTCATTGATACGGTAGAGACCTGTCACCGAGAGCATTTGTCCTGCCTGATCCACCTGGAGCGGCCATTGTTCAATGATCCCGACCCTGGCAAGCGCGTCGACTCCCCGCTGAGTTGCAACCCGGTTGGCCTCGACCTGCGTCAAAAAATTCAATATATCGCGAATGGCGACGCCCGGTTCCCCCTGGTCGTTGAAAAAACGTTCATCGGCATTGGCGGCGTCAATGATCAGACCGCTGTCTTCATCTACGCACAGCACCGACTGTTCGCTTCCTTGAGGCCGTAATACGCGGAAGGGATAGGTGCGCCAAGCTACGGGAATATAAGGACCGAGCCACTGACCGCTGGCGGATACGAGCAGGTTGCTCCCTGGTTGCAGGGATAGAACGCCTACCAGTTGATAATGAGTCTGTTCCTGAATGAAGGCGATTGGCATGCTCGGCAAAACTTTGGGCAGTTCCGCACCCACCAGAGGCACAACCGCCTCCTTAGCGGTGAAAGTATAGCTGGTATGGCGCTTCCAGCCTTGATGGGCATGACGTTCTCGGCTCAGTGCGGCGAATGCGGGCATTGAAGTGGCCTTCGAGGTAGGCAGGGATTATGGAGATTTGAGGCGTCAGAAACAGGTTACTTTCCGCTGAAGCGGGGTGTTTTTTTCTCCATGACATTGGCTTTCTGACGCTAGAGTTCGATTTTGGCTGGAAAATCGGGGAACAGAACAGACTTTTTCAACGGCCCATGCGGGCCGAAAAAACTGAGATGGCCATCGGCGTCGCACAGCCAGACCTCCAGCGCGCCTTTCTCAAAGTACAACTGCCGTTTAGTCCGCATTTCCCTACCAGTATTAGTGGAAGACAGCACCTCGACACACAGCTCCGGGGCGACCGAACATTCCACTTCTGGCCAGATGGTCGCGAGTCGTTCCGGGGATGCCCATACGACGTCAGCCACCTTGGTGCCCTTGCGGGTAGCAATTGCGCATTCAACAAAGGCTTTGCCCGTCGGCGAGAGGGTGCGCAACTGATAAGCGATTTCCCCTTGATAAATCGAATGATAAACCTTGGTCGGCGCCATGATGATTTTCCCGGTTTCATCCAGCTCGATCTTGAAGGGCAAATCCTGCAACGCCGGATGTTCACACACTTCCAGCCAGTTCATGGTCAGCGTCCCGGTGATGGATTAGACCGGCAATTCCGAATGACCCATCAGGAATTCATCAACGGCATGGGCGCATTGTCGGCCTTCACGGATGGCCCAGACCACCAGCGATTGACCGCGCCGCATGTCGCCCGCGCTAAAGACCTTGTTCAGCGAGGTCTGATAATCGTGGGTCCCGGCGCGGACATTGCCGCGTTCGTCCAGGGCGACGCCCAATTCTTCCAACATGCCTTGCTGAACCGGGTGGATGAAACCCATTGCCAGCAGCACCAGGTCTGCTTTGATCTCGAAGGCGCTGTCGGGCGCTTCCACCATAGTTTGTCGCCCCTTCACGGTTTGCCATTCCAAGCGAGCGACCCGAATTGCAGTCACATGCCCGTTTTCACCGACAAACGCCTGCGTAGCAACCGCCCAGTCGCGTTCGCAGCCTTCCTCGTGGGAACTGGAGGTGCGTAGCTTAAGCGGCCAGTTCGGCCAGGTCAGCAATTTGTTCTCCTGCACCGGCGGTTTAGGCATGATTTCCAGTTGAGTCACCGATCGCGCGCCTTGTCGCACCGAGGTACCGACGCAATCCGAGCCGGTATCGCCGCCGCCAATCACGATGACCTGTTTATCCGTGGCGAGAATCTCCTGTTCGACCGGGAAAGTTTGACCGGCAACCCGGCGATTTTGCTGGGTCAGAAAATCCATGGCGCAATGAATGCCAGTCAGCTCACGACCTGGCACATTCAGATCTCGTGGTTGCTCAGCCCCACCAGCCAGTACTACGGCATCAAATTCAGCGAGTAATTGCCGGGCGGGAAGATCGTCAGCGCCGACGTGGCAATTGGGGCGGAATTCCACGCCTTCCGCCTGCATTTGCGCCAAACGCCGGTCGATTTGCGACGTTTCCAGTTTGAAGTCAGGAATACCGTAGCGCAATAGCCCACCGATGCGGTCGCTCTTTTCAAACACTACAACCCGGTGACCGGCCCGCGCCAGTTGTTGTGCACAGGCCAAGCCGGCGGGACCGGAACCGACAATCGCCACCCATTTACCAGTGCGGTGCGCGGCGATTTGCGGCGTCACCCAACCCTCAGCCCAACCCTTGTCGATAATGGCGCATTCAATATCCTTGATTGTGACCGGATTATCGTTGAAATTAAGGGTGCAGGACGCTTCGCACGGCGCGGGGCAGATACGCCCGGTGAATTCGGGAAAGTTGTTGGTGGAATGTAGAACTTCCAGCGCCTCGCGCCAGTGGCCGCGATACACCAGGTCGTTCCAATCAGGAATGATGTTATGCACCGGACAACCGCGATGGCAGTAGGGAATGCCGCAGTCCATGCACCGCGCCGCCTGCTCGCGAACGTCCGGCTCCGGTAGGGGAACGATGAAATCGCGGAAGTGTTTGACCCGCTCATCAACCGGCGCATAGCCGTGGTCGTGGCGTGGAATTTCCAGAAAACCGGTAGGCTTACCCATAAATTTTTAACCTTAAAACTCAAAACTTAAAAATTTCACGCCGCCACGCTGGCGTCTTCGTCTTCGTCCTGCTGAACAGCGCGCGCTGCCTGGGCCTGTAAATCCTGCAAGGCGCGCCGGTAGTCAAGCGGCATGACTTTGACAAATTTCGGCAGCAGTTCGCGCCAGTGCTCCAGCACCCGGTGGGCAGGTTCGCTGCCGGTATGCAGGAAGTGGCGGGCGACGAGCGTTTGTAAGCGTCGGGCGTCGTGGCGCAGGCGATCTTCCGGCAGTTCTGCATCGGCCAGAGCGCGCCAGTCGTCGCGTAAAATGCGGACGTTGAGAATTTCTTCAATGTCGTTCAACGGCTCCAGCGCGACCATGGCCGGGTTGACGCGGCGGGCGAAATCGCCGGCTTCGTCCAGAACGTAGGCAATGCCGCCGCTCATGCCGGCGGCGAAATTGCGGCCGGTCGGTCCCAGCACGACCACGACGCCGCCGGTCATGTATTCGCAACCATGATCGCCGGTTCCTTCAATGACGGCTAAAGCGCCGGAGTTGCGCACGGCGAAGCGTTCGCCGGCGACGCCCCGGAAATAACATTCGCCGGCAATGGCGCCGTACAGGACGGTATTGCCGACGATGATGTTGTCCTGTGGGCGCAGGCGGCTGATCGCCGGCGGGTAAATGATTAACCGTCCCCCGGAAAGTCCTTTGCCGACATAGTCATTGGCTTCGCCGGCCAGCTCCAGGGTGACGCCCCGGGCAACGAATGCGCCGAAACTTTGCCCGGCGGTGCCGTGCAGGTGAATGTGAATGGTGTCGTCCGGGAGACCGGCATGGCCGTAGCGCCGGGCGATTTGCCCGGAGAGCATGGCCCCGGTGGTGCGGTCGGTGTTGCGGATCGGGGTTTCGATGCGCACCGGTTGACCGGATCCCAGGGCGGGCTGCGCCTGGGCAATCAGCCGATGATCCAGGACGTGTTCCAGGCCGTGATTCTGCACTTCACAGTGGTGGGTGGCGACGCCCGGAGGCGCTGGGGGAACCGCGAGTAATCGGGTAAAATCCAGCCCGCGCGCTTTCCAGTGATGAATGGCCCGGCGCATGTCCAGGCGGTCGCTGCGGCCAATCATTTCGTCAAAAGTGCGGAAGCCGAGTTGCGCCATCAGTTCGCGCACTTCTTCCACCAGGAAGGTGAAGAAGTTGATGACGTGCGCCGGTTGACCAGGGAAACGCTTGCGCAGTTCTTCATCCTGAGTGGCGACGCCGACCGGGCAGGTGTTGAGATGGCATTTGCGCATCATGACGCAGCCGGCGGCGATCAGGGCGATGGTGCCGAAACCGAATTCATCGGCCCCGAGCAGTGCGCCTACGACCACATCGCGCCCGGTGCGCATCCCGCCATCCGCTTGTACGGCGATGCGGCCGCGCAGGCGATTGCGCACCAGGGTTTGATGGGTTTCAGCCAAGCCAATTTCCCAGGGCGAACCGGCGTGTTGAATGGAGGTCAGGGGGCTAGCGCCGGTGCCGCCGTCTTCGCCGGAAATGGTGACGTGATCGGCATGAGCTTTGGCGACGCCTGCGGCGACGGTGCCCACGCCGATTTCCGAGACCAGCTTGACGCTGATGTCCGCCTGCGGATTGGCGTTTTTTAGATCGAAAATCAGTTGCGCCAGATCTTCGATGGAATAGATATCGTGGTGCGGGGGTGGAGAGATCAGGCCGACGCCGGGGGTTGAAAAACGGACCCGGGCAATCCAGTCGTTGACCTTATGGCCGGGCAACTGGCCGCCTTCGCCGGGCTTGGCTCCTTGCGCCATCTTAATTTGAATAGCGTCGGCGTTGACCAGATATTCCGTGGTGACGCCGAAGCGGCCAGAAGCAACCTGTTTGATCGCTGAACGGGCCAGGTCACCATTTTCCAGGGGGACATAGCGCTTGGCGTCTTCCCCGCCCTCGCCGGTGTTGGACTTTGCGCCGAGCCGGTTCATAGCGATCGCCAGCGTGGTGTGTGCTTCCCAGGAAATGGAGCCAAAGGACATGGCGCCGGTGGAGAAGCGTTTGACAATAGAACTGGCAGGCTCCACCTGGTCCAGGGGCAACGGTTGATTGGCGAAGCGGAACTCGAACAAGCCGCGCAAGTTGCGTAAGCGATCCTGCTGGTCATTCATCATCTGGCTGTAGGCTTTGAATTGCGCGTAGTCGCCGGAACGCACCGCGTGCTGGAACAGGGCGATGGTTTCCGGCGTCCAGGCGTGATCCTCGCCGCGAATTCGGTAAGCCAGTTCGCCACCGACATCGAGGGCTTCACGATAAAGCGGCGCGTCGCCATAGGCTTGACGGTGACGTTGCGCTGCTTCCCGGGCAACTTCGGTGAGTCCGACGCCTTCAATGACGCCCTGGGTGCCAGTGAAGTAGCGGTCGACGAAGTCGCTGGCCAGACCCACTGCTTCGAAGATT
>JAGRHQ010000156.1 GCA_020444905.1 Candidatus Competibacteraceae bacterium
CGGGCAGGTGCTGCCGATTGGCGGCGTCCGCGAGAAGCTGATCGCCGCCCGCCGGGTGGGCATTCACGAGATTCTGTTGCCAGAGGGCAATCGCGGCGATTTCGACGAATTGCCGGATCATATCCGTGAAGGTTTGACGGTTCACTTTGTCGAGCGGTTTCAGCAGGTAGCCGATCTGGTTTTTGTTGCCGGGCATCCCGGCTGAGGACACGGTTTGTGATGACAGCGATGATTCCTGGCAAGACCCGCGCCGCGTTATTGCCGCCGCTCTGTTTGCTGACGTTGCTCCAAGCGCCCGCCATGGGTTGGACCGCCTGCGACGATCCTCCCGCCAGGCGGGTCAATTGGCTGCATTGCGATAAGCAAGGAATTGATCTGCAAGGCGCTGATTTACGTGAAGCCGTGCTGACCCAGGTCAACCTTAGCAGTGCTAATCTGAGCGGCGCGCGACTCAGTGGCGCGGATCTGGGCCGAGCGGTGCTCAACAAGGCGGATTTCACCGGAGCAGCATTGCGCGGGGCGCGCCTGGTGTCGGCGCAACTTGATCAGGCAATGTTCGCCGAAGCCAGCATGAGCGGGGCGAAGCTGGACCGGGCCGTACTGACCAAGGCGGATTTGCGCAAAGCGGACTTGAGTAATGCCCGGCTGTATCAGGCGGAACTGATCGGGGCTGATCTGAGTGAGGCGAAACTGAATCAGGCGAATTTGGCTCAAGCAGATTTGACCGACGCTAAATTAGCCAATGCCGATTTAAGCGATGCTGTGTTGAGTCGAGCCGTGCTGGAAGATGCGGCGCTGACCGGGGCCAAGCTGCGCAGCGCCCGGCTAGACGGGACAAACTTGCTAAGCGCCGACTTTACCGGCGCCGATCTCAGTCAGGCGACTTTGGCGGAAGCGCGAATCGATAGCGCGCTTTTCACCGACGCCCAGCTCGACAGCACGATCTGGATCAATCGCCAGCGTTGTCGGCCAGGGTCAGTGGGTGAGTGTCGATAGGATGGCCATCACCGGCAGATATGCAGTGATCAGTGGACTGGGATTGACATGAGCGCCACGCAAAATAGCGATATCGCCATCGTCGGCATGGCTGGCTTGTTTCCCCAGGCGGAAAACCTGGCGGCCTATTGGGCGAATATCCTCGGCAAGCGTGACGCCATTGACGAACCCTTGCCTGACTGGAACGCCAACCGCTTTTATGAGCCGGTTGCCGACACAGCACATGAAGACGACTCACGCGGTGGTTATCTGGAACGGGCCAAAATTTATACCCGGCGCGGCGGCTTTCTCAGGGAACTGTCGCGGTTCAACGCCCGCGCTTTCGGCATCATGCCGGTCTCGGTGGCCAGCGGTGAACCGGATCAGTTTCATGCGTTGGATTTAGCCAAATCCGCGCTGCAGGATGCGCATATCAACGAGAATGATTATCGCCCGGAAGCGACCGGCATCATTCTAGGGCATGGCATCCATCCCAACCGAGCCAGCGTCAACGGCGTCCAGCATGGCATGATCGTCGACCAGATGCTGGATCTGCTGGCGGCGGCCCTGCCGGAGATGAACGATGAACGTCGACGGGAACTTAGAAAGCAGTTGAAAAGCGCACTGCTGCCGATGGACGCCGACAGCATTCCCGGTCTGGTGCCGAACATGATGACCGGGCGCATCGCCAACCGATTGAATCTGATGGGGCCGAATTACATTATCGACGCCGCCTGCGCCTCATCCCTAATCGCAGTGGAACACGCCATGCAGGAATTGCGGCTGGGGCGCGCCGATTTGATGCTGGCCGGTGGCGTTAATACCTCAACCCCGCCGCTGGTTCACATGGTGTTCTGCGAGCTGGGCGCGTTGTCGCGGAAATCCCAAATCCGTCCCTTCGCCGCTGGGGCCGATGGCACGCTGCTGGGTGAAGGCGGCGGTATCCTGGCGTTGAAGCGGTTGGATGACGCTTTACGGGCCGGTGATCGAATCTATGCTGTTTTGAAGTCCATCGGTCAGTCCTCCGATGGCCGCGCCAAGGGCTTGATGGCCCCGCGTCTGGAAGGCGAGGCGCTGGCAATACGTCGCGCTTGGCGACAGGCGGGACTCGATCCGGCCAGCGTGGGATTGATTGAAGCCCACGGTACCGGTATTCCGCTGGGCGACGAGACAGAAGTGCAGGCATTACATCAAGTGTTAGGCCAACGCCAGAGACGTTTGCCGGATGTCGCTCTGGGTTCGGTCAAGTCAATGATTGGCCATTGCATCCCGGCGGCGGGCGCGGCGTCGCTGATCAAAACGGCGCTGGCCCTCTATCATCGGGTGCTGCCGCCGACCCTGTGCGATGAGGCGCGCGCGGATTTAACTTCGGGCCAAGGTCGTCTGTACCTGAACACGGAAACCCGTCCGTGGATTCACTCCGGCCTAACGCCGCGCCGCGCCGGAGTGAACGCCTTTGGCTTTGGCGGCATTAATACCCACGCCATTCTCGAAGAAGCGCCCGGTCAAGGCGCTGAACCGCTGTCAGTATTCCTGGGACGACGCTGGAAGAGCAGCAACGAGCTGTTCCTATTTGCCCAACCGGATCGAGCCGCATTGCTGCAACAGGTTGAACAGGTGCGGGAGCGGTTGCAAAGCGCTCCCGCGATGGACTTGCGCGCATTGGCCGCCGAACTCTGGCGTCAGCGCAGTGAAGGCGGCGAGCGGCTGGCGGTAGTGGCCGGGGATCATCGCGCTTTGGAGAACCGCCTGGCGGGAGTGTTGAATAAGCTGGCCGATCCGGCGCGAGATCGCTTGCAAACTCGTGATGGCGTCTATTTCAGCGCACGTCCGGCAGAAGGCCGTGTAGCGTTGTTATTCCCTGGGGAAAATTCCCAATATCCCGATATGTTGCGGGATTTGGCGGTGGAATTTCCTGAAGCGCGGCGCTGGTTCGATTTTCTCGACGGGCTATACCCTGGCGAGCGGGATCTTGCGCCGAGTCAGGCGATCTTTCCGCCACCGACTGGATTGGACGCCGAGGATCGGCAATGGCTGCAAGCGCAACTGCAAGGCATGGAACTGGGTTCGGAATCGGTGTTCGCCGCCGATCAGGCATTATTTGCGTTGTTGCCCCCTTTTGGCATTCGCGCTGAAGCGTTGCTTGGGCACAGCACGGGCGAGAATGCAGCGCTGGTCGCCTCGGACGTCATCCAGTTGGATCAGGCTGGAGTAGGAGCGTGTATTCGGCGGATGAATGCGCTGTATCGGGAACTGGAATCGGCGGGCGCGATTCCCGGTGGCAAATTATTGTCGGTCGGCGCGCTAACGTTGGAAGAGGCGCGGGATGTCCTCGCGGCTGATGCACGGCTGCATCTGACCATGGATAACTGCTCCAACCAGTTCATCCTGTTTGGCCCCACTGAGGCCATTGCCGCTGCCCATGCCGTGTTGAAACAGCGGGGCGGGTTCTGCACCGAGTTAGCGCTGGATCGGGGTTACCACACGCCGCTGATGGCGCCGATGGCGGAAGCGTTTCGGGCGCTGTTCGCCGAGGTGGACTTTGCGCCGACCGAGCAGGTTCTGTATTCCTGTGTAACTGCTGAACCTTTCCCCGGCGAAGCTGAGGCGATTCGCGACACCGCCGCCGCTCAGTACACGCGCCCGGTGCGTTTTCGGGAAAGCATTGAGAATTTGTATCGGGATGGCGTGCGGGTGTTTATCGAAGCAGGGCCGGAAAGCCACCTGACTGCCTTTGTCCGGGACATTCTCCGCAAGCGACCGCATGTAGCGGTCTCCTGCGATGATCGCCGACGCGGCGCTGATCAGCAGTTACGCCATCTACTCGGCCAGTTATTCGCTTACGGCGTTCCGGTCGATTTGGGACCGCTCTACGGCGGAACGCCGCAACTGGTGAGCGAGCCAGCGCCGTACCTGTCGACCGCTATTCCGCTGATTCAGCCCACTGAACCGATGATGGAGCAGTTACAGCAGTTATCAGGCAGGACTGCACCTCCTCATGAATCTCCCTCCTTTAACAAGGACCGACCTGCCCCCCCCTTTGACAAGGATCAACCCGCTCCCCCCTTTGAAAAAGGGGGGCCGGGGGGGATTCACCCCAAACCCGCTCCATCGCCGCCAAAACTCCCCCTCACCCCCTTTTTCCAAAAGGGGAAATCCGCTGCGTTGACCGGACACTTTGATCTCATGCAGGAATTTCTGCGTCAGCAGGAACAGGTTATGAACGCCTGGCTGGATCGTCGGCGGAGACGGTGAGCGTGGCGGAAAGCGAAGAACAGAGCAAGTCCATTCGTTGGCGGTTGCAACCGGACTTGCAGTTTGAAGCCACTGCGATCGCTGGACGTTTTCAGGTGCGCAATCCGGTCAGCGGCGAACGCTTTGAACTGGGCGAGGAAGAAGTTTTTCTCTGCCAGGCGCTGAATCGAACTGCTGATCCTCAAGTCATTCAGGTCGATTTCGCGCAACAGTTTGGCCTGACCATCACGGCTGATCAGCTCCATCAGTTTTACCAGGATATGGCGGCGCTGGGATTGTTGAGCGCGATGGACGATGCGCCCCGCGATGAGGCGGATGCGGATTCCCCGGAGATTGACGATGACGATCGACCTGGCGACGCCTACCGCTGGTCCTGGTTTGACCCTCAGCGTGGTTTCAACTGGATAGCCACTCATTTACACGGGTTGCGTCATGGCGTTTGGCTGCTGGCGCCCGGCATTCCGCTGGCACTGCTGGTGTTGCTGTACAACCAGCCACAGTATCAATACACCTTAAAGGCGTTTGCCGATCCCGGTTGGCATCTCCTGTTCAAACTGACGTTTGGCCTGTTTGTCGTCAATCTGTTCAGCAAGATCGCTCAGGGCGCAACCTGCGCTTTTTACCAGGGACGGGTCGCGCAGTTTGGCCTCCGGCTGGCCTATGGGTTTATTCCACGGTTCTTTGTCGCTAAGCGTGTGCGAGACCTTTCCCGCCGCCAGCGGTTGTGGATCGCGGCGGCAGGGCTGCTGGCCAAGCTCAGCCTGTTTGTACTCGGCGTCCTGTTATGGCGACTCACTTTTGAAACCGGCGGGACGCTGGGCGTTTACAGTTTCATCGTCAGTCACATTGCGTTGGGCGCTTTTCTTTTCACGGCCAACCCGTTATGGCGGGCGGATGGCTACGCTTGGCTGGCGACTTTTTTGAGCATGCCGCGCTTGCGGGAGCGGGCGTTTCAGGTGTTGGGACTCTATCTGCGAGGTCGTCGACCGCCAGCAGGACTGCCATCGGGGGAAAAATACGCCTTGCTGGGTTATGCTGTCGCCTGCGTAACCTACGTACTGTTGCTGGTCGGCATCATTGTATTAGCAGCCTCTACCTATCTGAAATTGCGATTCCAGGGGGTAGGGGTGGTGCTGATTTTGGTATTAGTGAC
This sequence comes from Candidatus Competibacteraceae bacterium, assembly GCA_020444905.1. Classification (GTDB taxonomy): domain Bacteria; phylum Pseudomonadota; class Gammaproteobacteria; order Competibacterales; family Competibacteraceae; genus UBA2383. The sequence goes on from JAGRHQ010000156.1 coordinate 5,384, forward strand.
CTTGGCGGCGCGCTGGTTCCTGCATCGACTGGCCCGGCAGCGCCAGCGCGGCGCAAAACGCGCAATGCCGATCTCCGATAAAGCGCGCTCGACTCCGCAACCTTCGATTATCGAGAAGAAGCAGGGCGGCTTACGCTGGCGGTTGGCGCTGCTGGCGCTTTTGGCAATGGCGTCATTCTTGCCCTATTCCTATGATGTCACTGGTGAAGTGACCTTGTTTCCCACGGCCCGCGCCGAGATTCATGCGGTCACGTCCGGCGTCGTCACGCAGGTTCAGGTTCGAGAAAACGAGTGGGTGACGCCGGAGCAAGTGCTGGCTGAACTCAGCACCTGGCAACAGGATCAGGACCTTGCCGTTACTGCGGCGGTAATCAAACGCCAGCAAGCGGAGCTGGAGCTATTGCAGCATGGCCCCAAGGCTGAGGCCATTGAATATGCCCGGCAACAGTTGGCGATGGCTCAGGTTCGCGCTAAGCACAGCCGCAAGGTTCGGGAATTACTCGAACCGGTTCATCAACAGGGAGTCGTGAAGGCGCTGGAGTATGAGGAGGCCGTCAAAACTGCCGAGGTGGATCAGGCGGCGGTCACGGTCGCCGAGGCGAATTTAAGTTTGATCAAAAGCCCGCCCTTGCCCCTGGAAGTCGCGGCGAAAGAGGCTGAACTTGAACAATTGCGCGCCCAACAAACCTATCTTGAGGAGCAACGAAAAAGAACCTGGCTGCGAACGCCGGTCGAGGGGCGCGTGGTCACGCCGCGCCCGGAGTTTATGACCGGAAATTATCTGAAAGAGGGCGATCTGTTCGTAACTGTTGAGGATCATCGGGTGATGCGCGCTGAAATCCTGGCTCCGGAAACCGATATTGGCGAGGTGCGCGCCGATGCGCCGGTGCAATTGCGGGTCTGGGCCTATCCGCTGCGCGATTTCACCGGTCATGTGACCGCCGTTGCTCCGGTTGTTGAACCGAACCCAGCCAATCCGTTCATGCGCGCGGTGCGGGTGATCATTGAAATCCCCAATCCGGATGGGTTGCTGAAATCGCAAATGACCGGATTCGCCAAAATCGCCGCTGGCGAGCAATGGGCCATTGTCGCCTTCACCCGGGCGCTGGTGCGGTTCGTCATGCTGGAAATGTGGTCATGGTTGCCTTGATCTTTTGCACCCTATCTAACGGAGCTGCTCCAGCCAAATACCGGGTTGCGCCTCGGGATGACGACTTAAATCCCAGTCGCCGGCAACCACCAGGCCATGCGGCGTCGGTTGCAGTACCCGCAAACGAGTGACTCCAGGTTGTCCGAAAACGTCCGGTGGAATCACTTGCCAGTCCTCGCCATCGCGGGTTTTCCAGAGTTGGAAAGGGATCGATGCGAGCTTGGAATCAGCTTCAGGCAAATCTTCATCTTGGTCAACGGTCGCATAGAGCGCATCCGGCGTACCGACTAAACAAGCAATCCGCCGGTGATGCGGGTCGTCAAAACCAGGACCGTGCGTGGAAAGAGGGATTTGCAAGCCCACTGGCGAAAAGCGCGGGGTTCCCATGACCAGCTCCCAGCGGCCATCGGGTAGAACCCGGATGATTTCCGCGCTGGACGTCGCAAATTCCCAATTGGGATCAGGGCTGGGCGAACGGCTGCCCAGGTAAAGCGCATCCTTGAACACGGTCATGGTTTCAATATGAGGATTGAGCGTGTAGCGCTGGGCGCCTTCGATCAGCACCGGTTCCCAGGTCAAAGGTAACGGGCTGCGGGCCGCAGTTTTCCAGAGCTGAAAGCCATTGGTTGGGTTGCTGGCGGCGGCATACAATTGACCATTGAAAACCTGTAAACCATCCAGCGTGCGATTCCCGGCATGGCCAAAACCGGGTTCGCAGGCCGGACGCCAGGGTTGAGAAAACGGATCGGCGCTAACCCAGATCTGTGGACCCTCACGTCCGGTATCATGGGCGGCGCTGGCTGGAATGGCGAACGCCTGATTTGAAAAACCGCGTAACGCGATGAAAGGACCGTGGCCGGCATCGGGAGCTGGATTGGGTAGCGCTTCGAAATGAACGCCATCCCCGGAATGCAGCAGGGCGGAGGTGCGCAGCCCCAACCGGAGCGCATACAGCGCGGGCGTCGGTTGTGTGGCGCCGGGCAGCACCGTCAACGTTTGCCAACCCAGTTCCAGCGGGAAGCGGCGGGCCTGACCGGCCTGGATAATCCAGCGGGATTCCACCGGGCTTGTGTACAACGACTCCCAACTGGATGCGCGTAACCGATGGCGCAGGAGGACAGCGCTGCCCGGTTGATAGGCGTCCGCCGGGTAGCTGGTGACGCCCAGGTATAACCAGCCCTGGTTCCAGGCGGCTGTCTGCATGAGGCAGCGGCCAGTTCCGGGCAGCAACTCGGCGGGGATGGGGTGGAACTGAAACGGGGAATGTAGGGACATGCTGTTAACGACCGGATCGTGGAATGAGTGGCAAAAAATGGGTGATACAACGCCCCTGGAAGTGTAAAGTTGATTATAAAACTTTTTCGGGAAACGCTGTTCCCGATGCGCAGAGAGTCCTTGTGAGTGGGGGTGTAGTGATCCATCCAGATTATTCCGTTCATCGTCCGGTCTTTATTCTTTGTCCTGGCCGTTCCTTTTCCTCGGTGGCGTGTGGCATGTTGGGCCAGCATCCGCAATTATACGGATTGCCGGAGACCAATTTCTTTGTGGCCGATACCGTTGATGGACTATTCCAGCGCTTTTCCGGGCCGGGTGATCGGCACCGCTTGCATGGTCTGGTTCGCACGCTGGCCCAGTTGCATGATGGCGAACAAACCGAAGCGGCGGCTGAACACGCCTGGCAATGGTTGCGCGAGCGTTTGCTGATGACCACGCGCGAGTTGGCCTGGTATGTCGCCTCGCAACTTGGCCCGCGCCAGATGGTTGAGAAAAGCCCCAGTAATTGCGCGGAAGCGGCGTATCTGGCGCGCTTATATCAGACTTTCCCTACTGCGCGCTTCCTGCATTTATCGCGACATCCACGTTCCACTGGTAAATCGTTATACCAGGTGCGGCAGGAACAGCGCGCCCGACGGGGACGAGATCGGATGCCGGTGGATGGGCGTCGGATGGAGGAAAACTGGCTGAAGGTTCACGGGCATATTTTGCGGTTTACCAAACGGTTGCCGGTCGGGCAAAGTCTTCACCTGCAAGGGGAGCAGTTATTGGCCGATCCGGATCGCTATTTACGGCAGATCGCTGAGTGGCTGGATATTCGGATGGATGCTCAAGCTATCGAGGCGATGAAGCATCCAGAAATTTCCCCATTCGCCACTCTGGGACCGGATAATGCGCGTGGCGGTAACAATCGCAAGTATTTGGAAGATCCACGATTACGAACGGGACCCCCGCCTAAAGTCAATTTGAGCGATCCCTTGGAGTGGATGGCGGATGGTTCGGGATTCAGTCCGGCGACGGTGGCGCTGGCAAGGCGCTTGGGGTATCAGTAATTGATTCTCGTTCGGGATACATACCCTGCAGCTTGCTGCGTAGTGTCGTCTTTTAATCTTTTGCGGGTCTAATTCCCCGCGGCTTGCTGTGTGTCATCTCGTTTTTGATACCCCGCAGCTTGCTGCGGGGTCGTTCATTGGGTAACACGCACCATAATAACTTGTGGTTCTCTTGTATTGGCGTTTATATAATAAATAACGAGAAGTTGACTTTCTGAGAAATATAGCATTTCTGATCCTTTTGTATGAACAGTGCTGTCTTCTACCACGAATAGAGACCCATCAAGAAAGTAAAGTCTTGCATCTCCATCTCCTGTTACCAGAATCACTGA
>JAGRHQ010000157.1 GCA_020444905.1 Candidatus Competibacteraceae bacterium
TTTTCGGCGATTACGGTGGTGAAATTATGTTTTCTGGCCCTATCGTAACTCTGAAAGTGTTCGAGGATAATTCCCTGGTTCGTTCCGCCCTTGAAGAACCTGGCGAAGGTCGAGTGCTGGTCGTGGACGGCGGAGGTTCAATGCGCTGCGCGCTGTTGGGCGATCAACTCGCCGAACTGGCGGAGGAGAACGATTGGGCTGGCGTCGTCATCAATGGTTGCATTCGCGATTCCGCCGCTATCTCCGAGATTCCCATTGGCGTCAAGGCGCTGGGCGTCCACCCGCTCAAGAGCGTCAAACGGGGCGTTGGCGAACGCGATATCCCTGTCCGCTTCGCCGGCGTGACCTTCCTGCCGGATCATTATGTTTATGCTGATGAAGATGGCCTGCTGGTTTCGGAGAAACCGCTGATCTGAACCGCCTCCTGTAGCAGGCTTGTCTAAGGCGTTATTCTGCTCAATGCAACGTCCAGGAGCCAGCATCGCGGGGGTTCCGTCTGCCCGATCAGCCAAATTTCAAAGCGGGATCGATAACATGAATTCGAACCTTTGCTACGTTACCTTGGGCCAGGTCCGTCATGCTGACGCCTTCACTACTGGTAAAAAAGCTGCGTTGCAGGCGCGAAACGCATTGTCCGGCCAACTTCCCGGCTGGGCGCTGGCCTTCGGTGGCGGTCAGCATGACGCCACGGCGCTGCTGCAGGGTTTCCGTGCTGTTCTTGGCGATATTCCGATCATCGGTGGCGCTGGCGCTGGCTTGATCACCGCCGAAGCCGCCACGCTCACCGGTTATGAATGTGGCTTGTTACTGTTTCCCACTTCGCTCAACCCGGTAGCCATCGCACTCGTAGACAACCTGCAACAGGGTGAAAAAGCGGCTGGACAACAGCTGGGCGAAGCCCTGCGGGAAAATATTTTTCCGAATGCAACCGTATTGTTGTTCTACGACTCGATACAGAGCAGTCCGCCGCCCGTGCTGCATGTAGGCAGCCGACTGGTCGATGGCGTTTATGAAGGACTCGGCGAATACCGTCCGACGCTGGTTGGCGCAGGCACACTGGCGGATATAAATATGATGGACAGCTATATTTTCGATGGTCGGGCATCCCGAAAACACGTTGCGGTGGCTGTGGTGCTGCCGTCGACGCTGACCAGCCACAGTACGATTATGCATGGCTGTTATCCGGCCAGTGATTTTTTGGAAATTACCCGCATCGACGGCGCACGGGTGCTGGAACTGAATGGTCGTCCCGCTTTAACCGTCGCTGCGGAGCGCCTGGATATCCCACGCGAACAACTGGCTAGGCTTCATCCCCCTCATTTTTCATTGACGCTGGGCGAAAAACACGGCAATCCCTTCACGCCTTTTGATGAAAGCCAATATGTCAACCGATTGGTGATTGCCGCCGACTTGTCTGATAACGCACTGGTTTTATTTGAGGATGATTTCCAGGCCGGCTCGCGGGTCCAGTTGATGGTTATCGATCCGCAACGGATGATCCAATCTGCCCATCAGCAAACCCGAACGCTGTTGAACACGTTAGTCAATCAGCCATTGTTTGGTCTGTATATCGATTGCGCGGGTCGCTCAACGGCCTTCAGTGGTCTGGAGGAGGATGAAACCGCGTCTGTCCGGGAACAGGTGGGCGCCTGCTGTCCGCTGCTCGGTTTCTACTCCGGCGTAGAAATCGCGCCACTGCTCGGTCGATCCCGGCCACTGGACTGGACCGGTGTATTAACGGTGTTCACTGCCACCATCCCCTGAATGCTTCGCTATGACCGCCAAGCCGGAACTGGAACAGGCGCTCGATTACTATCGACAACAATATGATGAGATTGGCAGTCGATTACTGCGCTTGCAACAGGAACTGACCCAGGCGCGTCGCGATGCCCGTCGCCATCGCACCACCGCCTTGATCGTGCAGCGACTCCATGAATGCGCCAATCAGCAGGAAGCATCGACCGAATCACTAGGCGAAACCCTGATTGCTGTGCTGGTGGAATCCCTGGACATCGACTGCGCGGGATTACTGAGTTGGCAGAGCGCTGCGGATCAGTGTCAGCTAGAGCATGGTCTGGGTCTGACCGCCAGCTTTACCTTGCCTTTGTCCGCATCGCCGCCAGCTCGCGCTGCCAGCCTGAATCCTGAGACTTTGCCCCTTGCCGCTCAAGCTGCCTTGCAGCGCGCGGGCTTGCGAAACTGGGTATGGATCGCTGTCCCGAAGGCTGGCCAGGCGCTCCTGCTCGGAAGTCGTCAGTTAAAAAAATCGTCTGATGACTCGACGCTTGAGGAGGCTGATCAGGCGATCGCCGCCGCCGCGTTCAAGGTTTATCTGGGTCTGCGCGAACAGCAGCAAACCTTTTGGGCGCTACAAGCGGCGGAGACTAATTACCGCACGTTGTTTGAAAGCGCTCATGAAGCTTTTGTAGTATTCGATGTCGAGAATGGGGCGCTGCTGGACGCCAATCAACGCACTGTTGATCTGATGGGGTGCTCGCTGGCGGAATTGCGCCGCCGCCCCCTGATCGACTGGCTGATTTCCGCCGAGAGGATTTGGAAAAGACCGTGGTTGTGTGCGCTCGCGGGCCGTCCGCAGCGCTTCGAGTGTGAAATCCACACGGCAAAAGACCCGTGTCTGTGGGTGGAAATCAATTTGAACCGCATCCATGTCGGTCAGCGGCGCTTGCTGCTGGCGGTCGTGCGCGATGTCACTCAACGCCGGCAGAGCGAGCAGCAACTTCGTCATCACGCTTTTCACGACGCCCTTACCCAATTGCCCAATCGCGCCCTGATTCTCGAAAGCCTGGCGGACGCCATCCAGCGACGGCAACAGAACTCTGATTATCTGTTTGCGTTGCTGTTTCTGGATTTGAACCGTTTTAGCATCATTAACGACAGTCTGGGTCATAGTTTGGGTGACCAGTTACTGATTGCAATCAGTCATCGATTGCATCGTTGCCTGCGGCCGGAAGACATCATCGCCCGCTTGGGCGGCGATGAATTCGTGATCCTGCTGAGCGCATTGCGCCAGCTTGATGACGCAGCAGCTTGCGCGGAACGCCTGGAGCGAGCGCTGGTCAGCCCCTTTGCGCTGGACTGCCATGAGATTTACACCAGCGCCAGCATCGGCATCGTATTAGCGAATGACCGCTACCGTGAACCGGAAGCGATGCTGCGCGATGCCGATATCGCCATGTATCAGGCCAAAAAGCGCGATGCGCCTTATCGGCGTTATGCACTGTTCGAGCCAGTCATGCATGTGCGCGCCCTTCAGGTCATGGAGTTGGAGCGCGATCTGCGCTATGCCGTGGAGCGGCAGGAATTTGTGGTGTATTACCAACCCATCGTGCATCTCGACAGCGGCCAGGTTAAGGGCTTCGAGGCGCTGGTGCGCTGGCGGCATCCCGAACGCGGGCTGGTGCCGCCTAACGACTTCATCCCGATTGCCGAGGAAACGCTGCTGATTTTGCCGATTGGCCATCTGGTCCTAGCGGAAGCCTGCCGGCAGTCAGTCGAGTGGGCGCAGCGCTATACTGCGGCGCCGACTATCAGCGTCAACTTGTCTGGCCGACAGTTTACTGTAACCGATCTGTCCGGGGAAATTAATCAACTGGTGCGCCAGCATGGTTGTAATCCTGCATTGCTGGCGCTGGAAATCACTGAGAGCGCCATCTTGGAAGATACCGAGGCCGCCCAAGCCAATCTGCGTCGGTTGCATCACCAGGGGTTTCAACTGAGCATGGACGATTTTGGCACCGGTTACTCGTCGTTGAGTTATCTGCATCAGTACCCGTTTGATATTCTCAAAATTGACCGTTCTTTCGTTCAATCCTTGGGTCAGGATGTCAGCAAAACAAAAATTATAAATACTATCATCACACTAGCAAGAACGCTCGGGATGCTGGTGGTGGCCGAGGGTGTAGAAACCTGGGAGCAGGCGAAACATCTAGCGGTGCTCGGTTGCGATTTTGGGCAGGGTTACTATTACTCCCGCCCGGTCGAAGCCGCGGCGGCGGAAGCTTTGATGAACGATCCCCACTGGTTGCGAGAGACCCGCTAAGACGCAGGAGAAAGGTTGAAAGAAAGGAGAGTGTTTATTCTTGATACGCCACGGAAAACAGGGCCAGCGCTGGCCGGACGACGATTAACCCACCGACAAAAGCAACACATCGAGCGCCTGCAAGATCGTCGTCGACTGCGGGCCGTTCAGGGCGCAGAGGCCGTGGATCAAACCGGACTCGGCCCGGAGCAAACCGGCCTGGTCATCACCCATCATGGCGCAGCGCTCGTTGTCGAAGATGGCGAGGGAGGGCTAAATCGCTGCGCTGTGCGGCAAAATCTGGGTCGACTGACCTGTGGCGACCAGGTAATCTGGCAAGCCTCCGGTATGAGGGAAGGCGTGGTAGTTGCGGTTTCCGAACGACGCTCGTTATTGACCCGTCGCGACTACCGTGGTCAACCCCGCCCGGTAGCCGCCAATCTGGATGCAGTTGCGGTGGTCCTGGCGCCCTCGCCAGAACCCAGTGAATACCTTATCGACCGCTATCTGGTTGCAATCGCCGCCATCGGCGTACAAGGACTTCTGGTGTTGAACAAGGTGGATCTGCTGGACGCACCTGCTTTAGCAGCGCTGTGTGACCGATTGACGCCCTATCGCCAAATTGGCTATCCCGTGTTGCTGGCCAGCAGTCGCATTGCCCAGGGTCTGGATGAATTACGCACTTGGTTGTGTGCGCGAACCAGCATACTGGTCGGGCAGTCAGGCGTTGGCAAATCGTCGCTGATCAAGGCGCTGCTGCCAGATCGCCAGATCCGCATCCAGGCGGTATCCGCCGCTACCGGTCACGGCGCACACACCACCAGCGCCAGTACGCTCTATCACCTGCCGAGTGGCGGCCATTTGATCGATTCGCCGGGGGTGCGCAGCTTCGAACTGGGCGAAATCGGCTTAAGCGAGCTGGATCGTGGATTCCCGGAGCTGACGGCTTATTTGGGGCGCTGCCGATTTTCCGATTGCCGCCACGAAGTCGAACCGGATTGCGCGTTGCAAGATGCCGTAGCGCGGGGCGCTGTTCATGCGCAGCGGCTGGAAAGTTACCGGCAATTGCGCACTACGCTGGATGCAGCGACTAAACCTAAAACTTAAAACTTCCCGTTACTGGCGCTGGTTGCCAGTGAAACTCTGCGGCATGGCGTTCGCGCCGGCGTCGGGGTTGCGCTGGCCCCACTACTGACTGATGCGCCAACGCATTCTGCGCGACCAGAGCTATATTATTCTGATGCGCGGACTGGGGTTGCTGTTGCTGGTCTATGCCCTGCTCTTTCTGGGCGAGGGCGGACGGCGACTAATGGCGGCGCTTTCATTGTCGGGCTGAGACTGTTTCCACATCGCGTCACGGTGCTAAGGGCTAATGACTTTCCGGGTCAGTTGCTGGCGTTTTTGATGCAAGTAGGCGCGAACCTGCCGGCGCTGGCTGGGTTCTTCGCTGGTCAGTGCGTTCAATTTTTGTCGATAACCATCATCATCGGGCATCAGACTGAGCATTTTCTCCGCCAGTTCAAGCGCTTCGTCATAGACGCTGATTTCCATTAGTAAATCGCTGAGCAAATCCAGCACTGGCAAGTTGTCGGGATCCAGGCCCAGCGCCTTGACCAACAAGGGCATAATGCCATACACGATATCTTCGGAAGCGTGTAAATCCAGTTCAACCGCTTCCCGCCATTGCTTAAGAGCCTCCGTGTAGAGTTCGACGGCTGCTGCATTCTCCATGGGTGATCCTCGGTGAGGTGTTTTTTTATCATTATTGGCGGGTCTCGTTCAGTTTGCAATCGACTATAGAGACGGGAAGTTGAGCGTCGCGCCCTGACTGCGAATCACCTCGGCGTAAAACTGGCCACTGGCCTTAATCGTGCGCTGTTGCGTTGCATAGTCCACATGCGCCAATCCGAAACGCTGCGAGTAACCGTATGCCCATTCAAAATTATCCAGCAGGGACCAAGCAAAGTAACCCCGCAGGTCGACACCCTTACGCCGCGCCTCCAAAACCGCGCGCAGATGATCTCGCAAGTAGCGTTGCCGGAGCGGGTCGTCTACCGCCCCATCCGCTTGTGGCGGATCGTAAAAAGCCGCGCCATTTTCGGTGACGTACAGGGGCAGCGGTCCATAGCGCTGGGCGACCCATTCCAGAATCTCCGTCAACCCTTGCGGATACACCTCCCAATCCAGGCCGGTGTGCGTTTGTTGGGACTGGCGGACCCGACTGGCTTGCAATGGCCAGTCGCCGGGATCGTGTTGCACGACCTGTCGGCTGTAATAATTGATGCCGAGAAAATCCAGCGGTTGGCGAATCATCTCCAGATCAGCATCCGGAAACTTCGGCCAGGCCGCGCCAAAGATCTCAGCCAATTCCAGCGGATAAGCGCCCAGGAAAACCGGATCAAGATATTGGCGATTCCAATAAGCGTCGGCGCGCTGGGCAGCGGCGAAATCCGCCGAGGTTTCCGTCGCCGGGTATTTAGGCTCCAGATTGACCACAAGTCCAATCTGGTGGCGGCCTTCGGCCCGATAAGTTCGCACGGCGGCGGCATGGGCGCGCAGCAAGTTATGCGAGGCATAGGGCGCGGCGAAGACATTACGCTGACCCGGCGCCAGCACGCCATGCAGGTAGCCGCCATCGACCACAACCCACGGCTCGTTCAGAGTGACCCAGAGTTTGACCCGGTCGTCCAGCGCCCGAAACAGCACCTGAGCGTAATCGGCGAACCAGGCGGCGCTGTCGGGATTCAGCCAACCGCCGCGACGATCCAGCGCTGCGGGCAAATCCCAGTGATAAAGCGTCGCCATCGGCTGAATGCCCCGTTCCAGCAATGCATCTACCAGGCGCTGGTAAAAATCCAGTCCCGAGGGATTTACCTGACCCTGCCCTTCCGGCAACACCCGGCTCCAGGCGACGCTGAAACGGTAGGCGTTCAGCCCCAATTCGCCCATCAGCGCCACGTCTTCCCGGTAACGGCGGTAATGATCGCAGGCGACATCGCCGGTATCGCCGTCGTGGGTCCGTCCCGGTGTGTGCGCAAACTCATGCCAAATGCTCGGACCTGCGCCATCCGCCAGCGGCGATCCTTCGATCTGATAGGCCGAAGTCGCAGCGCCCCAGAGAAAATCGTTAGGGAAAAGAGAAGGATCAGACATGGCCGGTCGCTCCGAATGAGGCAATCAGCCGTTACTGGTCGCGCCGCTACGAATCCAGGCGGAGAAAGCATTGCGATTGCGGGAGCAGATCACAACCTTCCCTCGCCCGGAAAAGCGCAGCACGATGCCTTCCCCGCTGGTCACGCTGCTCACCAACCGGTTGAACAGGCCGCCACTTTGCTGACTGGGCACGGTGACCTCGTAATGTAGCTGACTGTCCCAGGCTACAACGTGTGAATTGTCAATAATCACATCCTTGCCTGGCTCCACATCCAGCATGAAACCGGAGCCGAATCCGGAGACTGCTAACTTGCCGCTGCCAGTGGCCTCCATGACGAAGAAGCCACCGGACTGGGCGAATAGCGCATTACCCAGACTTTGACTGCGTACCCGCAAATCGACGCCGCTTTCCGCCGCCACGAACGCGCCATCGCTGAGCATATACTGAGTGGCGCCGACCTCCAGAATCTGGATCGTTCCTGGCAATATGGGCGACAGCAGGCAATCTCCGGGACCCCGGTTGGCTTCGATATGTTGCTGGAAAAACGATTCGCCGTTAGCGAACCGGCGCATGAGCGCGCTGCCCAATCCGCCGCTCATCTTACCGGTTAGATCCAGGGTGTCTTCCATCATCACCATCGCGTCGGATTCGCAATAAATCTTCTCGCCTTTGCTAAGGGAGACATGCAGGAAAGGGTCAACGTCTCCCGTCACGGTAAATATCGCCATGAATTTGATCCTCCACTCAACCTAATCAATTTCTAATGAATGTCTGCAACAACGCACGACCATGCACCGCTACCCAAGCATTTAAACAAGCACCCTCCACTGTCGGCGCAGCCATTCGCGCTGACTGGATTGTAGAGGGCGAATTTCCGTATGGCCGTTGAGCGTTAACTCCAGTTCCGTTATCCCTGGGCGACCATAGATCACCGGCGTAAACGTTACCGTATTTTGCGGATAGTCGCCGGTCTCGGTGATCTCCAATCGTAGCTGTTGGCCGTCGATCTCCGCCAGAATGGTAGCAACGCCATAGCCACCGGTCTGGTAGCGCCGGGTTTCCCGGTCATCCAGGTAATAATCGAATCGTGCGGGCCGGTCGCGACAGAACAGATGCAGTTCCACTTTACTCAAGTCCATGAAACTGTTGCGTAGCGGCCCGGAGTAATACGGCAGCGCGGCCCCATCCCGAACGAACAACGGCAACTCGTCCAAAGCGGCGGCGTAGTGGAGAACGCGCCCACCGTTCAGCCATTCGCCACGATTCAGATCGAACCAGGCGCCTGGCGGCAATAATACCGGGCGTTCCTGCATTTTGACGCCGTGACGGATGATTTCCGGCCCCTGCCCTTCGCCATGCAGGATTGGCGCGACCAGCAGGGCGTCGCCGACCAGGTACTGATCGTCCAGATGCGTGTATTCCGGCCCGTCATAGTGATAAAGCAGCGGACGAATAATCGGATCGCCGTCCCGCCAGTGGACGAAAAAGCACTGATAGAGATAGGGCAACAGGCGGTAGCGGGTGCGAATCGCGCCGCGAATCGCCGCCAACGCCTCTGCGCCGAATTGCCACGGCTCCTGCTGCCGGGAATGACGGATCGCATGGTTACGGAAAAAAGGGAACAGGCAGCCAGCCTGATGCCAGCGCACCAGTAGTTCCGGGCTGGCGTCATCCATGAAGCCGCCCACGTCCGGGCCGTTGAACGCCACCCCGGACAGGCTCAAATTCAGCGAACAGGGCAACGCCATGCGCAGATGCTTCCAGTTGCTGGCGTTATCGCCGGTCCACACCGCGCTATAACGCTGACTCCCAGCGCAAGCGCTGCGGGTCAGCAGGAACGGGCGACCCTCGGGATCAATTCGGTCGCAGGCCGCGCGACTGGCCATCGCCATGAAATGCGCGTACTGATTGTGATAGCGATCATGGGGTATCGAACCCTGAGCGAAACGCATTTCCTCGCTGCGGCT
>JAGRHQ010000158.1 GCA_020444905.1 Candidatus Competibacteraceae bacterium
CTACATGGCTGATCGTATAAGATTCACCGTTGATCGTTGCGGTCAGGCTCCAGTCCTCATCGAGACGCGCGCGCCAGGACGATGGATCGGGAGGGGCGCCAATCAGCGTCCGATCAGGGTGATAAATCACTCGGTTATGCTGATCGACGACCTGAAGATAAGCGTTTTTGCCTAAATCGATCCGGTGAAATTGATCATACAGATCATTGATGCTGTAGTTGGCGAGCAACAGCGCTATCGGTTCCCGGTCCAGGGTTTTCCGGTTCACTCGCCGCAGCACCTTGGCGGCAGTGAGGACCTGTTTCTCGCTGGAGTTGAGGTTGGCGTTACGCTCTACGCCAGTCCATAGCACCAGGCGATCGCTAGGGATAGCGACCTGAAAAATGCTTTGCACCGTGGCGGCGTCGACCTGACTGACATCGAGCGTATCGCCGACATGATAGTGATTGCCGTTGACACTAAAAATGTCGATGGACACTAATCCTTTCAAATTCAGATAATTGTTCAGTATGTAGCCGATATGCGCCTGGGTGGCGAGCTGGGTATAGGTATCGCTTGCGGCGCCTGCAACGCTGATCGCCTCCAGAATGGCTTCAACACCAGAGATATTGGCGATTAATGCTTCGACTTGTTCGAGTTGTAGCGCCAAATAGTCCCGTTGATCGCGCAGCAGTTGCAAAGTATAGCGTTGGGCCTCTGCTTGCAGGGTGCTTTGAGAAATGTGGTAGGAGCTGATGCCGAGAATCAGGAGTGGGATTACACTTAAAAATATTAGGTAGACGATAAATTTGTTGGCGATTTTGCTGTAAAGCTGGAGCCAGCGCATCCCTGGGATCGCCTTATGGCAAAATGTCAACCGTGATCAAACGGGTGTCGATGAGCGTTTCCATCGGCAGGGTTTCCCCCGCCAGTGCCCGCATGGCGTACTGGACGCCCAGGTAACCTTGCTGTGCGGCCTGTTGGTCGACAGTCGCGGCCAATTTGCCAGCGCGAATCGCCGCCTTCGCCGGCTCCAAAGCATCGAAACTAGCGACCAGCACCTGGTTGTTGCCTTGTTCGTCCAGGTATTTCAAAGCGCCCAGTGCCATCATATCGTTAGCGCAAAACAACGCACCGATATCCGGGTGCGTGCTGAACAATTTGGCTGCAACCTGATAAGCCTCATCGATTTTCCAGTGAGCGGTTTCGCTGGCGACCACCGTGATCGCCGGGTTTTCGGCGAATGCGCGCAAGGAGCCTTGTCGACGCGCTTCCGCATTGGCCGCGCCGCGAATGCCTTCAATAATCGCGGCTTTCGTCGGTGCGCTGATGCGGTCGCTGATCCATTTTGCCGCCGTGTAGGCGCCCTGCTCATTATCGACGCTGATAAACGGTATAGGGCGTAAATGGAGACGGGTGGAGTACTCCGGATCCAGTCGGTTGTCGATATTAATCACTTCTATGCCTGCGTCCTGCGCCTTTTTCAGCACGGGAATCAGTTCCAGAGAGTCGCCGGGCGCAATAACGAGGGCGTCGATCTTGGCGTGAATCAGTTCTTCCACGATCTGAATCTGTTGTTCGATCGAGGTCTCCTGCGCAGCGGTTTTGACTTGCAATTCAATGCCTAACTCCTGTTTCGCTTCACGAGCGCCTTTTTCCATGTCGACAAAGAAGGGGTTAGTCAGGGTTTTCATCACAAGAGCGACCGTTGGCGCAGGCGCGGGCTGCGTAACCGGCGTGGAAGATGTCGATGCTCTCGATGGGGCCATCGGCTGGGTCTTATCGGCGGACTCACCGCACCCGCCCACCAGCAGCAGTAGGGTCATCAAGGTGAGCAGGATGGAAAGGCTTTTTCTACCCATCAGCGAGCAACCTTTGGACGAATCAGCAATTATTTTTAGGGTGTACGGCGCATACTTGCTCTCTCAAGCGGCGGCAAGTTTTCAGGGGATAAGGCGTAGGGGTTGGTTTTGTTACGTTAGCGTAGAGGATTCGATTTCGACTGACTCGGCGTCTAACGAAGACCACTTTGTAAGCATACCATGATGGACGTCAAATGCCACAGCTTCGAGCGCACCTCTTGGGGGCTGACCAGCCCATGGGTCCATGACACCGCTTAGGCCATGCAAACCGCCTTGCTGGTTGGTCGTTGTGGGGACAACGATTTAATTCAATTTTAATCATCCCGCGCTGCCCATGCCGCATAAGTAAAAGCCCGCCATTGATAATCCTTGGTAAACTCTTGTGATAACGCGATATAAGCCTCCTGCATTCGCGGATCATGCGCCAGCCGGGTTAAGCAATCCACATCACTCGCCAGTTGATCATGGCGCTTATCAACATCGGCTTTCTGCCGTCGGAGAGCATTTAACTTATGGGTTTCACCGCCTTGGCGGCGCGTCTTTATCGTTTCGTCAATTTCATCACGCTGCTTTTGAATATCCGCCAGGGATACCGCCCATCCTTGTGGTTCCGATTCGCTGCCATCCATCAACGCCGAAAGGTGCGCCCGCACGGCTGACGGCACATAGTTAGGAAACTCCATCGAATGCGCCCCTTGTGCGCCCTTGTAAAAAAACTGCGTCAGCCAGGCAAGGGTTTCCCGGTCTTCGCTCTTGGTGATCAGCCTCGGGCTAGGCGCAGCAAACCATCACACCTGCGATGATGGCGTCATAAACCCCGGAAGCCGGGTTCTCCACTCGGGCATCAACACCAGATCGCAAGCGACCGCCGCGCCATTGACTCCCACCAACTCCAACTCGCCTACATGTTCCACTTGTTCGATGGCAAACGATTCGGTCATCAGGCGCAGCACCGCCTTTTTGTATTCGGTATCGTCATTACCCGCCAAGTGCTGGCCTTTCATCTCCAGCACCACCAGCTTCTTGTCAGACTCGCCGTGCTGCACGGCAAAGATAAAGTCTGGATAAATCTTCTCGCGCCGCCAGCCGGAAAGGGCGTAGTGCGAACGCGCCACGTTGCGATGCCACCAGGTCAGCGCCTTTTCGCCATCCAGGTACACCGCAATATCGCGCTCGTCCTGACTGGAAAAATCGCCCCGGTAGATCGGGGTAAACAAACTCTTGCGTAGCGCCTGGCCGTCGCTGCCCACCAGTTGATCAGCCCCTTCCGGCTCGTAGGTTTCCGCCTCGAACGGCATTTGCCAGTTGTAGTGATCGGTGCGCAAACGGAACTGAATCCGCCCTGCGGCCACCTCAGCGCGAAAGCGTGTTTCAGCCTTGGCGTTGCGCACCCCGTCCAGCCAGGCGCGCAGTTCTTCGACGATCAAGCCCGACAACGCGCCCTGCCGAATAGAATCGAAACCGCGCGCCGCCAGGCCGGCCAGCACGTCGCCCACAATGGCCCGCGCCCACCAAAGCATTGGGTATGATGTCTGTGACCATGCGCACCGCGTGGGCCATATCGAAATGCAGTACCTCAGTCGATGCGTCCGCCACTTCAGCCACCACGCGCTCATCGCCTTCGTCGCTCAGCCGGAAGCGCTGTAGTTGCCGCTCGGCGGCTTGCGCATTAGCCGGTATCTTCGCCACCAGCGGCGATACATCCAGCCCCAACCAGTCCAGCGCAAAAAGAATATCCTGCTCGTAATCCAGTTCGCGCACCTCGCCATCGGCCACCCGCAGCACCTTGGGCAGATAGATGTCCGTTTTAGCGAACGCCGCCCGCCGCGCCACCGTGCGCGGCCCTTTGGGGTTGGCGGCATCGTTGGTGCGAATCGCGCGCACCAGGTCACCCATGCCGTCCGCTTCCAGCCCCTGCTTGATGGCTTCCACCACCTTCGCCGTGTCCGCGTGGTGGGTTAGCACGTAGCTTTCATCCAAGGCTGCCACGCTGGTTTTTTGGGCGTGAGGCTGGCGCAGGATACGGCCCACCAACTGCGTCGTGGCTGACAGATTCTGGCTGGCCGCCAATGCGCACAGCACATAGGCAAAGGGACAATCCCAACCTTCTTGCAGCGCCTGCTTGGTAATGATCACCCGCACCCGATTGGTGGGCGAGAGCAAATCCTGATTCTCCGGCGCGGCCAGGTCGTTGGTGTCGGCGGTCTTGATGGCGATTTCCGCCTCGTCCAGTCCGCCCACCGCTATCAACCATTCCTTGGCGTCCAGGGCGTGTACGTGCGCGCCATCGCGTTGATCGGCCCCAGTGCGCTCCACCTGCGTCAGCAGGATCGGGCGGATGTAGCGCCCGCTATCGGCCTGAAAATTTCGTGCGGCCTCATCCAATGCGCGCAACCGTTCCAGAGCCGCCGCCAGCGTGTTGCGCCAGTCCGCGCCGCTACGCGGGTCGAGGTTGAGCGGCATCTTGATCATGCCTTCACGATCCAGGTCGGCGCCCTGCACTTGCACCAGCACATTAGCGAAGCGCCCCGGCTTGGGTTTCTTGCCCGTGGTAGGCAACACATCCTTCGGAGTGGCGGTCAGTTCCAGCACAAAGCAGGGATTGAAGCCGTAGAGCGTGGCAAAAGCCAGTTCAGATACGGCTTTATGCCCCTCGTCCATGACCACTACCGGGCGAATCAGGCGCAGCGCGTTGCCCAGTGAATCTTTGACTTGCGGCCAGGCATAGGCGCTACCGGCCAAGTCGTAAATGTCCAGATTAGGGGTTTTCTCGCGGGCCAGGGCGTGCGCATCTTGATCGCCCTCGGGCGGAAAGAAGCCCTGCACGTCGCCCCGGTCGCGGAACATCTTGAGCGCATCCTTGTTTTCGCGGTTGGACGATTGCAGCATCAATAGCATCAGGCACAAGTGGCTTGCTACCTCGCGAGCGTCCAGGTGGTCATCCTTTTCCAGAAGGCGCACCCGCTGACCCGACAGCACATCCAGCAGTTGCCGGTAGGGATGTTGCCGGTCGGTCAGTTGCCGTTTGGTCTGGGCGTAGATGGCCTCATTGGGCACGATCCACAGCACGAAGCCGGTCTGCCGCCCGAGATAGCGGCCAAAAATTTTCGACAGCGCCGCCACCGCCAGAAAGGTCTTGCCGCCGCCGGTGGGTACCTTGAACACCGCATTAGGCACGGACCGCCCCATGCCATCCTGCCGAGGCGAATAGGGAATGTCGGCGCGGGAATCGGGCAGCTTGCCCGCCGTCCGCAGCACCTGCCACGTCTTGAGCGGAAAGTCCGGCACGGGGCGGATCAAGTCCGGGTCGGTTTCCGTGGCATTGGCCGCTTCGATTTTGTCTGCCTTGGTTTTCTGCGCCGCCAGCTCGGTCAGGTAGTCGTCGAGACGAGCCAGCACGCGGCCTTGGTAGTCCAGTTCGCGTAGCGCCATGTCAGCCACGTTCCACGCGATACAAGGCCCACGGCAGTGGGGCGAACTCGACCGGGATGCGTTCGGCGTCCAGCAGCTTTTGCGAAACGAACTTAGCCGGAGCAAACACCAGATGCCGCTTGCCCGGCTTGGCTTCGGCCAGTGCCCGCGCTTTCGCCAACGTTAGCGCCGCCTCACGGGACTGCAAAAAAGTCAGGTCGGGTTGGTAGATCAGCCAGACATGGAAGGCGCTGGACTCGCCCAGATAACCCAGGCCGTGCGTGTCCGGTTCTGTGGCTTTGGCCGGGTTTATCGCTTCATTGGTGGCCGTGTGGAACAGGAGCGCGCCCAGTTGCGCGAAGCTGGGTAGAGCCTCGCCGGTCAGCAGCTTGTCCATGTCCACTGCATCGCCCAGCGTGCAGTAGGTGAACGCGCCTCTCAGTCCTTCCGTCTTTTCCTTGATCGCCTTCACGCCTTCGACGGTCAACACCCCGTCCTTGACCTTTTTCTCGATCTTGTCGAAGCAGTGCGCTTCCAGATTTTCAATGCCGGCGATTTGGTTTAGCAGCTTGTCAGCTTTTTTCAGGTCGGTGAAGGTGAGGTTTTTCTCAAGCAGGGTTTCGCGTTGCGTGCCGGTGTAGGCGTAGCCATTGATGACCCGGCGTACCCGTTCGGCGGTCAAGCGGTCGGCGTAGTCTTCGCACTCCACCAGAATGAATTTGCGGTCTCCGCCATCCTTGCGATTAGCAGCTAAGACAACATGGGCGGTAGTGCCGGAACCGGCAAAGGAATCGAGGACAAGCGCATCATTACCGGCTCCAATCTCAAGAACGCGCTCTATCAAACTGCTGGGCTTCGGCGTTATTGTGCTATCACCTTCGACCATATCATTTTGTGGGTCAAACAGATGCATTTGAAGCAATTCTTTTTTCGCATCCTGTGTGTGTCCAACGTCAGTATAGAACCATAATGTTTGCGGGACCCGCCCCTGTTGAACCTCAGATAAGAACCTCTTTTGCTGAGGCATATTCGACCGTTCAGCACCCCACCAAATGCGGTTCTCTTGATCAAGCTTGAGAAAATTTTCGTAGCTCTGACGCCAATAACGAGTGCCTGAGTCAAATCTCTTTCCTGTTGGTCCGGTAACAGTGTATTTACCCTTACTGTAGGGGTTTCTTGCTGTTAAATCGCTTGGCTTCCAAGGGCCGCGCGGATCGTTGTCGGGATTCTCGTATCGCGCTTCCATCTCTGCGGTACGCTCCAGCATTCGTGGCCGCCACAGGGTCTTGTTTTTTGCCAATACCAAAAGGTAATCATGATCTTCGCTGAAATACTTTGCCGTATTTTTCGGTGCATAGTTCTTTTGCCAAATGCAGCAAGCAATGAAATTCTGCTCACCAAATATCTCATCAAGCATCCCACGCGCTCGGTGTATCTCGTTGTCATCCAACGTCATCCAGAAGCTGCCAGTTTCCGCCAGAAATTCATGCAGTAACCGCAACCGTGGCCACATCATCGCGCACCATTTGTCATGCCTCAGCCCATCCTCAATGCCGACCGGGTTTTCCTTCAACCAGGCTTGCATCATCGGGCTGTTCACATTGTCGTTGTAGCACCAGCCTTCGTTGCCGGTGTTGTAGGGCGGGTCAATGAAAATGCAGTCCACCTTGCCGGCGTAAAGCGGCAGCAGGCTTTTAAGCGCGTGCAGGTTATCGCCGTGGATGATCAGATTACCGTCCAGCCGCGCCTCGCCAATGGACTTGGCGGCATCGGGAACCAAGGGCCGGTGCGGCACAGCCAGATGGTGGTTGTAAACGAATTCCTTTCCTTTGAAGCTCAATTCCGGCATGGCCGCGTCCTCCCCGTTCTGATATGTTTTGGCCTACGCCGCCTAGTAGGCTTTACTGGGTGTTTTTGTGGAAAGCTTTGGACTACGCTGGAATAGTCGCTATTTTCCAATACAAAAACTGCCAAAAATCCGTCCCAGCAACTCCTCGGAAGTAAACTCGCCGGTAATTTCCCCCAGGGCATTCTGCGCATAACGCAACTCCTCCGCCGCCAGCTCCCCGGCGCGAAACACCGTCAACTGCTCCTCCGCCACCGCCAGCGCTGTCGATGCCCGCTCCAGCGCCTCCAGATGCCGCCGCCGGGCCATCAGCGTCCCCTCGCCACCGTGATAACCCATACACGCCTTCAAGTGTTCGCGCAGCAGATCCAAACCGACACCGGTTTTCGCCGACAACTGGAGTTCATGACCCCAGTTCACCGCCTGCAAAGCAGGTCCACGCCCAGTCAGATCAATTTTATTGTGAATGACCGTCACCCCGATTTCCGTCGGCAACCGCTCCCGCAACGCCTGATCTTCGGCGGTGAATCCCTGCCGATCATCCACCAGCAGTAAAACCCGGTCGGCGGCGGCAATCTCCGTCCAGGCGCGGCGAATGCCTTCTTGCTCCACTGGATCACGGCTGTCGCGTAGACCGGCGGTATCAATGATATGCAACGGCATTCCATCAATGGCGATTTGTTCGCGCAACACATCGCGAGTGGTGCCGGGAATGTCGGTGACAATCGCCGCTTCCCGTCCCGCTAACTGGTTCAACAGGCTTGATTTGCCCGCATTAGGCCGTCCAGCGATCACCACCGTCATGCCATCACGCAACAACCGGCCCTGTCTGGCGACCCCCTGTAAGGCGCGCAGCCGTTCCCGCAAAGCGCGCAATCGCTCCACTATCGAACCATCCGCCAGAAAGTCAATTTCTTCTTCAGGAAAATCGATGGCGGCCTCGACATACATGCGCAGTTCGATTAGTCCCTCAACCAGTTCTTGAATATGTCGGGAGAACTCCCCTTCTAGGGAACGCACGGCGGCGCGGGCGGCTTCAGCTGTCGTACTGGCGATCAGGTCGGCAATCGCCTCCGCCTGAACCAGATCCAGCTTGTCATTGAGGAAAGCGCGTTCGGAAAACTCACCCGGTCGAGCCAAGCGCGCGCCCAGTTGCAGAACGCGCGCCAGCAACAAATCCATGACTACCGGTCCGCCGTGACCGTGCAGTTCCAGCACATCTTCACCGGTGAAAGAATGAGGGGAGGGGAAATGAAGCGCAATGCCTTCGTCAAGCACGCTGCCATCGCTGGCGTGGAACCGGCGCAGGACGGCTTGACGGGGGGTGGGAAGAACGCCGCAGATTGCCTCGGCGATCATGGCGCTCAAAGAACCGGAGATACGCACGATACCAACACCGCCCCGTCCTGGCGGCGTGGCGACAGCGGCGATGGTGTCGTTCACTGGAAGACATTCTGGGGAATTGGAGAATCGTAGGATCGTAGGGTATGCAATGCATACCCTACACCGTTTTTATACTGGGAGGCCGCAGAATTTAACGGCCACTGCCCAAGGAGTGGGGAGCTTTTGCAAGGGGTTCTTACTTCCGACGTTTGCCCGGCCCCTGGCCCGACGAAGGTTTTTTAATTAAATCCACCAGCTTGCCGCGTCCCTGCTCCATCAATTTGCTGCGTCCTCGCTCCACCTGCTTGCTCAGCCATGCGCCCAGTCCCGTTCCAGGGGACGCCGTTCTGGCCTTGACAGCCGCCGCATCAGCGCCCGATTCCACGCGCTTGGTAATCACCCACTGCTGCGCGATAGACAACATGTTGTTGACCACCCAGTACAGCACTAATCCCGCTGGGAACCACAGAAACATGAAGGTAAAAACAATCGGCAACGACATCATCACCTTGGCTTGAATCGGATCAGGCGGCGCCGGACTTAGCTTCTGCTGAGCAAACATAGTGACGCCCATGATCAGCGGCAGCACATAGTAAGGGTCCGGAATGGACATGTCCTTGATCCAGAACATG
>JAGRHQ010000159.1 GCA_020444905.1 Candidatus Competibacteraceae bacterium
CGCCG
Source organism: Candidatus Competibacteraceae bacterium (assembly GCA_020444905.1). Taxonomy (GTDB): domain Bacteria; phylum Pseudomonadota; class Gammaproteobacteria; order Competibacterales; family Competibacteraceae; genus UBA2383. Next base: position 6 of record JAGRHQ010000159.1, read on the forward strand.
TGATGCGCCAAAGAAATTTCACCTGGTCGCGGCTGACCGCCACCGCCCACCAGCGCCACGCCAGAGGCGGTATGATGCGGAGCGCGGAACGGGCGCACGCCCCATTGTTGCAAATCCAGCCCCTGATTGCTGACCGAAGCGATCGCCGCGGTTTCCAGAGCCTCTGCCTCGCTCAATGGCGGCATGATGCCGGACAACCGACTGGCCAGCATGGTCTTGCCTGTGCCGGGTGGACCGATCAGCAGGAGATTGTGACCGCCGGCGGCAGCGATTTCCAAGGCCCGCTTCGCATGAGGTTGGCCCCGCACATCGCTTAAATCCCGGTCCAGAATCGCGTCCTGTAGCCTTCGAGGATGCGCAACCGGCGGCTGCAACGCATTTCCTGTGGTGAGTTGCCGGCAAACTTCCAGCAAATGCCCTGCGCCCAGGACTTGTGCGCCGCTGACCAGGATTGCTTCCTCGGCGTTGTCGCCAGGAACCAACAAGGCGCGTCCGGCGTCCCGGCAAGCCAGCGTCGCCGGCAGCACCCCGCGAATGCGCCGCAGCTCGCCGCCCAGCGCCAGTTCACCCAGGAATTCATATTGTTCCAACCGGTCACGGGGAATTTGCCCGGAGGCGGCCAGGAGACCGAGCGCAATCGGCAGATCAAACCGCCCGCCTTCCTTGGGCAAATCAGCCGGAGCCAGATTAATGGTGATGCGCCGGGCCGGAAACTCGAAACCGCTGTTCTGAATAGCGCCGCGCACCCGGTCCTTGCTTTCCTTCACCGCCGCTTCTGGCAGACCTACGATGAATAATCCCGGCAGACCGCCGGACAAATGGACTTCTACGCTGACCAACGGCGCGTCGATGCCGACCTGGGCGCGGGTATAAACGATGGCAAGCGACATGCGAATCCTGCTGGCGAGTAATGATGATGCCCCAAACCTCCAGGGGATGAGGCATTATGCACGAACCTGGTGGGTGCGGCAGGCGCTATTCTTCGCCTTCCGGTTCAGCCGGTTTCTCCGCAGTCTTGCGCCGCTTGCCACCGCCTACGGCTTTGTTTTCCAGGTCGGCCATTTGCTTCTCCAGTTCATCCAGCTTGGCACGGGTGCGCGCCAGCACCTCCTGTTGCACTTCGAATTCTTCGCGCGTCACCAGTTCTAGCTTGGCGAAAGTCGTTTGCAGCGCCGCATGGAAGTTCTTTTCCATGTCCGCCTGAAATTGCCGGAAACCCGGCGGCAATGCTTCTACAAAACGCTTGGCCAAGTCATCAATAGCCTTGGGATCGATCATTGCTGCTTCTCCAGAAATTAGGGTAATGCCCCTTACAAGTTTAACGGGAATTTATGGTTTGTATGCCTCCTTAGTTATTGCACCAAATGAGTGCAATAACTGGCTATTGTGGGCAGCCAGCGACCGCGCAATGAAAATATTGAAAGTAATTTTTATAACAACTTATTAATTATAAATAGATTAATCAAAGTGGCATACGATGTGCTTTTTTCGACAAAACGAATTGCCGGCGTTGGTGGGCAACGTTCGTCGAGACGTTGAAACAACACGTCGCCCCGCAGGGGTGTGCGAAGCCATCAGGAGTTGCATCATGAAATTGATCACGGCGGTTATTAAACCGTTCAAGCTGGACGATGTTCGGGAAGCACTTTCGGAAGTGGGCGCGCAAGGCGTCACCGTCACCGAGGTCAAAGGTTTTGGTCGGCAGAAGGGACATACCGAGCTGTACCGAGGCGCCGAATACGTGGTGGATTTTCTGCCCAAAATCAAAATTGAAGTCGGAGTCACCGATGATCTGGCGGATCGGGTGGTTGAGGTGATTTCGCGGGCGGCGAACACCGGCAAAGTCGGCGACGGCAAGATTTTTATCTGTGACCTGGAAAACGCGGTCCGCATCCGCACCGGCGAATCTGGACCAGAAGCGCTGTAAGCGCCCATTATTTCCAAATAGATTCTGTTTTCAACCTTAGGAGACCCCCACTGATGAAAGCAATGCAAGTGGTAAAGAATAGTGGTTGGCTGGCGCTGCTGGCCACTCTCGCGCCGACACTGGCGCTCGCTCAGGAAGCAACCCCAACGCTCAGCTCCGGCGATACCGCCTGGATGCTAACGTCTACTGCCCTGGTGCTGTTCATGACCATTCCCGGTCTGTCGTTATTCTACGCAGGCATGGTGCGCGCCAAGAATGTGCTGTCGGTGATGATGCAATGTTTTGCGATCACCGGACTGATCACTGTGTTGTGGGTGCTGTATGGCTACAGTCTAGCGTTCGACACTACGGGGATGACCAAAGAAGCCATTAATTTGGCTACTTTTATGGGAGGGCTGGATAAAGCCTTTCTTAGTGGAGTGACTCGCGAGGGTCTGACGGGAACCATTCCGGAAACCGTGTTCGTGACCTTTCAGATGACTTTCGCCATCATTACCCCAGCGCTGATCGTCGGCGCGTTTGCCGAGCGGATGAAGTTTTCCGCCATGCTGATTTTTATGGCGCTCTGGTTCACGATTGTCTATGCCCCGATTTGCCACATGGTGTGGAGCGGCGATGGGGCGCTGATGTGGGATTGGGGCGTTCTGGATTTCGCAGGCGGAACGGTCGTGCATATCAATGCCGGTCTGGCCGGTTTCATTGCCTGTTTGGTGATCGGCAAGCGCCGGGGCTATCCTACGACCGCCATGCCGCCGCACAACCTCAACTTTACGATTATCGGCGCTTCCATGTTGTGGGTAGGCTGGTTTGGTTTTAACGCCGGCAGCGCGCTGGCGTCGAATGCCAGCGCGGGCATGGCGATGCTGGTCACTCAGATAGCAACCGCCGCCGCTGCGCTGGCCTGGATGTTCGCCGAATGGATGACGCATGGTAAACCCAGCGTGCTGGGCATCGCCTCTGGCGCGGTAGCGGGTTTGGTGGCGATCACCCCAGCCTCCGGTACGGCTGGTCCAATGGGCGCGTTGTTGATTGGCGTTGCATCCGGTTTCATCTGCTTCCTGGCCTCCACCAAGATGAAGCGGGCGCTGGGTTATGATGACTCGCTGGATGTATTTGGCGTCCATGCGGTTGGCGGTATGCTTGGAGCAATTCTGACAGGTCTGTGCGCTGACGTTAGCCTCGGCGGCGCCGGTTTGGCCGAGGGCATGACGATTGGCTCCCAATTGTGGGTTCAGACCAAAGGCGTCCTCTTTACCGTGGCTTATACGAGCATTTTGAGTTTTGTGATTCTAAAGGTGATCGATCTGGTGATGGGCTTGCGCGTCGCGGACGAGCAAGAAACCGAAGGTCTGGATCTTGCCCTGCACGACGAGCGGGGTTACAACCTGTGATAGTGGGGGCGGATATCAGGCTTATTTAAGCTTGGATATTCGCCCCACATCGCGCATGGACATGGATTTCGGTTATATTCCCGTTCAGAATTTAACTTTTCAGGTTAGGCGAAACGCCAGAGGGTATCGATGAAGCTAGTCACTGCGGTTATTAAGCCGTTCAAGCTGGACGATGTGCGAGAAGCGCTATCGGGTATTGGGGTACAAGGCATCACCGTGACCGAGGTAAAGGGGTTCGGTCGCCAGAAGGGGCACACCGAGTTGTATCGAGGCGCTGAATACGTGGTGGATTTTTTGCCAAAAGTGAAGCTAGAAATCGCCGTCGATGACAGCCTGGTGGATAAGGTCGTTGAGGCGATTTGCTCCACGGCCAACACCGGTAAAATCGGCGATGGCAAGATCTTTATCTACGACTTGGAGCGCGCGATCCGGATTCGCACCGGTGAAATCGGACCCAGCGCGTTGTAGCCACGTCGTGGCGAGGCGCATCCAACCGGGCGGAGCAGTGGCTCCGCCTTTTTATTTTGGCGATCTTGCCGCATCATTGCCTGGTCTCTCAGAATTCAGTCATGCCTTCCCTATGCTGAATCTGATGGGATTTACTATCAAGCTGATTATTAAATTAAATAAAACTTAAAATTGCATAATGACCACCCTTAAAACGCGATTCGCCCCCAGCCCGACCGGTTATCTGCACTTGGGCAATGTTCGCACCGCGCTGTTTAACGCGTTGCTGGCCCGGCATTCGGATGGCCGGTTTGTGTTGCGCATCGAGGATACCGACCGTGAGCGCAGCCGTCCTGAATACATTGAAGGATTACTGCATGATCTGCGCTGGCTGGGCCTGGACTGGCAAGAGGGGCCGGAAATCGGCGGTCCCGATGCGCCTTATGCACAGTCGGAGCGGACGACGGTTTATGCTGAATACTACCAACGCTTGGATCAGGCGGGGCAGGTCTATCCCTGTTTTTGCACGCCCGCAGAGTTGGCGCTAAGTCGCAAAGCGCAGCGGGCCGCCGGCAAGCCGCCGCGTTATGCTGGAACCTGCGCCCGGTTGAACGAAGCCGAACGTCAGGCGCGACGGGAACGGGGCGTGCAGCCCACTTTGCGCTTTCGGGTGCCGGCGGGGCGGATTGTCGAGTTCACCGATCTGGTGCGTGGTCCCCAGCGTTTCGCCAGTGACGATATTGGCGATTTTGTCATCCGTCGGGCGGATGGAGGTCCTCAGTTCTTTTTCGTGAACGCTGTCGATGATGCGCTGATGGGCGTTACGCATGTGCTGCGCGGCGAGGATCATTTGACCAATACCCCGCGTCAACTGCTGTTGCTGGAAGCGCTGGAGCTTCCAGCGCCAAATTACGGACACATGGCGCTGATCGTTGGATCGGATGGCGGGCCGCTGTCCAAGCGTGAGGGCGATCTCAGTATTCGTGAATTGCGAGCGGCGGGTTATCTGCCGGAGGCGTTGCTGAACTATCTGGCCCGGTTGGGTCACCGTTACGAGCAGGATGCCTGGATGGAGTCAGCGGATCTAGCCGCCGGGTTCGCTGTGGAGCATTTGGGACGGGCGCCAGTCCATTACGATGAAGCGCAATTATTGCACTGGCAAGCCGAGGCGGTGCGATTTGCAGCGCCAGAACGATTGTGGGCGTGGATGGGGGAAACGGTTCATGAGCGCGTGCCGCTATCCTGTCGGGATGACTTTGTAGTTGCGGTGCGTCCTAATATTCGTTTCCCGGTCGACGCCGCTTTCTGGGCAGAGCGTTTGTTTGGCGGGGAATTGCCCTTAAGCGAGGACAGCCGGGCGGTGATTGCCGCAGCGGGATCAGGTTTTTTCACGCACGCGCTGGCCGCATATACCGAACATGGCGCTGCTTATCAACCGCTGGCCGAAGCGCTGAAGCAGCGCACCGGCGCAAAGGGTAAAAACCTGTTTATGCCGTTGCGGGCGGCGTTGACCGGTGAGACTCATGGCCCCGAACTGGCGCGGATTCTGACGCTATTGCCGCCGAATATCATGCGCCAACGATTAAAAGCCTGGTGTTGATGGTTTTCTTTCCATTGATCTGCTTGACCCTCTTCATGTGCTGACCTGTGATTCATGTATACATCAACTATATTAAAGTTGTCAGCAACCCAGCTTTGGCTCCTTACCGATGGAGGCCGATGATGACAGCGACGGCTTTAGCGACTCCAACCCGGAAAACAACTCTTCCTTCTGATCCACCTGAGGAAATCTTCTATCCTGACAGCGACGGCCAACCGATGGCGGATAACACCCGGCAATTCGACTACATCGTCATGATTCAAGGCGGGTTAGCCGCAATGTTCGCCGACCGGTCCGATGTGTTTGTCGCTGGCGACCTGCTCTGGTATCCGGTGGAGGGCGACAATAAAACCCGCGCTGCGCCCGATGCGATGGTCGTATTTGGCCGACCGCCAGGCTATCGGGGATCGTACATCCAGCATCGTGAAGACGGCATTGCGCCGCAAGTGGTGTTCGAGGTGCTGTCGCCCGGTAATACACCGGCAGAGATGCGGCGCAAGCTCGCATTTTATGAACGATATGGCGTCGAGGAATACTACGAATACGACCCGGATCGTGGGACGCTCAAAGGTTGGCTACGCCGCAAGGAAGGACTGGAGCCGATTATGCCGATGGAAGGCTGGCTCAGCCCGCGGTTGGGGATTCGGTTTAGCCTGGAAGGGAGCGACTTGATGTTGTACCGGCCCGATGGACGGCGTTTTGAGACCTTTGTGGAACTCGATCGGCGGGCGCAACGTTCCCGGACAGAGGGTTTGCAGGAAGGATTGCAACAGGGGTTGCAACAAGCGCTGGATCGATTGATTGCGTCAGGCATGGCGGAAGACCAAGCCAAGCATCTGTTGGGCTTGGGATAGTCGTTTAACGCCTCGTGTAGGGGAATCCGGCGCTCTGCGCCGTCATCTGCCCCGGTGCGCAAACGTCCGGGTGGGTGAATACAGAAAATTCACCCACCCGGTTCTTTGAAATGCTTCCTCTAATCAACGACAGCGCCATCGAGGTCGGGATGCGCCGCTAGCCACGTTGCCGCTTCCTCTGGCGTGATCGTTTTATCCGCATCGGCATCCATGAACGCGATGTAGCTGATCAAGGCAGCTTTACGGAGCAGATTGGCGTTGCGGTTTTCCTCGCTGTTGGTGAAATCAGCCAGGATGACGCCACGACTGACGCCGCTGTTCAGCCGACCGACCCAAAAGGCCAGCCCACCCGCGTCAGGTTCCCGACTGAGCATGTTCTGGTACAGCGCGGTCACAAACTGCTCCTGCGTCAGCGAGGCCGGATAGGTCGCCTGAAACTCGGCAGAACTGACAAAGAAATCGGCGATAGCGTAAACATCGCCCCGATAGGCTGCTAAGGCGCCCTCGCCCGTCAGGTAAGCCTGCGTCCAGAAGACCAGCCCGCCGATATCGCCATAACCGGCGAGCGATGAATTGGGGACAGGCGTCCGGCTAAAGGCGGCGGCGTAGAACCAACTGATCGTCTGGGCAGCCGACTGAAAAGCTGTACTGGTTGTGGTGAACGTCGCAGTCACATTTTTTGCTGCGTTCATGACAACCGTGCAAACACCTGTTCCCGAGCAAGCGCCGCTCCAGCCGGCGAAGGTCGAGCCGTTGGCCGGCGTGGCGGTTAAAGTGATGGTCACGCCTTGATTGTAGCTTTCCGTGCAGTCAGTCCCACAGTCGATCCCCGCCGGATTGCTGGTCACGGCGCCGTTACCGCTGCGGGAAACAGACAGGACAATTGCGCCATTGTTTTCTGTTTGAACTGTTTTCACAGTGCTCCATTCACCCGGAAAATCGCCAAACAGCAAGGGACGTACTTGTAGCAAGTAGCGGCCAACGTTTACACCCGTAAAGGTAAACGTACTCGGCGTATCCGCCATCAATGGTGTAGAAAAGTCAGCTACATCAACATCGATAAACCGCACATCATCGAAAAACCATCCCGTATTGTCAGTGGTCTGCGGATAATATGAGCCTCCGGTATGCTGATAGCGAAAGCGTAGCAAGATTGTTTTGTCAATATATTCAGTTAGTAATATGCTCTTCGTGGTATAACCGCTTTCTGGAGCATCATTGCCGACTTGTTCAAACAGGATTTTCCATGACTGGCCTTCGTCTTCGGAAACCTCGACCAATGCCCTCTGACCTGGGGTAGCGTAACCTAGAAAGCTGGAAAATTGCAGGCTACCCGCTGGTCCCACGAACAGTGTCTTGTTGAGAAGAAGCACTTGATCAACGGGTTGTGGATGAGCCAGGTGATAAGCCGCGCCGCCACTGGCGGGCCGATCCGTGCTGACCGCCGAATAATCGCTGGATATTGTAGCGACGAAATCGCCGATCCCGGATTCAGCGCCATTCACGGCCAGGTAATCTGTAGCGCTGCCCTGACGCCATTGATAGCCCTGTGCATCATTCACAGTGGAGAAGGCGTAGTTTGTGGGTTGACCCACTGTGACCTGATCGCTGCCGCTGATCGTCTGAGCGATAAAGTCAGCGCCCTTAACAGCGGGATCAAAGACCGTAACTGTATAGTTGAAGCTACGGACTTGACTATTGATCAACACGCTGCTGACGGTGACTTGGTAGGTTTCGTCGGCGGTCGGTTGCGCCCAAGACTGGCCATCGCTATAGGGCGCGGGGATCCAGACCAGGGTATTTTCGCCATAACCGGTAACGTAGGATTCCTGTTTGACATTGATTGAACTGCCGCCCTTGGTCATCGTAACCGATGCGCCGGAGAAATCAGCGCTTGGATAGGAAAATGACCAGCGCGGGTAAACCGTCGGATAAGGCGTGTAGCCTTGCGGAGGCCAAGCAATGAAATCGTCCCGCACAGAGGGACGCGGTCCCCACATATTGTTGTCAAACACCCAGAGTGCATTAGCGCGCGCTGCGCCATTTATGGGAACGACATCCCCGGTTCCCATAAATTGAGTTTGCGGATACAAAATCCAGCGCCGGTGCCCGATAGGATAGTTGGAAGATCCCGCATCCTGAAGGTAACCGTTGATAGCGTCGGAACCAGCATTACCCAAGTAAAGATTAGCTTTGCCCGCCGCTTCTGCTCCATCGGCAGTGTAGCAAGTCCAGGACGATGGCGGCGTATGGCTCAAGCGATTGTTTGCCGACATCATCAGCGCGGCCTGTTGGGCTTTGCGGCTGAACTCGCTATCGAAAACGATGTTGGCCGGAACACCGGCCATGGCCCGGTACCAGTTGACGCGGCGCAAGGTAGCCGCCTGGTGCTCACTGGACGTCGTTCCAGCCTGGCAAGTCGTGATGTCGCCATTCCAGCCAGCATCGACGCTTTCAGAGGAAGAATAGACTGTGTTATAGAACAACCGAACGGTTTCCCGAACAGTGGGGTCAACGGTAAAGCCACCTTGCGTGGCGGCAGGGCGCAGACCACTGGGCTGCAAACCATCGAGTGATGCCGGAAAACGCGGTGCAGCCAGGATCGTTGGCGGCCAAAGGAACATCAGCGTCGCCAACAGAAAATATCGGAAATAGGGTTGCATCATTTTCGCTCCAATTTTTAACATCCAAGTATAGCACGCTGACTGCTGGATTCGGTTTACTCTTCAATTAAGGTCTCACCACCTATCAGTTCCTCATTACGGGGCAAACCCGGTAGAAAGGGGGTAAGGGTTGTTGCATTTGCAGCTTCCG
>JAGRHQ010000015.1 GCA_020444905.1 Candidatus Competibacteraceae bacterium
TGGGCGATATAGTCATCGAATTCCTGATGGATATGATTCCAGTGCGCATGGACGACGCCGAGCGCCGCGTAACAATCATTGACAGTGTCGACCAGCACCCGCACTGCGCGCACGTCAAAAACCTGCTCGAAAGACAGTTTCTTGTGCTGCATCTTGCGCCAGATACTGTAGATGTGCTTGACCCGGCCGCTGACTTCGGCGTGGAGGCGAGCACCTCGCAGATAGCCGCGCAATTCCTCCATAACCTGGGCAATATACTGTTCCCGGTCTACGCGGCGCTGCTCAAGCGCGGTGGCTAGTTGCTTATAGGTCGTGGGTTCCAGATAACGGAGCGCCAGATCTTCCATTTCCCACTTGATGCGGCCAATGCCAAGCCGATTGGCCAATGGTGAAAAGACGTCCAGCGTCTCCCGGGCAATGCGTTGCTGCTCTTCCAGCGTCAACCGACCGAGTTGCCGGAGGTTGTGGAGCTGCATCGCCAGCCGGATCAGGACTACGCGCAGATCCTGAGCCATCGCCAACAGCATTTTGCGCAGGCTTTCCAACTGACGGCCAACATGCTGGCTACTCTGGTGCAGTTCGCCAATTGCGTCGAGCTTGATTACGCCATCGACCAAATGCGCAATGGTTTCTCCGAACTGTTCCCGTAAATCCGCCAACGTCAGTGGTCCATCAACCACAGCTGGGTGCAGTAAAGCGGCGGCGGCGGCCTCGTAGTCCATACCCAGGTCGGTCAGGAGATCGGCAACCGCCAACTCCGGTTCACCCCCCAGTCCATAGGCGCGCCGCACGATTTCAATTTGCGCGGGCATCCATTGGACGTTGAGCGTATTTAGCCACGTATCGAAATCCGCGCCAGCGAGCGCGGTCTGTCTGGAAGCGACCATGTTGCATCCCCAGAAAGCAGCCCGAAATGGGCATAACGCCCAGGCCGACAAGCCGGCGGGGCGAACGACGGGGGTTGGAAGCGGATCGAGGGTCAAACAATGATGCCGGTCTCTCGCCCCTGTGTGGATGAGTGGGAGACCGGCTTGTTCAAAGCCCCTGGCAAATCGAGCGTGCGTCTAATTATTCTTGGCGCCTTGATCAACCCATTTGCGCAGGAGAGCAAGTTGTTCTTCTGGCAATTTCACTTTGCCATGCGGCATTTGGATAGAAGGATCAACGCCGGGCCGGCCTTCGGCCAACCGGTTCAGACTACTGTTGAGACTCTGGCCGGGGATGATAACCGGCCCCATTTTAGTGCCTTTCATCAGCTCCTCGTAGGCGCCCACCGCCAGACCGCTCTTCTGGTAGCCCTCGCCATCAGGCGCAGTATGGCATTCCGCGCAGCCGGTCTTCAGAATGGGCAATACATCCTTCTGGAAACTGACCGGCTTCTCCGGTTTTTCCACCGAGCAGCCCGCCAGCGTCCCCAGCCCTAGTATTAACGCGGATACAAGCAGTTTATGAGAGTTCATGGATCGTCCTTTGGATAAGTTTTAGACGGGTTTGGATGATACGATGCTCATCTTATCAGACTCCGGGCGCGCGTGGATGCCTTGACGAGGGGAATCGATTATGCGTTTGGTAGTCTGCGGTTGATATGACTTCCTCCGGGTTCTCGTGCGATATAATCCCTACAAGAAATCATCCTTAGAGCAATCGGCGTTATACTTACCTGAACGATTGGCGCGCCTGGCGCAGGATGCCTGATCGCAGACGCTCGCTGACTTTCCAAGCTCAGGCAACGCCGTGATGCTTGCTTACAACTTTGCCATCAGGCGCTGCGGTCCAAAGCATCAACCGCTGCCAGGCATGGCCTCCACCGTCAACACAACAGGATGAACAACGTGACGAGTCCAAAGCTTAACCCCGAATTACAACGTATCGTTGAAGCCCGCCATCATGATCCCTTTGCCGTGCTGGGCCGCCATCCACAGGACAAAAAGGTCGTGGTGCGCGCCCATTTGCCTTATGCCAAGGAAGTCCATATCGCTGAGGGCAACCTGCCGATGGAGCGTGTCCCTAACACCGACCTGTTTGAATGGCAGGGCAAGGTCGATCAGGTGCCGGAGCGTTATCGGTTGATTTGGCGCGATGGAGATCACCACGAGCATATTTCCTACGACCCCTACTGTTTCCCGCCGCAACTGCCTGATTTCGATCTGTACCTGTTCGGCGAGGGCAAGCATTGGCATTCCTACCGTTTCCTAGGCGCACATCGGCATGAAGCCGATGGGGTCGCGGGCGTCTTGTTTGCCGTCTGGGCGCCGAATGCAGAGCGGGTCAGCGTCGTCGGCAGTTTCAACCGTTGGGACGGGCGGATTCATCCCATGCGGGTGCGCGGCGGCAGTGGCGTCTGGGAATTGTTTATCCCCAACCTCTGTCCCGGTGACCTGTATAAGTTCGAAATCCGTAATCGCCACAGTGGCGTGGTGTTCCTGAAATCTGATCCTTATGGTCAGCATTTTGAATTGCGGCCCAGCACCGCCACTATCGTCACCAAGCCAAATAATTATGCCTGGCGCGACGCCGAATGGCTGGAAAAGCGCAAGTCCACCGACTGGTTGCACACGCCCATGTCGGTTTACGAAGTCCATCTGGGTTCGTGGCGGCGTGGTTGGGAAGGCGAGTTTATCAACTACCGAGAAATGGCTCACCAACTCGTCGAATACGTCAAGGATTTAGGCTTCAGCCATATCGAACTGCTGCCGATCACCGAACATCCCTATGACGCTTCCTGGGGTTATCAAACCACCGGTTATTATGCGCCTACTAGCCGGTTTGGAACCCCGGATGATTTTCGCTATTTCATCGACTACTGCCACCAGCATGACATCGGCGTGATTCTCGACTGGGTGCCGGCGCATTTTCCTAAGGATGCTTCCGGCTTGGCCCGCTTCGACGGTGAAGCATTGTATGAACACACCGATCCGCGCAAAGGCGAGCATCTCGACTGGGGTACGTTGATCTTCAATTTTGGCCGCTATGAAGTGAAGAATTTTCTGCTGTCCAGCGCCCTGTATTGGGTCGAGGAATTCCATCTGGATGGGCTGCGGGTTGATGCGGTCGCCTCCATGCTGTATCTGGACTACTCACGCAAGGAAGGCGAATGGATTCCAAACAAGTACGGTGGCCGTGAGAATTTGGAAGCCATTGACTTCATGCGGGAACTGAATACGGTTGTGCATAGCGAACATCCTGGCGCCATGGTGATCGCTGAAGAATCCACCTCCTGGCCGCAGGTCACCCGCCCGACCTACGTCGGCGGACTGGGCTTCAGCATGAAATGGAACATGGGTTGGATGAACGACACCTTGCGCTATATGGCGCAACAGCCGGTCCATCGCAAATATCACCATGATTTGTTGACTTTCAGCATGTTGTACTGCTTCACCGAGAATTTCATGTTACCGTTCTCGCATGATGAGGTCGTGCATGGCAAAGGCTCGCTGATCAACAAGATGCCAGGCGACGAGTGGCAGCGCTTCGCGAATCTACGGTTGCTTTATCTTTATATGTTCACTCATCCCGGCAAGAAGCTGCTGTTTATGGGGACTGAGTTTGGTCAGGGCACTGAATGGAACAGCGCTACGACCCTCGATTGGTATGTACTCCAATATGACTTTCATAAGGGAATGCAACTACTGGTCAAGGATCTGAACCGGCTCTATCACAGCGAACCGGCGTTGCATCACTATGAATTTGAATGGCAGGGCTTTGACTGGATTGATTGCCATGATGCCGAACAGTCGATCCTGAGTTACTTGCGCAAGAAGGATGATGATTTCCTGGTGGTGGTCGTCAACTTTACCCCGGTGCCGCGTCATGGTTACCGAATTGGGGTGCCGCGCACCGGGCGTTATACGGAAGTTTTCAACTCCGACTCGAATTATTACGCTGGCAGTGGTGTAGGTAACGGTGGCGTGGATTTAATCGCCGAGGAGCAACCTTGGATGGATCGTCCTTACTCGATCACGATCACTGTCCCCCCCTTGGGTGGCTTAGTGCTCCGTCCAGAGGAGCCACCACCGCCGAAGCCGGTCGCAATTGTGGCCGAAGCCGCTGACGAAGCGGCGTTGGCGTCGGAGGAAGCAACTACAGTAACCAACGCTGCGCCAGTGGTTACCGCCACATCGACGGTAATTGTAGAAGAAGTGGCGCAACCCGAGTAGCTTGCTTGATTTGGCGGACAGGTTTGCGCCTGTCCGCTTTGTCAGCAGGTTCATGAAGCCGTAATCGGTGATTACGGCCCAAGAAAGACAGTTGGGCCATCTCTTCCCGTTTAACGACCCTTCACCAGGCTTGCAGCCATTCCCGCGTCCAGACTGCAACCTGATCCCGCCATTCGCGACGAGAGAAGGTATGATTCGCTTCGGCGTATTCGCGCACCGTAACCTGTGGTTGCGCCAGCAAGCGCCGCCAGGTTCGCACTGTCCTGGTCATATCCCGGAATTCGGCGGCGGTTAGATCATCGCCGCTGAGAATCAGCAGAATCGGACCGTGGAAGCGACGCCAGCCGTCGGCCATACGTTCGGGCAAGGGTCTCTGTTCCGGATGGACCGCGACCGCCTTGCCGGAATCGACTGGCCGTGCTTGTCCAAGCAGCGTCCACAGCGAGCGCCAAGCCGCGCTGAACGCAAAATCGCCGCGCCGGATCTTGCGCCACAGATCAGGACTACTCAACCGGCTCAGGTAATAGTGGCGGAGGTAGGCGCGCGCCTGTCCCGCTTCGGTGCGCGCCCAAGGATTCAGCAGCACGAGTCCAGAAACGCGCGGGTCGCGCCAGGCATAGAACAACGCAGCGGAGGCCGCGTCACACAGCCCCCAGATGACGATTTCCCGCAATTGGGGAAGCTGCTGAGAAAAGGCGTCCAGCGCCGCGTGAATATCGGCATCGATATTTTCAAAACCGGTAAACTCGCCTCCAGCGTCACCCATGCCGCGATAATCGAAACGCAGCACAGGAATGCCTGTCTGCGCTAAATCTCGCGCCAGTAAAACAAACTGGCGGTGACTGCCTACCCGATACTGCGGTCCGCCAACAACCACCAGTACGCCTCGGGTTGCATTCGGCGCGCCTGTATGCAGAATGCCAAGCATTTCCGAGTTTTCGCAATGGCAGATCAAAGCCGTTTCGGCGATCACGGCAGTCATAGCGCCTTATCCAGAACAGCCATCAATGTGGCGTCCAGAAGAGTCGGCGCTTCGGCGATTTCCTGGGTCGCCCAGAAGGCATCACCAATCACAGTTTGGGGGTGAACCGCGACTCCTGCAGTGCGCCACGTTTCCACCACGCGCTGACTGGCCGGGGACAACCCCGCGTCCGCCGTACCCGCGACTTCGAACCAATCCACGCGAACCTGGGTAGGCGGCGTAACAGGGCAAGCCTGCTCAAGGGCTGAGGCCAGTTCCGGATGCAGTTCGTAACCGGCCACCTCCAGCGATTGTCCCGCCGCCAACTTTTGTTGCAACTGACCCATGCTGTCGCCGCCACCCTTGAAGCGGTCGGCAGTCAATCGTAGACGTAGGAACTGGTGGAGGAAGCGTTGACCGGACAGCACCGACTGCCAAAGCAGCAGACGCGCTGCCACAACCGGCTCGACCCGATCCATGGCCAACAATCCACCCAGGCGCACCCCCCAGAGTGTCAATCGTTCATGACCACGTTGGCGCAGCCACTCCGCACAACGCATGAGATCATCCTGCCAGATTGCCCAGCGCGCATCGGCGAAATCACCAGCGCTGTCGCCCGTACCATACAGATCAGGGATTAAGACGCCAAACCCGGATTCAGCCATGCGCCGCGCCTGCAGGGTCGCCATCCGTCGCGCTTTGTTCATTTCCTCCGCGAACGGAGGCACATACAACACTCCGCCGCATTCCCTGCATCCCGTACTCGGCGGATGGTAAACCACGAACAGTGCGCCCCGGCTGCCAGCCAGAAAAAACGGCTCGATCACTGGAATTCAGGTTCCCGTCATCACTTTATCCCGGATAAACGCATGAACCGCTCCCACTGTTTCAAAGGTTTCGGCGCTGATTTCGTCATCGGCGACCATGATGTCAAAGCGCTCCTCAACCGCATTGATCAAGGTCACCACCGCCATGGAGTCGAATTCCGGGATGCTGCCTAACAAGGGAGTGTCCGGGGTGAATTTTTGAATCCGGTCACCCAATTGCAATATCTCGCCAATTAATCGCCGCACCTCATCGAACTCGACCATCGAGATCCTCTCCTGAGATAAATATATAAGGAATCAACCGGCCCTGGAAACCAGGCAAAGGCAATCCAGGATTGAAAAAGCAAGATAGCGTTGACAACGCCAAGAATCCAGCCTGTTGGCGTTTTTACTCAAATGCGTAAGCAAATTCGCCGTCCTGCACCCGCACCTGGACCTGCGCCACCGGTTGGCCGGCCATAATCCGCTTGAGGAATTCCTCACTGATCGCCGGCAGCACGGTATTGGTCAAAATAGCGTCGACCATGCGCCCACCGCTCTCCAGTTCGGTGCAACGACTGACGATAAGCTTGACCACCTCGTCGTCATAGACAAAGGGAACCTTGTGGTTTTCCAGAATCCGTTTCTCGATCCGGCCCAGTTGCAGACGGACGATATCCCCGATCATGGCGTCGCTGAGCGGATAGTAGGGAATCGTCACCAACCGGCCCAGCAGCGCGGGCGGAAACACTTTCAACAACGGCTCGCGCAACGCCTTGCCCAGTCCTTCGGGGTCGGGCAACAGCTCCGGATCCTTGCACATATTGGCGATCAGATCGGTGCCGACGTTAGTGGTCAGCAGGATCAGCGTATTCTTGAAATCGATGAACCGCCCTTCGCCATCTTCCATCCAGCCCTTATCGAAGACCTGGAAGAAAATTTCATGCACGTCATGATGCGCCTTTTCCACCTCGTCCAGTAGCACCACGCTGTAAGGTCGTCGCCGCACCGCCTCGGTCAGCACGCCGCCTTCACCGTAACCGACATAGCCGGGAGGCGCGCCCTTCAAAGTCGAAACCGTATGCGCTTCCTGAAACTCGCTCATATTAATGGTGATGACGTTCTGCTCGCCGCCATACAGAGATTCGGCCAAGGCCAGCGCCGTTTCGGTTTTTCCCACCCCGGACGGGCCAGCCAGCATGAAGACGCCAATGGGTTTATCGGGATTGTCCAGCGCGGCGCGGGAGGTTTGAATGCGCCGGGCGACCATATCCAGCGCATGCCGCTGGCCGATAATGCGACGGTTAAGGAGATCGGCCAGCTTGAGCACGGTTTCAATTTCGTTCTTCACCATACGCCCGACCGGAATGCCGGTCCAGTCGGCGACCACGGAAGCCACGGCCTGGGCGTCGACGTCGGGCAAAATGAGCGGTTTTTCACCTTGCAATTCGTGCAATTTGACTTGCAAATCCTTCAACTCCGCCAAACGGGCGGTTCGCTCTGTATCCGGTTCCGTTACCGGTTCCATAGCCGGTTCCGCTGCGGGTTCTTTTGCAGTATCCGCTTCGATTACGCCGCCAGCACTGCGCAATTTGGCGCGCAGTTCCAAAATCTGGTCGACCAGCCCTTTTTCTTCCTCCCAGCGGGCCTCCAGTTCGCCTAATCGTGTTTGTTCGACCTGCAATTTTTCCTGGGCGTCCGCCTGACGTTGCGCAGTGTCAACACCTACCGCAGTTTCGCGGCCAATGATTTCCAACTCGGTATTCAGTGCCTCGATGCGCCGACGGCAATCCTCAACTTCCGCCGGCACCGCGTGCAAACTGATCGCCACCCGAGCGCTGGCGGTATCCAGCAGGCTGACCGCTTTGTCCGGTAATTGTCGGGCCGGGATATAGCGATGTGACAGCTTGACCGCCGCCTCCAACGCTTCGTCGAGAATCTGCACCCGGTGATGCTGCTCCATGGTCGAAGCCATGCCCCGCATCATCAGCACGGTCTTTTCCTCACTCGGCTCGCCGACCTGCACGACCTGGAAGCGCCGGGTCAGCGCCGGGTCTTTCTCGATATGCTTCTTGTACTCAGCCCAGGTCGTGGCGGCGATGGTGCGCAGCTTGCCCCGCGCCAAGGCCGGTTTAAGCAGATTCGCCGCATCGCCGGTGCCTGCTGCGCCACCGGCGCCGATGAGGGTGTGCGCCTCGTCGATGAACAAAATGATCGGCTTGGGCGAGGATTGCACCTCGTCAATCACCTGCCGCAAGCGGTTCTCGAATTCGCCCTTCATGCTGGCGCCCGCTTGCAACAGACCGACATCCAGCACTCGCAGGGTCACATCCTGCAAGGGCGGCGGCACATCTCCGGCAGCGATCCGCTGGGCAAAACCTTCCACAACCGCCGTTTTACCCACCCCAGCCTCGCCGGTCAGAATAGGATTGTTCTGCCGACGGCGCATGAGAATATCGACGATCTGGCGAATTTCCTCGTCGCGCCCGACAATCGGGTCCAATTCTCCGGTGCGCGCCCGTTCGGTGAGATCGACGGAGAAACGTTGCAGGGCCTCCTGCTTGCCCATTTGCGGCGGAGCCATCGCCTCGCTGGCCTCGCCTGGCGCCGCGCCGCCGCCCACCTGGGAGCCGTCCGTGGCGCGCAGCCCGCTTTCCGGCGAGGCGGCGATGATATCGCCGAAGCACTCGATCAGCTCATCGAGCTTGATCTTGTCGAACTCGCGGGAAATCGCCAGCAGCGCGTTGCGCAGATCGGGGGTTTTCAACATCCCCACGATGAGATGACCGGTGCGCACCTGAGCATCCTTGAACATCAGCGTGGCGTACACCCAGCCCTCCTTCACCGCGGCGTCGACATGCGAGGACAGGTCGGAAATCGACGTCGCGCCGCGCGGCAGGCGGTCGAGCGCGTCAGTGAAATCCTTGGCCACACGAGATGGATTCAGACTGAAGTGCTGAATGATGCGATGCAGATCCGAATCCTGCAATTGCAGCACCTGATGCAGCCAATGCACCAACTCTACATAGGGGTTGCCCCGCAGCTTGCAAAATACGGTAGCGCTTTCAATGGCTTTATAACCCAGACTGTTCAGTTTCCCGAACAGCGCGACGCGACTGATTTCAGCCATGGATTTGGACTCCTTTGCATGAGATTAAAGGTTAAACGTTAAAGGTTAAAGGTCTCTTTAGCCGTTAGCCTTTAGCTTTCTGTACAGTAGGTTACAGCATCGAGCTTTAAGTCGTCGGCATCGCGCGCCAAAGGCTGACTGGTTAACCAGGTCGTCCAGCCCAGTTGTGATTGTTGCCCCAGTTTGAGCGGTGGAACTTCTTCTTTTTTGAGCACCAGATTGACATCCCATAACAGTTCGTTGCCAATGTAGTTGCGCACCCAAGCGACCAGGCGGCGCAGGCTGTCGCTGCCCGGCAGGAAGCGTTGAAACTCTGCCAGTCCCATCGGCCCGATGACAATGCGAAACTTGTATTGGCGATCCCAGACTCGTTCGCCGATCACCGCGGTCATGCCCAGTAATCCGGTCGTCGGAGTTTCCCCGAGACGACACTGGCTGGTTGGGGAGAGAGGGAGCCAATGGCCAACGAAGGTTTCGATGCCCACCGGCAGATGAAAAAAGTCCGCCAGGATCGCTTCCAGTCCCTCAGCGTTACGAGTTTGGCAGGCTAAGCGTCCAGCGTAATGAAACTTGGCTAGATCCGGCGCGGCGTCCCGATTCCACAACGAAGGCATGCCCAGCCCGAAGGCTGCGCCAATATAAACATCGAAACGATTGGTTTCTGGCCGGTCAAAGTTGACGGTAGGTTGCGCGTTCGCCCAGGCCCGGTAAAACAGGCTGAGTATTCGATGGTGAAAAATGTCGGCGAAACGGGAAAAAGTGCGATCGCTATAACCTCGTTTGCGCTCATAGGCGTATTCGGTCAGATGCAGCGGCAATGGACCTTGCGGTCCGAACAAACCGAGAAAATATTCGGCCAGATGCGGTGGACGCTGTTCGTCGCCAGGGTCGAACGATGCCAGGGTAGCCGGCGCGAACGCCATTGAGGGCTCCTGCGTCAGCCGCACCGGATCGTCGCGCAGGCGCATGGCCTTGCCCAGTCGTGGCTGTTCCCGATAGCGGCATTCCAGTCGCCGCAGCGCCTGGAAGAAATGAAAGGCATACGGCTTGCGTTGCAAGGCCTCGAATAAATCTACAACGTATGCCGACGTCCGATCCGGGCTGGCCATCGAATGATCTCACCCCGCTCGGTCGAGCGAACGACCGTTTCAGTGAACGAATTGATAGAAGCGTATTTAGCGAAGAACCGTTCCAGCACCGCGCCCAACAGAAAAGCGCCCGCACCCTCAAAAGCGGCTTCGTCCAGATACACAGTCACCTCCTGGCCTCGGGCAAAGGCGATTGGACCCGGCGCCAACGCCCGGCGGGTGATCGGTTGCGCCTGTACCGAGACCACGCCGTCAATCTGCCGTTGTACGGTCGCTTCCGCCAGATCGCCATACAATGCCAGCAACTCACGCAGCGCCGCCGCCCCTTGCCGTTCATCGGTATCGGTAATCGACAGGTAATTCAGACTCAGATGGCTGATCAAGCGCCAGGCGGTGTCACCGTGGGCGCGGGAAAAGCGCGGCAGCGAGGGACCGGTCACACAACGCACGGCTTTCACCGGGGCGCCGGAACTCAGGGTAAAATCGGTTTCGCCCCGTCCGATGGGCATGTGCAATGGCAAATCGCGGTTGGTGCAAAGCGTCGAAACCGCGAGCTGTTGCAGATTGCCGCGATAAGGCGTTTCGTCTGCGTCGACCAGCGCCAGATAGATTTCGCTGCCGATATAGCTGGAGCGCGGTCCGACTCTTCGCTGGTGGCTGGACAGCAGCCGGGGCAGGCGATGCACGGTATAGAAGGAGCGCTGGCTGCGCTGATTGAGCCGGTCATAGTGGGCGTAAAACGGCAGAAATTCCTGCTCCTCGCCCTCGGCGCCAATACCGGTAACGCCTTTGACCTGGTAAACCTCGAAGTCCATCGGGCGGGTGCGATCAGGGATCACATGATACTCGGCGACCTGAGGACCCAGATGGATGCGGTCAGCGCGCTTGGGAAAGAGGTTAACCGCCGGGGCGCAGAACAGCACAAAATTCTCCGCCGCCACCCGGTTTTCCAGGGCTGAATCAGCGCGATTCAGCAGAATCAGAATTTCCAGCTCCTCGCCCGTACACCGACGCACGGATGAACCCAGCCCGCTCAGCTCCACGAACAGATAGCGCTGCGGAAAGGCGAAATATTCCTGCAACAGGCGATAACCTTGAAACGAGGGCGGCGCGTAGGGCAACAGCGCCTGATCTTGCTCGAAGCCCAGGCGATGAATGGCTGGGCCGGGAATCACTTCATGCCAGGGGGCGGGCCGCTGGCCAGGCCGCGCCACCAGCGTCACCACATTCGCCAGCAATTGTTCATACAGATGCATGGGCAACGCATCGCTGCCTTGCAAATACAGAGATAACCGTTCCAGGGGCAGTTTACTGAACGGCAGGCCAGGCTGGGTCGTGCGCAAGCGCAGACGAACGCCGGCCCGAATTTTGTGCGCTTGGGGCAAATCCAGCGCAGCGACCGGTTCCTTGCCGGCAAAGTAGTGCGCCTCGGCAATCTCCAACGGCCATAAAGTCACCGGGTGCGCCGTGCGATATTCGCAGGAGGTTTGCTCGCCTTTCCCTAACAGACTGCGCAGTTCAGCATCCCGGGGAATCACAAAACCCTGTTCCAGCGCCCCCTCGGTAGGGTCTGGCAGAAAACGCGCGATGGCCATGGAAGGCGTCGGCGCCAGATAATGCGGATAGAGAATCTCCAGTAAATGCTGGGTGAACTGGGGAAACTCGGCATCCATCTTGAGCTGCACCCGCGCCGCCAGGAAACTGAAGCCCTCCAGCAGGCGTTCTACATACGGGTCGGTGCATTCAAAACCTTCCAACCCCAGGCGTCCGGCGATTTTCGGGAACTCGCGGGCAAATTCGCCCCCCAGTTCACGTACAAATTGCAGCTCCCGGTTGTAGTATTGAAGCAGGCGGGGATCCATCAGCGCACCCTCGACTTGCGGGTTTCCTCTTCGACTTTCACCTGACCGCTTTCCAGGTCAATCTCGGTTTTCAAATACAATTGTTGCGGCAAAGGCTGTCCCCATAGTTCGCCTTCGATTTCAAAGGTCAGGGCGTTATGACTCATCTGCGCGGCAGTCAGGTTCGCCCGGACGCGCAAGGTGCCTCGCAAAATGCGCGGCTCGAAATCGATCACCGATTGCCGCAGCAAATTTTCCAGCATGTTCAGATCGAGAATGCGCACCGTCATGCCCGCTAGCGGCGGGATGCCAAAGTTGAGCACGGAACTGGCGGCCAGAGGATAGCGCTCCATCTGTTCGGGAGTAAACGGACGCCCGGCGTTGAACAGCCAAGCCAGATCGCGCAACACACACTCCCGCAACCGGCTCATGGACAAAACCCGCTTTTCTCGGGATTCCTGCAGCTGATCAGGCTCCTCATCGGTCAACCGATCGAGCAGCGAAGGCTGCAAGCGTTCCTGGGGCGTGAGTTCAGCCACGGGAGCGGGGGAAAATCATCATCACTCGGGGGATTCCGCTGGAGGAGCGTCCAGCGCCGGTTCAGCAGCGGCTTCGCCCAGCCGCAACAGGCGGGCGTCCAGCAACGGATATTCTCCTTCGTCTGTCGCCAGCATGCGCTGTCCTAGGCCGATATACACGTCTTCCGCCTGTTCGATCCACTCGGTCTTGTGGCTCAGTTGCAAGGTAGGATCAGGACTGGCTTGTGAACCGGGATAGCGTGCGGGAATCAGGCCAACCGTCTCGCCACCATTGCTCCAGGTGAAGAGGGCGGGCATCCAGACCAAATCGCGTAAATCAGCAGGCGCTTCCAGCTTGATGCTGCCGATCCGGTGAAAGGGAATCCAGAAATAACGACCGTTGACAATCGCCTCCAGCACCGGCCCTATTCGGCTGTCGGCATCGGCGATCCAGGTAAACGGTTGGTTATCAATCATGCCCGCAGTAGCCGGTGCACCCTCGAAAGCCTGTTCCCGAACTGGCGCTGCTTGTTCGTGATGACCTTCGGCGGTGAGGCGCAGCGCTTCCAGCAGCAACGCGACCCACGGTTCCGGATCGCCGAAAATTAATGGCGACCGCCGTCCGGCAAAGACATCTGTGCGCAGCATTTCGCAACGCAACGCTTCGCGGTAAGTCTGAACCATCGGCAAACTGCCGGCGTCCATTTCTTCCAGCACATTCAACTGGGTCAGCGCCCGTTCCCACTGCCCCAGGATCGACAACAGTTGGAATAGAAAAATCCGGTGTTTGGGATTAGCGGGTTCCCGGCGCACCTGATCCTGTACGTTGGTCAGAACCGGTTGTAGACTGCGTTCCGCCAACAATTCACCCAATAGCATCAGCATTCTCCTGGGTTACGGCGAAAAGAGCCGGTGGTCGTCCACCGGCTCCGGGAGTTATCAAGCCACTTCGACCGTGGTCTGATCAAAGGACGCTTCCACCGGCTTGCCGACAGTGCCGCCCTTGGTATCCTGCTGCTCGTAATGGACGGTCAACTTGGCATAGGCAAAGCTCAGGCTGCTAAAGGGTTCATCCTCGCCACCGCTACCCGACCAGTCTACGTGCTCGACCAGACAGTTATCAAAAGTGTAAACCTCGAAGGGTTTCTGCACCGCGCCCTTGGCTCCAACATTCTTGGTCAGATGCACCACAATCTTGTCGATGTGCTGACCGGAAACCATGAACCCAAACAGTTGTGGCGTCGCCTTCTCACGCTTCATCGTGCAGTTGAAGGAACTGACCGAGGTGCGCCCAGAAGACAGGCCGGTGGAACCGGAACTGACCGTGGATGGATTGCTCGCGCTGAAACTGTAGCTATACAGCTTGATCCACTTTTCGTAGCCCTTGGCCGTGCTTTCGCCTTCGATGCCGTTGGAAACCTGCATGTATGAATCATAAGCCATGTTATTTACCTCCATTGGGGATTGATTTTCGCACGATTCAGAACTCGTGTGTCGAATCGTGCTTCTGGGTTGCTGAGCGGGTGACCGGCGGTTCGTTTTCAGGAATCCCGTTCGATCACGCTCTCAGTCTGAGCTGATTCACTTCCCATGCCAATTATACAATCCTTTGATTTATAATTATTTTATTCGACAAGACACGAGAACGGCTGGTCGATTTCGTTGAATGCGGCCTTATCAAAATGACCTCGGTCCCGCTCATTTTGAACCGCTAGCCACCTTTGGCCGATGGCAGCTTGGAGACCAGACGCAATGACACGGTCAAACCTTCGAGCTGATAATGCGGTCGCAGGAAGAACTTGGCGCTGTAGTAACCCGGATTGCCCTCCACTTCTTCCACGACTACCTCGGCGGCGGCCAGCGGATATTTGGCCTTGGTGATCTCGGACGAGGTCGCCGGGGCGCCATCGACATAGTTTGAGATCCAGCTTTGCAGCCAGCGCTGCATGTCGTCGCGTTCCTTGAATGAACCGATCTTGTCGCGAACGATGCACTTCAGATAGTGCGCGAAGCGGCAGGTCGAGAACAGGTACGGCAGACGGGCCGATAGATTGGCGTTGGCAGTCGCGTCCGGGTCATCATATTCCGCCGGCTTTTGCAGCGACTGCGCGCCGATGAACGCAGCAAGGTCCGAATTCTTGCGATGGATCAGCGGCAGAAACCCGTTCTTCGATAATTCGGCCTCGCGCCGGTCGCTGATGGCGATTTCGGTGGGGCATTTCATGTCCACGCCGCCATCGTCGGTCGGAAAGGTGTGTGAAGGCAAACCCTCGACTACACCGCCGGATTCCACACCGCGAATGCGGGTGCACCAGCCGTACAACTTAAACGCCCGGTTGATGTTGACCGCCATGGCGTAGGCGGAATTGGCCCAGACATATTTGGTGTGCTCGCTGCCCTCGGCGTCTTCCTCGAAGTCGAACGCCTCGACCGGGTCAGTCTTGGAGCCATAGGGCAAACGCGCCAGAAACCGGGGCATGGTCAAACCAAGGTAGCGGGAATCGTCGGATTCGCGCAGCGAGCGCCACGCCGCATATTCCGGGGTCTGGAAAATTTTGGTGATGTCGCGAGGATTGCTCAATTCCTGCCAGGAATCCATTTGCATGACGGTCGGCGCAGCGGCGGAGATGAACGGCGTGTGAGCGGCAGCGGCGATCTTGGAGATTTCTCCCAACAGTTCGACATCAGGCGGACTTTGATCGAAGTAATAATCCCCGACCAGACAGCCGTAGGGTTCACCGCCGAACTGACCGTATTCCTCTTCGTAGATTTTCTTGAAGAGCGGGCTTTGATCCCAGGCCGTTCCCTTGTATTTCTTCAACGTCTTGTGCAAATCCTTTTTAGAGATGTTCATGACGCGAATCTTGAGCATCTCGTCAGTCTCAGTATTGTTGATCAGATGATGCAGGCCGCGCCAAGCGCTCTCCAGGGCCTGAAAATCGGGATGATGCATGATCACGTTCATCTGGTCGGTCAGTTTTTTGTCAATCGCCGCGATCATCGACTCGATCGATTTGACGACATCCTTGGAGACCAGCGTTGTGTATTGCAGAGCCTGTTCGGCCAGGGTGCGCACGGCGGATTCAACCGCCTCTTTCGCCTGATCGGATTTGGGCTTGAATTCGCGCTGCAGCAAAGAGGAAAACTCGCTGGCTTCCAGCGTTTCAACCTCGCCTTGAACCTGGGTGTCTTGACTGGTTTCGGCCATGATGCATCACTCCTCGGCGGCGGGCGCGGCGGCATCCTGGGGCTTGGCTTCCGCGACCAGGGACTGCAGGAGACTAGGATCGTTCATCGCCTTAGCGATGAGTTCCTCAGCGCCGGTTTTGCCATCCATGTAGCTCATCAGATTGGACAGTTGTTGACGGGCCTGCAATAGCCGGTTCAGTGAATCCACCTTTTGCGCAACCGCCGCCGGAGAAAAGTCCTCCATGCTTTCAAAGGAGAGATCAACGCTCAATTCGCCCTCGCCGGTCAGGGTATTGGGCACCCGGAAGGCGACGCGCGGCTTCATCGCCTTCAACCGATTGTCGAAATTATCGATGTCGATTTCGAGAAATTTGCGATCGGCCACCGGCGCCAGGGGATCAGTCGGCTTGCCGGACAGATCCGCCATTACCCCCATCACGAACGGCAACTGGACTTTCTTTTCAGCGCCATACACTTCAACATCGTACTCGATCTGTACACGCGGCGCACGATTGCGCGCAATAAATTTCTGGCTACTCATCGCCATAGGAGCACCTCTCTAGCTTTAGTCACTGTGGGCTATTTCAAATAAACCTAGCTTACTAGTCAACCATTATAGCTTGATTATTCCGTTTCCTCCGGTTGCAAACCGAAAATCAGGTCGGTTTGCTCGGTGGCGTTGGGGGCAAGATCCCGCAGAAGCTCCACAAAATCCATAGTCACCAGTTTCTTGGCGCGTTTGAGCATAAAGGGCACCGGACTGGACGGTTCATAACGTTTATAATAGTCGCAGATTTTGTCGAGTGTGCGAATGACGTCCTCGCGGCTGGCGATTTCGCCCACGACCATGCGCTGGCCGGTAGTAGGAACGCCGGTCGCCGTCGCTCCCTCCATGATCTCGCCCGCCTCGTCCTCGCCTCCCATGCCTACTCCGCGTCGTTCAAGCTGCTCAGCCAGAACATGGCGGATTTCTTTCAACACTCCCGCCAGGGCGCTCATGTCCGGCGCTTCCGTAACGCCGACCTGATCGGTCAACAGCGCTTCAATGCGCTCAGCGTGCTCCATAGCTTCGGCGACAGCGTCCGCGGTCGCTTGCAGCTCCTCCAGATCGGCATCCTGGAACGCGCCGTCGATCATCGTCTGGTTAGGCGGCGCGTGCTCCTCATCAGTCGCAATCGGGGTCAGCAAGCCAGCGGCGATTTGCACATCGCGCAAGCTGAAGCGTCCCAGACTGCGCGAACTGACCAGAGGGGTAGTGCGCAGATCATGCAGGGTGGTTTCCGGATCGCACAGCCCCACAATCGTGTTGATGCGCAGGGTGGGATCATTGTCGTCATCAGGGTCCAACTGTGGGTAGACGTTATCCCAGCACTGCTCAATCAGACCTTCGATCAACGCCAGGCCGTCGGTGAATCCTGCCAGACCGTCGGTGTTCAGCACTGCCCGGGTCAAGTAGGCCGCAACCCGTAAATCGCGGGTGCGCTCGAGGAGATCCAGGGCCGCCTTGCTAACGCCGCGCCAGTTGGGTGGGTCGCCGGGGATGATCGTATCGCCATATTGGCGCTCCGGCGTTCCCTGCGCTTCCTTTTCCATCTCCGCGAACTGTGGGTCGTACTCAAGATCCTCGCCGCATGGCGCGTCGGCGGTAATCTCGCTCAACAGGCTTTCAACATCAATAATGCTCATAGGGGCGCGCCTCATCCGCTTCGCTGCTGTGAAAAAATAGCCCGGCTGGCTGTTATACCTACGCTCAAGCAGTATAGACTGTCTATCAGCGATATAATCGAGCAACCCGACGATACTCAGTCGGGCGGTTGCAGCGGCGCCCCCGCTAATGGACATCGCATTATGCCCCTGAAATTGACGATTATCAGTTATCAACGGCTCTCGCCAGGCCAGGAAACGACCAAAATCCTGGATCGCGGTTCGATCAGCATTGGCCGCGCATCGAAAAATGACTGGATTTTGCAAGATCCGGAGCGCATCCTCTCCAGCGAACACTGTGTCGTTCACTACAAAGATGGCGGCTACGTTCTGACCGACAAGAGCACCAACGGCACTTTTCTCAACGACTCTGAACAGCGCATCCTGCGCGAACACACAGCGCCGCTCAGAGATGGCGACCGCTTTGTCCTGGGGGAATACGAAATCGAGGCCACGATTGCCTCGATGGAAGAGGAAGAGGAAGAAGCGGTTGAAGCGGAGGGTCCGGTCACCGATATCGTGTTCAGTCCGGGCTTGGCGCCGGTCGACATCAACATCCCCGATAAGAAGACGCCATCGCCTCTTGACGCCTCCCTCGATATCGTCAAGCCCCCGTTCAACGATCTGCTGGCGGAGAGCCGGGACAGTCTGGGGCTTGAGCATCCTGCCCCTGAGCAGCGCGCGCCGGGCGGCGCAGCCACCGAACCGCCCCTCGACATTGGCGGACCGGAGGGCGCTGCTTATGAACCGCCGGATCTGTTGAGTCCGGAACCTTCGCCTCCCGCCGAGTCTCTGGAACCCGCTGTCGAGACGCCAGTTTCCCCATTACCGCCACCACAGCAGGAAACGCCCGAACAGCCTCCTCGCCCCGAGACGATTACTCCGGCTGAACCCGAGTCTCTAGTGATTCCGGATGATTGGTGGCAGGCGGCTCCTGTTCCTTCGCCGGCGCCGGAACCGCCTATTGCAGATCCGTTCGTGGAACCCGTTGCGCCACGACCGACGCCGGTCGCTGGATCCTCAGCGCCGCCGCCTCCGGCGCCAGTGGTCGAACCGTCCGGAGTGGATGCATCAAACTTACTACATTCCTTTCTGGACGGCGCCGGTTTGCCTCAGATGCGCCTGAACGAGGATCAGTTGCCCGAAATCATGGCTAACTTGGGCGCCATGTTCCGCGAAACCGTTCGCGGCCTTATGGATATTCTGCTCGCTCGCGGCGATCTCAAGGGCGAATTCCGGTTGGACCGCACCGCGATTGGCCCCCTGGAGAACAACCCGCTCAAGACTCCGCCTGGGCAGCCGCCGCTGCGGGTTGAGGAAGTCATGGCGCTGTTGTTAATCAGCCAAAAGGGCGCTTATATGTCGCCGGTGCAGGCGGTGCAGGAGAGCTTTAACGATATCAAGGCTCACCAGCTAGCGGTTGTGGCGGGCATTCAGGCTGCGCTGGCCCGTCTGCTGGAGCGGTTTGATCCCGACAATCTGGAAGCGCGCCTTGAACAGAGCGTGCTTGACAATATTTGGCCGGCGAACCGCAAGGCTAAATACTGGGATTTGTTTAACGCGGAGTACCAGGCCATCGCCCGGGAGGCCGAGGACGATTTCAACGAACTGTTTGGCGATGAATTCGCCCGCGCTTACGCGGAACGACTGCGCTTGGGATGAATTCGCTTACAATAGTTCAATCGCCTGTCCTGCGCCGGCTACCGTTCCGTGCTCGGGATGCTAGGATTAATAAATTTATCCTCAATTTTCCCTTTTCCGCTTACGGAGAGACAGGAAGTCAGGGGAGCCAATGAAGCCATGAAACGAGCAACGCGACCATGAGTTGGTACAGCAAAGTCGTATGGTCCGAAGGGATGTTCCTGCGTCCCCAGCATTTTCAGCAGCAGGATCGGTATCTTGAAGCGCTGGTTCGGCAATCCTGTGGTCCGCTGCGCCCCTATGCCTGGGGCGTGGCGGATCTGGCGCTCGACCGGGAAGCGCTGGCGCTGGGTAAGGTGGGGATTACCACGGCCCGCGGGTTGTTGCCCGATGGCACGCCCTTCAGCATTCCTGACCATGATCCGCCGCCAACGCCGCTGGACATTGACGCCGAAGCGCGCGATGTTCGGGTCATGCTGGCGTTGCCCATGCGTCGCACCGGCATGGCCGATGTGGAGCGCGGCGACTATCAGGATACGGCGGCGCGCTACCGAGCTGCTGCTTGCGAGGTGCGCGATAATAATGTGGATACTGCCAACAACAGTACGCATCTCGAAATCGGCGAGCGCCGATTGCGCCTGTTTCTCGATACGCGGGACGCTAGTGATTACACATGTATCGGCATCGCCCGGGTACAGGAAAAACGCCCTGACCAGACTGTGGTGCTAGACGCCGACTATTTGCCGCCCTGCCTGGATTGTCGCGGCGCACCCGCGCTAAAGGGGTTTGTCACCGAGGTGCTGGGGCTGCTGCATCAGCGCGGCGACGCGCTGTCAGAGCGTGTAGTCGGCGTGGGCGCCTCGCGCGGCGGTCTGGATATCGCCCAGTTCCTGCGCCTCCAGGCCGTCAATCGTTTCGAGCCGCTGTTTGCCCACCTGGCGATCATGCCGGGCCTGCATCCGGAAACCTTCTACCAGATCGCTCTGCAAGTCGCCGGCGAGATGGCGACCTTTACCGACAAGGTCAAGCGGCGTTCTCCAAGTTTCCCGCCCTATGATCACGATGATCTACATAAAACCTTCAGCGCGCTGATGAGCGAATTGCGCCGTTCGCTCAGCCTGGAGGAGGCCGAAGCAGCGATCCGCATCCCCATCGAGGAGCGTCAATACGGCATCCGGGTGGCGATTATTACCGATCGCGAACGCCCGTTATTGACCAAGGCAACCTTTATTTTGGCAGTGCGCGCCGACATGGCCACGGACCTGTTGCGCAACCGGTTCCCGACCCAGGTCAAGATTGGTCCGGTCGAACGCATCGCTCAGTTCGTCAATCATCATTTGCCCGGCATCAGTGTCAGCGCCCTGCCGGTGGCGCCGCGGGAAATTCCCTACCGAGCCGATTTTATTTACTTCCGCCTGGATCGCAGCAGCGAATTCTGGAAACAACTGCTCAACTCGGGCGGTTTTGCCTTTCATGTGGGCGGCGAATTTCCAGGACTGGAAATGGTGTTCTGGGCCATTAAAGAATGATCGAGTAACGAACCGTGACTACTGACGATCCATTTGCTACTGGCGGCGACGAAAGCGAGCGCACTATTATTCGGCCCGTGCCGGGGGGGCGCCGCCCGGATGGGGCTGCATCGCCATCGCCTCCCCCCCAAGCGCCAGTTCCTGAGCCGGCGCCGGTCTCCAAGAGCGTTGGACTTAATCCGCTGGAATCCGCCGCCGAGCCGCTGCTCGGTCTGATCATGCGGCTCAAGAACACCTCTTCGCATCCGAATCCCGAACAATTGCGACAGCAGATGATTGAAGAGATCAAGGCGTTCACGGCCAACGCCCGCAATGCCGGGATTCACGAAAAAACCGTGTTCCGTGCGCGCTACGTCCTGTGTACGACTCTGGATGAAGTGGTCTTGAACACCCCCTGGGGCCGGGCCAGCCAATGGAGCGAAAACAGTCTGTTGGTGACGTTCCACAACGAAACCTGGGGCGGCGAGAAATTCTTCGAGTTACTGGACGCCGTCATCCAGGATCCCCGCAAGAATCTGGATCTGCTGGAACTGATGTACCTGTGCCTGGCGTTCGGGTTCCAGGGTCGCTACCGGTTGCTCGACAATGGCCGCAGCCGGCTGGATGAGCAGCGCGAACGGACTTATAACGCCATTCGCACCGCTCGCGGCGAATTCGAGCGCGATTTATCCCCGCACTGGCGCGGCACGGTCGAAGAACAAAATCCGCTCATCCGCTACGTACCGCTCTGGGTGGTGGCGGCAGTAGCGGCGGCTTTGTTATTGGCGGCCTACGCGATTTTCAGTTGGCTGCTCAACACGAATTCTGACCCCGTGTTTAATCAGCTAGCGGATATCCGCGATGAAACCGTCGCCATGGTCCAGCGTAACGGCGCTCCAGCGGCGCCGTCCCCGGTCAAACCGCAAGTGAAGTCCGAACTCAACCGGGTATCTCAGGATCTGCGCACCTTTCTCGCGCCGCAAATCAACCAGGGTCAGGTCGCGGTTATTGAAGCGGCGGATCGAACCACGATTCGTATTCAGGGCGACGGATTATTCGACTCGGCCAGCGCGAATATCAAATCAGCCTACCTGCCGCTGTTGGCCCAGATCGGCAAAGAGCTGAATACCGTAACAGGCAAGGTGCTGGTCACCGGCCATACCGATAACCTACCGATCCATACCCTGCAATTTCCATCCAACTGGTATCTATCCAAGGCGCGCGCCGATAGCGTGGTCAAGTTGCTGGCGGCGGTCAGCGCCAATCCGAGCCGCTTTATCAGCGAAGGCCGGGCCGACACCGAACCAGTTGCGCCTAATACTACTCCCCAGGGCCGGGCGCAGAATCGCCGCGTCGACATCATTCTGCTGGCGCGGATCAATTAGGGGGAGGTCATGAGAAAATTTCTGAGTTTTTTCAAAAGCAAGTGGTTCATTGGCATTACCGGCTTCCTGGCGATCGCCGCGCTGATCTGGTACATCGGGCCACTGATCGCCGTCGCCGGCCAGACTCCCCTATCGTCGGATCTGGGCCGAGTGTTCACCATCATGACCGTTGGCGGCGCCTACGGTCTGACGCAACTGATTTATTACATCAATACCCTGCGCACCAACCGCAATATGTTGGCCGATCTGGCGGGCCAGGCGGGTGGTCAGGCGGGCGCTTTGGCCGGTGGGACCAGCGGCGGCGATCAGGCAGCGGCGCGCGAAGAGCAAATCCGCGCACAGCAACGTAAGAAAGAGGAAGACGCCGCCTCGGCGGAAGAAATTTCCACCCTTAAAGAAGGGCTGGATGAGGCGTTGACCACGCTTAAGAAGGCCCGATTGAGCAGCCAGCGTGGGCGCGGCCAGTATCTTTACCAACTCCCGTGGTACATCATCATCGGTCCGCCGGGTTCCGGCAAGACCACTGCGCTAATCAACTCCGGACTCCGTTTCCCGCTGGGGGCAGGCAAGGTGCGCGGCGTGGGCGGCACGCGCAACTGCGACTGGTGGTTCACCGACGAAGCGGTGATGCTGGATACCGCCGGTCGCTACACCACCCAAGACAGTCACGAAGAAGTCGATCGCGCCGCCTGGCGCGGCTTCCTTGACCTGCTCAAGAAGCACCGTCGCCGCCGCCCCATTAATGGCGCGTTCATCGCCATCAGTCTGTCCGACCTCATTCAGCAAAGCGAGGAGGAGCGCGCGGCTCAGGCGCTGGCGATCAAGCAGCGTATCCAGGAATTGCATGAACATTTCGGCATCCGTTTCCCCATCTATGTGCTGTTCACCAAAACCGACCTGATCGCCGGCTTCATCGAGTTCTTCAACGATCTGGGCCAGGAAGAGCGCGCCCAGGTCTGGGGCATGACCCTGCCCATGGATGACCCGACCGATCCGGAAGGCGTGGTTGAGCATTTCAGCGCCGAATTCGAGTTGCTGGAAAAACGGTTGAACGAGCGGCTGGTCGAGCGTTTGCAGAACGAACGCGATCCGCAGCGCCGCGACCTGATTTACACCTTCCCGCAGCAGTTCGGCTCGCTGCGGCAGGTGGCTGACCGCTTCCTCAGGGAA
Source organism: Candidatus Competibacteraceae bacterium (assembly GCA_020444905.1). Lineage (GTDB taxonomy): Bacteria > Pseudomonadota > Gammaproteobacteria > Competibacterales > Competibacteraceae > UBA2383. The sequence continues at coordinate 23,099 of JAGRHQ010000015.1, forward strand.
GTATTTCGCCCCAGCCGCTACGAGGAGCGGGTGCTGCTGCGCGGCGTGTATTTCACCAGCGGCACCCAGGAAGGGACGCCCATCGACCGGCTGATGAGTTCGCTGGCCAGCACTTTTGGATTGAACCGGCAAACGCTGAGCACCTTTTCCGGCAAGGGCCGCAGTTATTTCATCACCCGGTTGCTGCGCGATGTCATCTTCCCGGAGGCGGAAATCGCCGGCGCCAATTTGAAAGTCGAGCGCTGGCGGGCCTGGATTCAACGCGGCGCGTATGCCGCCGCCCTGCTGATCACTGTAATTGCCGCCGCGCTCTGGCTGACCAGTTATGCCCGCAACGAGATGTATATCCAGGCGGTGGAAAAACAACGGCTGGTTGTGGAGAAGGAGATTGCGGCGCTGTCCCCGGATCAAAGCGATCCCGCCGCCACCTTGCCCCTGCTCAGTGCGGCGCGCGCCATTCCCGGTGGGTATAACGACCGCAATGCCGGCGCGCCCTGGCTCATGGGCTTTGGCCTCTACCAGGGCAACAAGCTGGGCGGCGAAGCAATCCTCATTTACGAGCGGTTATTGATCCGCGCCTTCCTGCCGCGCATTGTGTTGCTCATGGAAAATCGCCTGCGTCAGAATACGAACAATCCAGGCTATCTTTACAATACGCTGGCCGTTTACCTGATGATGGACGATCCGGAGCGCTTCGATGCGAAAACGGTCAAGGACTGGATGGAGCAGGATTGGCAAGCGAACCTGCCGCGCAATTTTACCCGTGAACAGCGCGAACAATTAACCGCGCATCTGGATGCGCTGCTGGCGCAGGCGCCGCTGGAATCGCCGATCGCCCTGGACAGCGTACTGATCCAGAACACCCGGAATCTGCTCAATCAGGTTCCCTTGTCGCAGCGCGTCTACCAGCGCCTGCAAAGTTATCGCGGACCGGAAGTTCCGCCCGAAGTCGGCCTGACCGTCGCCGCCGGGCCCGATGCGCCTCGGGTATTCAACCGAAAAAGCGAAAAACCCATGAATAGCGGGGCGCCGGGTCTGTACACCTATCGGGGCTACTACGATTTTTTTCTCAAGGACAGTCCGAAGCTGGTCGGGCAACTGTCCGGAGAAAGCTGGATTCTCGGTTCAGCATTGCAAATCTCGACCGATCCGGCTGACCAGCAACGCTTGGTGGATGAGGTCTGCCGGCTTTATCTCGGCGATTTTTATCAACAGTGGCAGGGTTTGCTCGCGGATGTGCAAATCAAGCCGTTCAACGACCTGAATACGGCGCTGGAGATCCTGCAGGTGTTATCTGCGCCAGCCTCGCCATTACGGACTCTCCTGGAAACCGTCGTCCGTGAAACCGCCCTGGCTCAGCCTCCGGCCGTCCCGGCGGATGCTGACAAACCCAAAGAGGATGCTTCACTGACCCAGCGGATTGCCGGCATCCTGGACGATGGGACAAAGAGCGCCGGAGCGGCGGCCCTGCGCCCCTGTGCGATCGATTCCCGCCTGATCGCCTTCAACACCCAGTACGCCGATGAAATCAAAGGCGCGGATGGCGCGATCCCCCCGCTGGACAAGACCTTGTCCGCGCTGGAGAACCTCTACAGCCAAATGAATGCGATCGCACGCGCCCGGGAGTCCAGTCCCGATGGCAATGTTCCGCAAAATCTCAAGGACCAATTCTCGGAAGTCGCCAACCAGGCGCAAGTCGACGCTGGCCGCAAGCCGCCGCCATTTAACACGTTGCTCAACCAGTTGGTGCAGGACAGCGCTGACGTAGTGCGCAGTGTGCGGGATCGATTGAATGCGCAGTGGCAAGCAGCCAAGGTCGCTGCCTTTTTTCAGGACAACCTGAAGGGCCGTTATCCACTGGCGCGCAGTTCCATTCAATGGAGCGGCGGCGCGCCTGGCGCCCCTAGCACGGCGCCAACCAACACGATTCAATGGGTCAACCCGGATATCGGCGCAGCCCCGAGTCGAGTCATTCAGGGACCGCCCGATGCAGACTTGGCCGCCTTCAGCCGCTTTTTCGGCCCGAACGGTTTAATGGACACCTTCTTTCAGCAATCGCTCAAGCCTTATGTAGACACCTCGCAGGGGAGTTGGACCTGGCGTGGCCCAACCGGACCGGAACAAAGCATCAGTCCAGAAGCACTGCAAGCCTTTCAGCGCGCCGCCGCTGTGCGCACCGCCCTGTTTACCGGGAACAGCACGACGCCTTCGGTGCGTTTTCAACTGATTCCTGTGGAAACCAGCCGCGATATCAGTCAAGTCGTCATCGGATTGGAAGGGCAAACGCTCACCTATCGGACCGGTCAGCCTGTACAGGGAACTGATCTGCGCTGGACCGGCGCGTCCAGTCAGGCCCGGATCGAATTTCTGCCCGGTGGGGGTCCATCGCAACTGACGGAAACCGGCCCCTGGGGCTGGTTCAAGATCCTCGACCAGGCGCAGGCTCAGCCGATAGGAACCGGCCATTTCCGGGTCGCGTTTCAACTGGGCGGTCGGCAAGCAATTTACGAATTGCGTATTCCTGGCGGCGATGCGAATCCCTTTCGCTTGCGGGAACTGGAGGGCTTTCGGTGTCCCGACCAGCTCTGACGCCTGAAACCGGTCCATCGCTAGCCGGTTTCTTCGGCAAGTTGCCTGGGCGGGGCGACTTCATCGGTCGCTATTTACCGCGAAACTTTCTTGAACCCTGGGATGGCTGGTTACAGGGAGCCATGGCCTATAGCCGCAACCAGTTGGCCGAAACTTGGCTCGACTGCTATTGCACGAGTCCCATCTGGCGGTTTGCCTTGAGCAGCGGCTTGTGTGGGCCAGGGAGCTATGCCGGGGTGCTCATGCCCAGTGTGGATCGAGTGAATCGCTACTACCCCTTGACGATTGCGGCGCCGTTGACGCCGAACTGGCCATTATTGACTTTGCCGAGCGCCGGGACCGCCTGGTTCCAGGGAGCCGAACGGATTGCGTTGGATGGACTTGAACAGGATACGCTGGATTTGGAAGGATTCAGCCGGCGTGTAGCCGAGCTGGGCGCGCTGCCGGTCATTGCGCAGACCGGAGACGCTACGGTGACTGGCAAGGTTTGGCATTGTTCACTATCGGAATCACAGAACTGGCTGAATGCGACGCCAGCACTGGCCAGCCATCTGCTCCAGCGAGCGTTTGCCCGCCCCAGTTTGTGGTGGACCGAAGGTTCGGACCGCATCGCCCGCTGCCTGCTAATTTGTGAAGGATTACCGCCGATTGAAGGATTTGCCGCGTTGCTGGCCGGGGATTGGCGGCAACGGGGTTGGAATGAAAAACCGCTCGCCGACATCGCCGGTCTGGACGAGCCATCCGCCGCCGAGGAGGCGTCATCATGAACGAATCGCTTTTTCACTGGTCATCCGCGGGCCGCAGCCATGTGGGCATGGTGCGGGCGATTAACGAGGATGCCTGCTTGGCTATGCCGGAACTGGGTCTGTGGGCGGTCGCCGATGGGATGGGAGGACATGAGGCGGGCGATATCGCCAGCCAGATGATTGTCGAAGCCTTGCAACAAACGCCGGCTCCACCGAGTTGGCCGGATTTTCTACATTCGGTGCGAGAGGCATTGTATGAAGTGAATCGGCGCTTGCGCGAGGAATCGGCCCAGCGCTATCAGCACCGCACGATCGGCAGCACCGTTGTCGTGTTGCTGGCTCATGAGGATCAATGCGCCTGCCTATGGGTGGGGGACAGCCGCATTTACCGGTTGCGTGACGGTCAGCTTGAGCAATTGACCCGCGACCATAGCCATGTACAGGAACTGGTCGATCAGGGCCTGCTGTCTCCCGAAGAAGCCCACCGTCATCCACTGGCCAACGTGATCACCCGCGCGGTCGGTTCATCCGATGATTTGCAAATCGATGAGGTAACCCATGAATTACAGGTCGGCGATATCTTCCTGTTGTGCAGCGATGGCCTGAACAAGACGGTCAACGACGAGGAAATCGCCCGTTTGCTGGCGCACAGTAACAATAATTGCCAGGAAGCGGTTAAGGCATTCATTCATCTGGCGTTGATGCGGGACGCCAGTGATAATGTAACAACGGTAGTCGTAAGTATTAGTGGTGATCTGACCCAATTGTCCGGCAATCCCTTGGATTCGGAGATGCCTGAAGATCCGATTCCAGCGGATTGGTACTTACAGTAGTCTGATAATGATGTCTTGTAGCCTGGATGAAACGCAGTGAAATCCAGGGGTTGCCTCTATCCAGGCTTTACCGTCCCCGCCGATACAGGGGCAACGACTCGTCAGCAGCCGGTTGGTAGCGCTCGCTGAACTCCTGGAACGCTTCCAGCGCATCTTCCAGGTTGCGGTCCGCCCGCAGCTCGAAGGCGTCAAACCCACTGCGAGCCATGAAAAATAACTGGTCGCGCAGCACATCGCCAGTCGCCCGGATTTCCCCCTGATAGCCATGCCGTTCCCGCAGTAATCGCGCTTGCGAATAGGCGCGGCCATCGGCGAATTTGGGAAATTCCAGCGCCACCAGCGCCAGTTCTGGAAGATCACTGGCCAGTTCGGTAACATCCGTCGTATTCGGCAGCCGCACGCCGATCGGATCGCCCCGTTCCCGCAGATTGGCCCGCTCGTGTTGCCAGCGTGCGAAAGAGATGATAACCGGCCCGGCGGGTAATTCGGCATCGTCGGCGACATGCCGCCAAGCATCCTCAACGATTTGCTGCTGCTTAATAACCGACGGCATGACGCTGCTCCTCCTGTTTAGCTTCCTTGCTGCCGGGCGTGTAGGCCCGCACCCGGAACGGCTCCAGGCCAATCCGCCGAAAAGTATCAAGAAATCGCTCGCCATTCTCGCGTTGTTCCACATAAACCTTCAAGATACGCTCCAACGTGTTGGCGACCTCGATTTTGGGTACCGAGGGACCAAGGATGTCGCCTAGGGACACATCGTTTTCCGACGAACCGCCCAGCGAAATCTGATACCACTCTTCGCCTTTCTTGTCGACGCCCAGAATGCCGACATGGCCGACATGGTGATGACCACAGGCGTTCATGCAGCCGGACATATTCAGCCGAAGGTCGCCGAGGTCGTAGAGATAATCAAGCTGATCAAACTTTTCGTTGATCTGATGTGCGATGGAGATTGAGCTGGCGTTAGCCAGGCTGCAAAAATCCAGGCCGGGGCAGCAAATCATGTCAGCGAGGGTGCCAATGACTGGGGATGCGAGTTTCCAACTCTTGAGCGCCTGCCACAGGGGGTAAAGGTCAGCTTGGCGCACGTCGGTCAGCAGCAGATTCTGGTGATGGGTGGAGCAAATCATGCCGAAACTGTAGCGGTCAGCGAGATCGGCCACTGCGTCCATTTGATCGGCGCTGATGTCGCCCGGCGGCGCGCCTGGTTCCTTCAGCGCCAGAAAGACATTGCGATAACCAACGATCTTGTGGGGAGCGATATTGTGCTTGACCCAGGTAGAAAACGCTGAGTCAGCCTTGAGCCATTGATCGAAACTTGCGTCATCAACGGCGATGGTCTCATAGGCGGGCGAAGTGAAGTAGCGGCGCACCCGCTCCACTTCAGTCGGGTCCAACGCGAGTCCGGAGTTTCTGGTATGTTCCCACTCGGTTTCGACCTGTTCGCGAAACTTTTCTGCACCCAGCGCCTTGACCAGGATTTTGATGCGCGCCTTGTAAATGTTGTCACGGCGGCCATGCAGATTATAGACCCGCAGGATCGCTTCCAGGTAGGTCAGCAGGTCGCGCTGAGGCAGGAATTCACGGATGACCTGACCGATCAGCGGCGTCCGTCCCAGACCGCCCCCGACCAGTACCCGGAAGCCGATCTGTCCTTCTGTGTCGCGCGCCAGGTTCAGACCGATATCATGAACCTGCGCGGCGGCGCGGTCACGGGCGGCCCCGGTCACGGCGATCTTGAACTTGCGCGGCAGGTAGGAGAATTCCGGGTGAAAGGTGGACCACTGGCGGATGATTTCGCAGTAAATGCGTGGATCTTCGATTTCATCCGGCGCAACGCCGGCCAGGTGATCGGCGGTGACATTACGAATGCAGTTGCCGCTGGTCTGGATGGCGTGCATCTGCACTTGGGCCAGCTCGGCGAGAATGTCCGGGGTTTCCTCCAGCTTCGGCCAGTTGTACTGGATATTCTGGCGCGTGGTGAAATGGCCGAAACCTTTATCGTAGCGGCGGGCGATGTAAGCGAGCGTCCGCATTTGCCGGGAAGATAGCAGGCCGTAGGGAATGGCGACTCGCAGCATCGGTGCGTGGCGTTGCAGATAGAGGCCATTCATCAGGCGCAACGGGCGGAATTCATCGTCGCTCAATTCGCCAGCCAGGTAACGCTGCACTTGGCCACGGTATTGGGCTACGCGCTCGTCAACCAGGGTTTGATCGTAATAATCATACTGATACATTGTCTTTGGTCTCCGCCTGAAAATCCGCTAGCGCACTCTATATCTCTCCCCTCGAAATAGGGTGGAGAAAATCGGCAAACCGATTGAATACAACTTACATGGCCAAGATATGCAAATAAAGTATTTTTTTACGATAAATTTATAACTTTATTTTATTACGAACGATCGAAAGCCTCACGAACCAATCGCTCCATCATTTCGCCCCAGCGTTGCCGGGGACGTTGTTGCCAAAAGCTGGCATCAGGTCGGCAATCGAATTTCTGCTTATAGATGGCCAATGCTGCAACCAGCAACGCCAATACGAACGCCAGGCCGGCGTTCTGGAAACCCGCAAAGGGCAATGCGACCCAAGTGAGAAATGTCAGTCCTGCGATCCAGCCCCAGGGAATGGACAGGTAGTAGTCAATTTCAAACTCAGAGCCAGAGCGGCGGATGCTGACCTGTATCGGCCAGTCATCCTGCAACAGATACGCTCGCCGATGCAATTCAAGACGATTTTCATGTTCGGCGGCAACCACAAAATTTTTCAATAGTAGCGCATTGCGCAATTTTTTGAATTGCGCATCGCCGCCGTGCGCGATAATCCGGGTCAGTCGTCCCAGATGCTGAATCGTCAATTGGGCCACTTGCTACTCATTCTTTACCATTCCCCACCGTAATCACTATCTTCCCGGTCGACTTGCGGGTAATAACCTGATTCAGCGCCTCAACACCCTGTTCCAGAGGATAGGTCGCTGATATGTGCGGCTGAATAGCGCCGCCTACGTACCATTGCAGCAACGTGCGGAAGCTCTCAGTCATAACCTGCGGGTGCAGTTCCGCATAGGCCGGCCAATTGACGCCAATGACGTCCACGTTTTTGACCAGCAGGTGATTGGCGGGAATTTGTGGCACCGTGCCGCCGGCGAAACCGATGACCAGAATACGCCCCTCGAAAGCGATGCTGCGCAGGGATGCGGTGAACAGTTCACCGCCGACAGGATCATAGACTACGTCCGCGCCGCGATTGTCGGTGAGTTCCTTGATTCTGGTTCGCACCTCCTCAGTATTGACGTCGATGAGGTAATCTGCACCATGTTTTTGCGCAACTTCGAGTTTTTCTGGACCACTGGCGGTTGCGATCACCTTCGCGCCCAGTTGTTTGCCGATGGTCACCGCGGTTAAGCCGACGCCGCCGGAAGCGCCATGCACGACTAAGGTTTCGCCAGCCCGCAACCGCGCGCGATGCCACAAAGCGACATGCGAAGTGCCAAACACGACGGGAAACGCTGCGCCATGCTCCCAGGACATCCCCTGTGGCATCGGCACACAGCGCTCAATATTGACCACGACTTGCTCAGCGTAACCGCCATAGGGAGTCATCGCGATCATCCGGTCGCCGATTGCGATGCCTTCGACGCCGATACCGACTTCCAGCACTTCGCCAGATACTTCAAAACCGGGACTAAAAGGCGGCTGCGGCTGTTTCTGATACTGGCCTCGGGTAATCAGGCTATCGGCGAAATTGACGCCACAAGCCCGAACTTGTAAACGGACTTGGCCAGGACCGGGCCGTGGTTCGGAAACCTCCTCGAAACGCAGTGCAGCGGCGCCCGTCAGTTCGTGACAGACGATGGCCTTCATGGTGAGACGTTCTCCATCGTTTCAGGGCTGATTAACCCTTGTGTATAGGCTCTTTTTTGCTATTCAAAGCAGAAAAGGCAGTCTTGAATATCCCCCTCCTTTGAGCAAGGAGGGGGTTACGCAAAGCGCCAGGATGGTTTGACCGCGCGCGGATTAGTCGCCGATAATCTTGCGCACTACGTCAGTCATGGAGATAACGCCCGTAGGCTGATCATTCTCCGTGACCACCAGGCGATGCATGCGCCGCCCGGTCATCAGGCTGACCGCATCGCTCAACAACATATTGGCGTCACAGGTCGCGCAACCGGGAGTCATGACGTCCTTGGCCAACATCACCTTGGCCTCGTCCGCCGTGCGGCCTTGCCGCGCCAGCACCATGTCGGTTTGCGAGACCACGCCAACGGCTTTACCGCCAGCGTCCATGACCACTACCGCATGAATTTCCTTGTTGACCATGATCTTGGCCACCGTGCCCACCGTGTCCTCCGGTGTGCAGGAAATGATGCCGCGATGCATCAGGTCTTTGACCTTGGTCCCATCGTCGGTGATGGTGAGGGCCTCGGCCTGGGCCACGCTGGGCAGCGGCTCAGACATCGGGTAGGGATGCGGCGTGTTATGCACATCATCCTTGGGCAGGGTGGGATGAATCGTTGCGACCGGCGGCTTGCCGCTGGCGCCCTGGCCAAATTCGGTCGCGCCGACCAGCACCGCCATGTTGCCGTGCGGATGCTTGTTTTCGTACATCAGTTGATGCGCGACCGGGATTTCCTCATACGTGAAGGCCCGCGACAGGCAGGGATCGAGCAGGCCGCGCAGGGCCAGTTCGTTCATCTGGTTGGATTGCTCGGTGTTGGCGAAGTGCGAGCCTTGCAGGCGCTTCTGCCGCATCCACAGATAGCGCAGATCGACCGTAGCGTTGTACCCAGTGGTGCCCGCGCACACCACCACCATGCCGCCGGTCTCGCAGACAAAGATCGAGGTAGGGATGGTGGTTTCGCCCGGATGCTCGAACACAACATTCGGGGCGCGCTTTTCGCCCAGGACTTCCCAGATTTTCGCCCCAAACGCCCGCACGCCCTTCATCCACTTGGCGTAACCCACGTTGTCCTTCCAGTGCGGCAACATGCCCCAGTGGTCGAACTCATTGCGATTGATGCAGCCTTTCGCGCCCAGCTTCATGCAGTAATCGAACTTGTCTTCGCCCGACACCATCGCCACCGAAGTCGCGCCTGCCGCCTTGGCGATTTGAATGGCCATCGAGCCGAGACCACCGGCTCCGCCCCAGATCAGCGCCACGTCGCCCTTCTTGATCGCGTTGGCTCCCCAACCGTGCAGCATGCGCCAGGCGGTGGCCGCCACCAGGGTGTAGGACGCGGCCTCTTCCCAGTTCATGTGCTTGGGCTTGGGCATGCATTGCTGCGCTTGCACCTTGGTGAACTGGGCGAAGCTGCCCCAGTTGGTTTCATAGCCCCAGATGCGGAAGGTCGGTGAATACATGGGATCGCCGCCGCCCTTGACCCAAGCGCAATTGCGGCTGTACTGCCCGCAATGCATGACCACCTCGTCGCCGACTTTAACATTGGTGACATCCTTGCCCACCTTGTACACGATGCCGGAGGCGTCGCTGCCGCCGATGTGGAAATCTTCCGGTTCGCCCGCCTTGTTGCGCGCGCCAATGACGTTGACCGGAATGCCCAGGCCCGCCCAGACGTTGTTGTAATTGATGCCGGCGGCCATGACATAGACCAGCACTTCGTCATCGGCAATCGGCGGGGTGTTGACTACTTCCTTTTGAAACGCTTCCATCGGCTTGCCAAAACGCTCCGGGCGAATCAGCCAGGCGTGCATCTTGGGGGGAATAACGCCCAGGGGAGGCATTTCACCGAGGTTATAGAGTTCTTTAGCCATTTTGCTGCATTCCTCTCTGTTGGGGTTGTTTGTTTAGGGATTAGGAATTCGCGCTTGGAAATCAGGGATAACGCGGTGACGCAAGTCTTCGTAGGCGGCGATGGGCGAGCGGCGCGGGGCGTGAACCAGTTCCGCGAACAGGGTGTCTTCGCCGCCCAATTGATTAATCCCGTAGCGCCCGAATTCTTCGCGCAGGTGCTTGACCAGCCATTCGGCCTGACAGCGCTGGCGGCGGGCGGTGAATTGCTCCCGTTCTAGTAACCACGTCCGGTGACTGTCCAGCGCATCGGCCAGCGCTTCGATGCCACTGCCCAGCGCCGCACTGGCGGACAGGGCCGGAGCTTGCCAGCCATCGCTGTCCGTGCGTCGGCCCAGCGTCGTTTTGAGTTCGGACAGGGTTTTACGCGCCGCCATGCCGATATCTTCCTTGTTGACCACGATGACATGCGGGATTTCCATAATCCCCGCTTTCAGGAACTGGATGCTATCGCCGGAAGCCGGTTGCGCGACGAAGCAGGTGGTGTCGGTCATTTTGGAAACATCGATTTCCTTCTGACCGACGCCCACGGTTTCCACCAGCACAATGTCAAACGCCGCCAGCATGGCCAAACTCATCGGCCAGACTTCGGCGCTCAGGCCGCCAAATTCGCCGCGACAGGCCAGCGAGCGAATGAATACTTCCTTATCCGCGCCGCTGGCGTGCATCCGCAACCGGTCACCCAACAAGGCGCCGCCGCTGATCGGGCTGGACGGGTCCACGGCCAGGATGGCGACTTTCAAGCCTCGTCGTCGCCAGACCTGAATTAGCGCGGCGGTCAATGAGGATTTGCCCGCACCCGGCGGTCCCGTGATGCCGATCAGGTGGCTGCCGGTTTCCAGTTTTCCAGCGGGCAAGGCGTCCAGAAACGCTGCTGCACATTGCCGGGCCGCCGGTCGCCGGTCGTCGAGCAGATTCAACGCCTGCGCCAGCGCCAGCCGATCACGGGCGCTGACGGCGGTCGCCAGTTCCGCCGGATCGGGAAGCGCTGTTCCGATCATGCCACAGCAACCGGTTGCAGGTCGTGGTTCTTGCGAATCAGGTTGAGAATATCCACCATGATCCCGTTCATGTCGATATCCTTGGGTGTGTAAACGGCTGAAATGCCATGCTCTTTAAGCAGTTTGGCGTCACTTTCCGGGATGATGCCGCCGATGACCACCGGCAGGTTTTTCAAGCCGACCTGGGTCAACTGGTTGAATACATCCTCGACCATCTCCACATGGCTGCCGGATAGCACCGACAGACCGATCAAGTGCACGCCTTCTTCCAAAGCGGCTTTGGCAATCTGTTCAGGGGTCAGACGGATACCTTCATAGACGATTTCAAAACCAACATCACGACCCTTGACGGCAATCTGTTCCGCGCCGTTGCTGTGTCCGTCCAGGCCCGGCTTGCCGATCAGCAAGCGCAGGGGTCGACCTAGTTCATTGCCGGTCTTGACCACTTCGGTGCGAATCGCAACGGCCTTGGCGCCCCGGCTGTCGTCGTTGGCGGGAATGTCGATGCCAGTCGGGGCGCGGTATTCGCCGAAGATGTCACGCAAGGTTTGCGACCATTCGCCGGTGGTGACTCCGGCATGAGCGCATAGAATCGACGCTGGCATGATGTTCGCGCCACCACGCGCCGTTTCGGCCAGATTGGCCAGCGCCGCTTTGACCTCGGTGTTATTGCGCTGGGCGCGGAAGGCGTTCAACCGCTCGATCTGTTCCCGTTC
>JAGRHQ010000160.1 GCA_020444905.1 Candidatus Competibacteraceae bacterium
CATATCATCCTCGGGCATGAATTGGCTCAAGCGTGCTTGCTCGATGATGGTTCTTTGGTCCCCGGCAATTTCGACCAAGAACAGGAAGACGAGGCTGACTGGTTAGCGGGTGCGCTTTTGCTGCCTCGCCCAGCGCTAATGTCGATAAGGGAACGCCATCTGGTCGATCCGGAGGCGTGTCGGGAATATGAAGTCAGCCAGGATATGTTGAACTGGCGGATACGAATGACAGGAATCGATTATCAATTGGCGCGAAGTTGCCGGACAACTGAGCCTATGCAGTTATAACAACATGTACGCTGTACCTATTTTTGATGTTGCTCGCGATTTCCGGCATGTCGGGCGATGTAGCCTATCCAATAACATCACACGCTAACGCTCGTTAGCCAGACCGCTGGGTTACGTCGTGGCTGAATGCAAACGAATGATACCTTCGATCCACCTGGAGCAGCGCGAGCCAGCCCGGAACATCCAGCGGTTCTAAGCCATCGCCGTGACTCCCACACTGGTTGGACTCCTGTGCGCTGGTGCGGGAGTGGGGCCGGATCGGGCAGTCGGGCACGGTGCGGGAGACGTGGTTCAAGACCGAAGAGGTCAGTAAAGCGAGGAGGTAGCCGCTACCGATCCGACTCTGCGAAGGGGCGCGTGACCGTCAGACCGAGTCTGCTACGCAGACTCGGGGAGCCACATCCTGAGCGGCAGGTACACTCACGATGGGAACGAATAGAAGCAGACTTTGCATCATCTTGGTGTAAAATGGTGCAAATCATCTGAGGTATTGAGATGGCCGCAAAATCTGAAAAACCAACCACGCACACGCCGAAAACGGTGCGAGCTTCCGTAAGCTTCCCCCGTGAACTTTATGAAAGCTTGGAACAAATAGCGCAGGAGAAGAAAGTTTCCGTCGCATGGGTTGTGCGCGATGCAGTAGAAAAGTATGTTGCTGAGAAATGGCCGTTATTTGAGAGAGAGGCAAGACCATGAAGCAAGGCTTGCAGCACGAATTGCTTCATGCCGATGATGACCTTATGGCAGGCTGGCCATCACTTAAAGAACTGGAGACTGAACAGAAACCGCAGGCACACAGGACAGCGGAACGTCTGGCGACTGTTGATTGGAGTTTTGTTAATCGCGAGAAGGCGCACCCGGTCGAAAGCATTCATCCATACCCGGCAAAATTCATTGGCGACATTCCCCGTGCGCTGCTAGATAGTCTGCCGAAGACTCCCGACACGGTTGTTTTTGATCCGTTTTGCGGGAGTGGCACGACCCTCGTTGAAGCTCAACGCAAGGGAATGGCATCTATTGGCATTGATCTGAACCCGATTGCCTGCCTGATTAGCCGGGTTAAAACAGCGCCTACCCCAGTCGGACTGAGCAATGTCAGCTTGCGCATAGCCAATGCGGCTCGCGCAAATCGGAACCCGGCCCGTTGGGCAATTCCAAACGTCGATCACTGGTTCAAGGAAGAAGTACAGGAAGCCGTTGCATCACTTATCGATAGTATCAAATACATTACTCAAGGCACAATTTATGACACCCTTCGCCTTGCGCTTTCCTCGATCTTGGTACGGATTTCCAATCAGGAAAGCGATACTCGCTATGCGGCGATCAGCAAGCCGATCGGCAAAAACGATGTTTTTGATCAGTTCCTGTTAGCCTGTCAGAAGCTGGAAAGGGCGTTGATGGCTAGAGACTGGGGCTTACCGGAAGCGCGTGTCGTCGAAGCCGACACATTAAAAGTCGGCGAGGACTCGGTTGGTCGCCAGGTCGGGCTGGTCATTACCTCGCCGCCGTATCCTAATGCCTATGAATACTGGCTTTACCACAAATACAGGATGTGGTGGCTCGGCTTCGATCCCTTGGCCGTCAAGGAACAGGAAATCGGGGCGAGGGCACATTTCTTCAAACGTGAACACCATACCGAAGCGCACTTCTGGGATCAGATGCGCCAGACCTTTGAATTGATTGATCGAGTTCTTGTGCCGTCTGGGTTCGCTTGCTTCGTAATTGGCAGGTCAAAAATTCACGGGCACATCATCGACAACGCCGACATTCTCCAAACGGTGGCAGGCGAACGCGGCATGTGTGTCGTTTCCCGCTTCGAGCGCGTTATTTCAGCCGGTCGAAAATCATTCAATCTATCTCACGCCAACATCAAGACCGAGACCGTCTTAGTGTTGCAGAAGGATTAAGTAAGAAATGGAACTTCGGTGGCATCAATACAAATACTATCCATACGAACTTGATCTTGCCGTTCGTGAGGTTCAGGCCATCCTGTCTCCACGTAGCTTTACCGAAACAAAGCACGGCATCAAGCTTGAAGGACCGTTTAATGAGGACGCGGCGGAGCGGCTTGTGTACTTTGCCTCCTTGTGTGGAGAAGATCGCGTTGTGCCGACGATGCAGGCTGAACTTGAAAGGGTCAATGGGAACGGCCAAAACCGTCAGTCAACCCGCTACTCGGCGCATGGAATCCACGAATATAAAGGGAAGTTCAACCCGCAAATCGCAAGAGCTATCCTAAATATTCTGAATATACCTGTAGGGGGACGAGTGTTAGATCCATTCTGCGGGTCTGGAACATCCCTGCTTGAATGCGCTCACTTAGGCATGAAAGCCGTTGGAGCGGACATTAATCCTCTCGCGGTTTTCATCGCCAATGCAAAACTGAGCGCCCTGACTATGCCAGCGGCTCAACTACAGAAAGCGCTGGCCACAGCCCTCAAAAAACAGAAAAATGGCAGCCTTTTACGCTACGGCATCTCGGATGCTCGCTACAAGTATTTGAGTTGTTGGTTCGATCAAGACATTCTGATGGAGATAGACCGGCTCAGACTTGCCTTGAGCAAGACTGAGCCGGTCGCGTCCAGGCCGCTGCTCGTTATCGCCAGCAATCTCCTCCGGGACTATTCCCTTCAAGACCCCCACGATCTGCGTATCCGAAGGCGCAAAACACCGCTCCCCGCACAACCTTTCATTGCGGCTTTCGAAGAGGCTGTATTTCAATTCATTGCGAGGGTTGGAGACGCTCAGGATGTTATAAAAACAAGGTCACCAGAGTTGGCTGGAAAAGCGCTTTTGCTGGACAGCTGCACGATGCGACTAGGCCATGACGGCCTTGGAAAATCGAAATTCGACTGTGCTATCACCAGCCCGCCCTATGCGACAGCACTTCCGTATATCGATACGCAACGCCTCAGTCTGGTATGGCTAGGGCTGCTGCAGCCATCTGAAATCCTGACGCTTGAGGCTCGCCTTGTCGGCAGTCGGGAGGTCAGAGGGGAATCGAAAAAAGTACTGCTCACCGCCCTTATGGAAAACCGGGCTGGTTTGCCCAAAAACCAGTCGGATTATTGCCGGACGCTTCAAGCGGCTTTGTCGGAAAAAGACGGATTCCGGCGGCAAGCCGTTCCGCTGCTTCTGTACCGGTACTTTGCAGGCATGGCAGAGGCTTTCCGCTCAATCCGTAGGTGTGTCAAAGACAATGCGCCTTTCGCCCTCATTGTCGGCTATAACCATACTATTCTTGGAGGAAAGCGATTTGACATCGAAACCCCCCAACACCTTGCCGAACTAGCGGAACAGAACGGATGGATTCACGACGAGACCATCACTCTCCAAACCTATCAACGCTACGGTTATCATATGAATAACGCTGTCAATGCCGAAGCGTTGGTGATTGTGAAGGCTGCATGAACGAACTTACTTTACACCCAAACGTATATGCGACCGGAAGCAGCAAAGGACTAATTTCCATTTTGGAGCGCGTATGGGTGAGGGAACATAAGCCCGGTGATGGAACGCTTTATGTCATGTCTGGGTTTGCAAATTACAATGGCGGGGTGCGTTTTTTCGAGACCTTCAAGCACCACATCAACAACGGCGGTGACATCATCGCCGTTTTCAGCGGCAGTACCAGTGCGCGACTCACGAGCAAGCAAGTTGTTGAAGAAATGCTTGGATGCGGAGCACAGGTTCACATCGTCAACCGCAAGAGACTTCTCCACGCGAAATGCTACGGTCGCCACAACGATCAAGGCGATGCCTTAGTCGTTACGTCAGGCAATTTCACTGGGCCGGGAATGTCGCAGAACGTCGAGATGTCTGTCCTGCTGGATGCAGAATCGACGGCGGCAATGAAGTTTTCGTGGAATGACATGATCGGCAACGTACTCGATCAGAAATGGGACTTTTACCAGCCGACTCTGACCGACCTTACTGCGCCAGCATGGAAACTTCTTTATGACGAACAGGCCGCTGACGTTGTTCTCGATGAAACTGACGAGGTGACGATGTGTTTGCGCCTGAGCCATGCCGATACAGCGCGGATTAACGCAATACCGGGCACAAATGCTGGAAAGGGATCGCAATATTTCTGGCTTAGCAAGGATTGCTATGACTTCTTCCCACCTCTCACGATTCGCAATGAGCGCGGGCATAAAGCGACTTACTCTTGTCTTGTCACGATGCAATATGTTGATCTCGACATAGAAGACCCGGCTTGTCGGGTGACATTTGAAGCCGAGAACAATCTGGATTTCCGCCTTGGAACGGGACCACTGCGCTATACGAAAGTTGCGGAAGAAGGGGATTTAGCCGCGATTTCTAGGATAGGTGATAGCAAGTATGAGATGCGGATATATCGCCAACATTCCACGCAATATGCCGCTCTCGTGCCATACGCGGTTAACTTCATTGGGCATCAAGGCAAAAAATATGGATACCTTGCGAATGCAGAGTTTGAAAAGGTGATAGGAATTCGGATTGTCGCAAGGACAGGTGTCGCCGCCCGACGTAAACAATGATTGTGCGCCGTTCTTCTATAACTCCGATTCTCAATAATGACTCAAAATGGTCTCATTTTAATTAGTCCATCAATGCCATAGTCTCTAGGTTGAAGAGACTATGGTGTGCTTCTGGAGCCTATTTTTTACTGTCTGGTGTCCTCTTCACCTGTTCCCAAGCATGGCCGGGTTTTGAAGTTGGTGGAAGACGATGATGATCAGGAACCGCAGCGTAGTTGTCCTTACGACCGCCACGGGGACCGGTCTCCTGAAAAATACCGCCATTTTTTCCTGTGTTGGTACCAGGCTTCTTACTCATCGCGTCAAAACCCCTTTAAAAATTAGGCTGCTACTGCACAAGACCAGTTTGGATAGTCATCGCCCTTGCGCCGATTGTTTTGCCACTGTAAGGGCTGCAAGTTAGAAAGATCATCCGAACCGCCTTTAGATACTGGTCTGATATGGTCTACCTCCCAACCGTGCTGTGAGGAGGTGTTCCCGTACTCATCACGTTTCATCCAAGCACCGCAGGAATCCTTGCGATAAATATTTTGGTCATACCCAGGGACAGCCCGCCCCTTGCGCCAAACAGCTGCGATCATACTGGTGTGAAAAGAACGGCCAGATTGATCGGAGTTTGGCTTTCTAATAAACATTTGATTTATAAACATTTAAATCTCCAAATTAAAGACGGGGCCTGATTGCGGTCATCGCTTTCAAGCTAATCCGCCGATACGCTTATTAGCGTATATGAAACCAAAATCACATGCAAGTGATTTTTAACCAATTATCAGGAGAAAAGACTCTTGCCTCGTTCGTTCCCAAGGTGGCCTAGCTTGAGGAGGCGCACACGGGCGGCATCTTCGGAGACTTTGAAGGCATCAACGACACGGGTGATAAGTTCTATACCGTTTGAGCTGGCTGACGCGATTGGTCCATAATGATTGCTCTCTGTAAGAAAATCTGTGGTTATCTTTTTAACATATGAAATCGGCATAAGGAGGGCACCGCACACATATCCAGCCTGCCATTCCATCCAGTTAGTTTCTGGGGCAGAAACAATTGAATCTCGCTTGCATACAACTCTTTCGCTTCTATTCGTCTGGAACAATTGATTCTGACTATGCATTGTCTCGAAAAGGTAGGCATGAAAATAAACGTGCCCGTACTCGTGAGTGAGCGTTGTACGAAGGCGGTTCTCACGTCGATCATTTTCAGTGAGTTCGGAAGATATCTGGACGAGAGGCTTCTGTCCGCACTGAAACTCTGTTAAACCTTCAACGTCAGGACCGTACCTTGACAAATCTGCATAGCAATCTAGATCTTCGGCGTCACGTTCAATTAATTTCTTGAGATCCTCAGTGGAAACAGGAAATTGAGCTTTCCCATAAAGCGATTCAAGAAATCTGACAATAATACGTTCGCATTCACGATCCAGCTCAGTAGGTTCGTAATGCGGACGTTGAGTAAAACGTCCTGTTTTATCGTTGACATAACGAACCATTGGTTACTCCTGCTTTGCTTTGGTGTCCCGACGAAAAGCAAACATACGTTCTGAAAACTCATTTTCCGTGATACGACTCTTGCGCTCCGATTCAGGGAAGCGTCCATTGAGATAATGAAGATAGTCTGCGCTGAGGTCGAGTACTAAAGCAAATTGGCCGACCATGTGATCGGAAGTGGGCGCACGTCGATCACGTTCGATATCGTTTAGATACTGCGGTGATATGGGTTCACCATCCTCGCGGAGAATTTTTGCAGCAAGCTCTTTTTGGCTGAGATTCGACTTCTTACGCTTTTCCGCAACGAAGCGACCGAAGGTTATGTCATTATTCATGGTATTCCCCCGGAGATCGATTATCGCTAATCTGCTTATTAGCGTAGCATTAAAAAGGGAAAATGCATAGCCCTTTTGGTTAAAGGACAAATAAGGCAAGAACGGTACCAGAGCATATCACCGCCCCTTAGTCATCCGCATCAACGCCTCGATACCCAACTCCAGATCGCTTTTGGCCAACACCCGCTCAATCGTGCCCTGCTTCAATTCGGCGGCAAGTTGGAGAATGTCCTCCAGCACGGCCCGCAAGCGGTCAAGCTGCCCCTCCAACCGATCCAGTTCGCGGTGTTGCGCGTCGGTGGGTTGTTCATTGCGCCAGCGTTCAAGCTGCTCCGCAAAGACCCCGAGAAAATCCTGCTGCTCGGTGTGCAGCTTGATACTGCGTTCCACGGTGGCGTCATCCAGGACATGGGGGCGGTCGCGCGTGGCCAACAGGGCCGCATAGTGTTCCTGACCATCCGCCAGTTCGCCGTCGATCACGGAGGCAATGAGCGGCAACGCGGTCAGGGGTTGCCAGTGGGGCGTGGGTGTGTTCGCCACGTCGAATCTCCTTTCTTTTCAGTTCAGATTCACGCGGCCCATTCCCCGCCGCGCAGATGCGGCGCAAAAGGGATGTCGTCATCGAAGTCTGCGCCGCCGGCGGCCAACCCGTCTGGCGTGGTCGGGGAGGTGGCCGGCGGCGTCGCCTCTTCAGAGGTGAAGGGAATTGCCGCGACCTCGTCTTGGGCGGCTTCCGGCCCCAGTTGCGCCGCCAACGCCTGGCGCACCGCCTCCAGGCGTTGTTTGCAAATCGCGTAGGCTTGCAGACTTTCCTCGACCAGTGGTACCAGCCGGTCAATGTCCGGTTCAGTTTGGCGGCGCAGGGTTTCGGCGTTGCGCTGCAACACCTGAAAGGCGTCATTGAAGCTTTCAGGATTCAAAGTCGTCATCAATACGCTCCGGCTGGACGGTCAAATGACCGTCATGGAATTCAAGATCGAGATGGGTGTGCGTTTGGGCGATAGCGCGGGCGGTGACCGGTCGTCCGTGGGCGCGCACCAGGGCAAAGCCGCGTTTCAGGGTGCGCTCTGGCCCCAAGCCGAGAATTTCCCCGATGCATTGTTCAGTGGAGCGGTGGGCGCGCTGCAACAGGGCGTCGGCTTCCGGAGGCAGCGAGGCGCGAAGCAAGGCGATCTCGCGGGCGCGCAGGGCCATCCCCGCGCGGGCGTGAGCGGCCAGCGCCCCCCAGCGTTCGGCCAGGCGCTGTTGGGCCTGTCGCCATTGTCCTCGGGCCATGTCCAGGGTTGCTTGGTAGGCGGCGGCAAGCTCGCGTTCCGCCCGCGCGACGGCCTGGCCGGTGTCCCGCAGGAGATGCTGGTGATGGCCCTGCAGGGTGTGTTGGGCGATGAGAAGCTGGCGGCGACTGTCCTCGACTACGGTCCAGCGGGCCTGGCTGACAGCGCGTTCCGCAGCGGCACATTGCCGAGTGGCATGATCGCTGATCTCACGTTGGAGATGCGCGACAGACTGACCAGATTGCTCCAACGTGCGCCGTGCCGTAGCGAGAATCGCCTGGAACGCGGCCTCGGCTTGTTGCGCGCGGGCCTGGATCGTCGATTCAATGCAGTGAATCACCTTCGAGGGTGTGCCCAGGGCGCGGCAGGCCACCTCGTCCAGCACGGTTTGATCCTTCTCATGGCCAATGCCGGTCAGCACCGGCAC
Organism: Candidatus Competibacteraceae bacterium; assembly: GCA_020444905.1. Classification (GTDB taxonomy): domain Bacteria; phylum Pseudomonadota; class Gammaproteobacteria; order Competibacterales; family Competibacteraceae; genus UBA2383. The sequence goes on from JAGRHQ010000160.1 coordinate 8,326, forward strand.
GGGACTCACGCACACCGCCCGCGCCAAGGCTTCCTCGTTGAGCCAATGCAGATCAGCGACGGGACCGCCGCCGCGCAGGATCACCACCGCGTCGATACCGGGCCAGGCGGTCGCTTGCGCGAGCGCCGCGCCCAGACTGGCCTGGGCCGCCAGCCCCTGAAACACTGCCGGGAAATAATGGAATCGGCAGACGCCGGCGCGCTCCAGCCGATGGGCTTCTGCCTGGAAATCGCCAAGGCCCGCCGCGCCCTCTGGGCTGATCACCGCAATTTGAAAGAAATCCGCCGGGAAAGGCAACCGGCGATTGCGCTCGAAGAGACCGTCCCGCCGCAGGGCTTCGCGGATCGCCCGTAACTTGACCGCCATTTCACCCAGGGTGTAGCGCGGATCCAGATCGACGAGGCGCAGTTGCAGGCCGTAACGCTCCCTGACGATGACCTGATCCACTTGCGCCAGGATACGCAAACCCGCCGTCAACGCCTGGCCGGTCTGCTGCTGGAAGCGGCGCAAGATCGCGTGCGCGGTGTCCCGCCACATTACAGCATCCAGCCGGGCGAGTTCGGTTTCCGCGTTGCGCTCGACCAGCACCAGAAAGAGATGCCCCGCAGGATGGAACCGGGCCTCCGCG
>JAGRHQ010000161.1 GCA_020444905.1 Candidatus Competibacteraceae bacterium
GACTACCAGTAAATCCGGTTGCAGCGCCGCTAACTCGGCTTGCACAACAGGATCGCGCAAGGTGGTCGGCTGATAGACCGGGATCCCGGCATCTTGAGCACAGGTTTTAAGTGGGCTGGCTCGCAGTTGGCGACCCCGTCCCGCCGGTCGATCCGGCTGGGTATAAACGGCGACCGGCGAATAACCCTCATCCAACAGGGTTTGCAGAGAGGGAACAGCGAATTCGGGAGTTCCCGCGAAAATCAAGCGCGGCGCATCCATGCTTAGGCAGCGCGCGCTTCGTGGCGAGCCTGCTTTTCCAGCTTCTTGCGGATGCGGTCGCGTTTCAGCACTGACAGATAGTCCACAAAAAGTTTGCCATCCAAATGATCAATCTCGTGCTGAATGCACACCGCCAACAAGCCGTGCGCTTCCAGCTCAAAGGGTTCGCCATCGGCATCAAGCGCACTGACCCGAATCCGCTCGGCGCGACGGATCGTTTCGTAGAAACCGGGCACCGAGAGACACCCTTCGTCCATTTCACCTTCGCCTTCGCGTTCCAGAAGGGTGGGATTGATGAATACGCGCGGCTGGTCTTTATTTTCGGATATATCCATGACCACCACCCGTTTTCGGATATTGACCTGGGTTGCGGCCAAGCCGATGCCCGGCGCTGCATACATGGTCTCCAGCATGTTAGCGACCAGGGTGCGCACGCTGTCATCAACGGTTTCCACCGGCAGCGCAGGTTTGCGCAAGCGGGGGTCAGGATAATGTAGTATATTGAGTTGCACCATGACTCCTCCGTGAAAGCCTGGTTAGATGCTCAAATTAAGTCTTGCGATTTTAGTCAGTCGATGCGAAATCATACGAGAAACTCATGCATCGGGGCTATACTTTGCGCGAGGGGAGTGATCCGCTACACTCCCGCCCGTACCTCCGAAGGATGAGCAAGGACCATGAACATCACGCGTTCCTCAAGGCGCCTCGGAACTGCTCTGTCATTGACTGCAGCGGTTTTGTTCGGGGCATGCGCCCAGAATCCCTCTGAATCCGATGCGCCCGAACCCGGTTCAGGCGCTTCAACCCCTGGCGAACCCCCGTTGCTGGCCGGATCGACTCCAGGCCAACCGCCGGCCGCTCCCGGGCCGGTTGCGCTACGCCCCGACCACCCCCAAACCTACACGGTGGTCCCGGGCGACACCTTGTGGAGCATTGCTGGCCGGTTTCTGCAAAATCCCTGGCAATGGCGCGAAATCTGGCGACAGAATCCACAGATTCGCAATCCCAACCGGATTTATCCCGGCGACGTGTTGCGTTTCAGCTACGATGCCAGCGGAAAACCGCAACTGGAAGTTGCCGAACGCGAGGACGTACCGCTGATCAAGCTGTCTCCACAAATCCGGGTCGTGGAATTGACTCAGCCGATTCCGCCGGTGCCGCGCGACGCGGTTGAATCCTTTCTGACGCGCGCTCTGATCCTGAGCGACGCGCAATGGCAAGGTTCGCCGTACATTGTGGCTGATGACGATGAGCAAATCATCTATGCCGACCGCGACCGGGTTTATGCCCGGGGCACTATTTTTGACCAGCCGCGTTATCAGGTGTTCCGCCCCAGCGAGCCGTTGCGCGAACCGAATTCCGGTCGTTACCTGGGCACTGCTGGTATCTACCTGGGTCAGGCGGTTCTGGAAAAGGATGCGGATCCAGCGACCTTGGTGCTGGCCAACACGGTCGCGCCGGTCCGCGCGGGCGATCGCCTGTTCCCACTGGAGACCGAAGCCCAGCTTTACAGCTTCGAACCGCATCCCGTACCGCCAGATACCTATGGGTTTATTATCGCCAAGCTGGATACCGATGTGACTCAGATCACCCAGTATAGCAGTGTGATTATCAATCTGGGCGCTCAGGAAGGTCTCGAACCTGGTCATGTGCTGGCGATCTACAGCAAAGAGCGCACCATCGATGACCCGGTTTCCGGTGGGGCCGTGCGCTTGCCGGGTGAACGTTCCGGTTTGGTTATGGTGTACAAGGTGCATGATCTGGTGAGCTATGCGCTGGTGATGCAGGCGGAACGCGCCATCCGTCTGCAAGACCAGGTGACGACGCCCTGAACGATATCTTTCCGCCCCCAACGGACGATCCGGCCTGGTTGCTCGCATTGTTGCGCGCGCCGGGCATCGGGCCGGCGCGGTTTGCCCGATTGCTAGACTACTTTGGTTCGGCGGCGGAGGTGTTTGCTGTGGGTCGCGCCGAATGGGGGCGACTGGACCTGCCCAGCGCCGCGCTCGACTATCTAAGCGCGCCAGACTGGCGGTCGGTTGAAGCTGATCTTAGCTGGCTGGAGCAGCGCGGCAATCATCTGCTGGCGCTGGCCGATCCTCGCTATCCGCCCCTGTTGCGTCAGATTCCCTACCCTCCGCCCCTGCTGTTTGTCCATGGCGATCCGCATTGCTTGCGGACGCTGCAACTGGCCATAGTCGGCACCCGCAATCCGACGCCGCTGGGTCGGGAAACCGCCCACCGTTTCGCCGAGCATTTGGCTGGGGCCGGCATGACGATTACCAGTGGATTGGCGCTAGGCATCGATACGTCCGCTCACCAGGGAGCGTTAGCCAGCCGCGAAGGTTGCACGATTGCCGTTATGGGCACCAGTCTCGACCGGGTGTACCCCGCCAAAAATCGCGATCTGGCCTACGCGATTGCTGAACGCGGCGCGCTGGTTTCCGAGTTGCCCACTGGCACGCCGGCGGCAGCGGGTAATTTTCCCCAACGCAATCGCCTGATCAGCGGACTGGCGCTGGGCGTACTGGTGGTCGAAGCCGCCGCGCGCAGTGGCTCACTGATTACCGCCCGCCTGGCGCTGGAACAGAGCCGGGAAGTCTTTGCCATTCCCGGTTCGATTCATAACCCGCTGGCCAAAGGTTGCCACGCCCTGATCCGCGAAGGCGCCAAACTGGTGGAAACCGCAACCGATATTCTGGAGGAACTGGGTTCCCTGGCCACAGCCAACGCGATTGAATCAACGGTTGAAACCGGGCTGGAGACCGCCAAGCCGGCGATGGATGCGCTGGATGAAGAGTATCGGCAATTGCTGGCGGCTATGGGCGATGAGTCGTGTGGAATCGATCTGTTAGTGGAACGTTGTGGATTGACGGCAGAAGTGGTTTCCTCCATGCTCTTAATTCTGGAGTTGGAAGGATTCATTGCGGCGGTTCCCGGTGGTTTTTACTGTCGTCTGAAATGCTGAATGCTGGTCGCCGCCTACGTGATGGCGTAGCGGTGGTTTTCGCGCGCTGGCCAAATTGGACTCGCGTCTCGCGCCCCGCCTGATGGTTGGGTCTTTTGTACTTTCAAGGCGAGCTTCTGAATGAAAGAAAACATGCTGGATGTGTTGATGTATCTATTCCAGAGCGACATAGACCAGGATATTGACACCGATCCTGATCGCGAATCCATCCAAACCGAGTTGTTGGCAGCCGGTTTTCCCTCGCGGGAAGTACGCCAGGCATTCAACTGGCTGGACAGTCTGGTCGATCATCCGTCCATCCCACTGCCGGTGAATCCCCGTTCATGCCGTATTTACATCCAGGCAGAACAGGCCCGACTAGATGTGGATTGTCGCGGGTTCCTGCTGTCTCTGGAGCAGCGCGGCATTCTCGATTCGGAAACCCGCGAACTCGTCATTGACCGGGTCATGGCGCTGGAGACCGACGACATCGACCTGCATCAGTTGAAATGGATCGTCCTGATGGTGTTGCTTAATCAGCCTGGTCAGGAAGAAGCTTATGCCTGGATGGAAGAATTGATCTTTGACGAGGTTCCCGGCTACCTCCATTAATCATTCAGTAAAGCATTCCTCGCCGCTTCGCTAGAGTCCGCCATGTAGCGGATTTTAAGCCGAGGGCGCCGCTTTTTTATGGCCGGACGCGCTCCCGGCGTTATTTCTGTTTCCGTTAGCCCCCAGTAAGGTTATGAGTAAAAATTTGGTCATCGTGGAATCGCCGGCCAAGGCGAAGACCATTAAGAAATATCTGGGCAAGGACTTTGAGGTTCTCGCTTCCTATGGTCATGTGCGCGATCTGGTGCCTAAGGAAGGCGCGGTCGATCCCGATCACGACTTCGCCATGAAGTATCAGATCATTGATAAGAGCGAACGCCATGTTGAAACCATCGCCAAGGCGGCGGCTAAGGCGGAGGCGCTCTATCTAGCCACTGACCCAGATCGCGAAGGCGAAGCCATTTCCTGGCACCTGTGTGAAATTCTCCGGCAACGCGATGTGTTAAGTAATAAACCGGTTCAGCGCGTGGTATTCCACGAAGTCACACAACGGGCGATTCTGGACGCGGTTGCCCATCCGCGCAGTCTGTCGCTGGATCTGGTTAATGCGCAACAAGCGCGGCGAGCGCTGGACTATTTAGTCGGTTTTAATCTGTCGCCCTTGCTGTGGAAGAAAATCCGTCCGGGTCTGTCGGCGGGCCGGGTGCAATCGCCGGCCTTGCGGATGATTGTCGAGCGTGAGGAAGAGATCGAACAGTTCCAAGCGCGCGAGTATTGGACATTGGAAGCCGACGCCGCTAAGGCGCGTCAGCCGGTCACGGCCCGGTTGCTGGAGTATGCCGGCGAGAAGCTGACGCAATTTAGCGTGACCGATGGTGAGCAGGCGCATCGCATGGAACGGAGCTTGCTGGATGTTGCGAGTGCGCATCTGAGCGATTCTGGAACAATCGCCGGTGAGGGAGTGATCGGCCGCCTGCTTGTCGCCAGGGTTGAACGTAAACAGCGTAAGCGCAATCCCGCGGCGCCCTTTACCACTTCGACCTTGCAACAGGAAGCCTCGCGTAAACTGGGATTTTCCACCCAGCGCACCATGCGGGTCGCGCAACAGTTGTACGAAGGTATTGATACCGGCAACGGCGCGGTGGGCCTGATCACTTACATGCGCACTGATTCGGTCAACCTGGCCCAGGATGCGCTCAATGACATTCGGGCGCTGATTGCCCAGCGCTATGGCGCGCACAATCTGCCGTCCAGTCCTCGGATTTTCAAAACCAAGGCCAAGAATGCTCAGGAAGCGCATGAGGCGATTCGTCCCACCGCCGTCAGTCTTACCCCGGAGGCCGTCCGCACGCATCTGAATGCGGACCAGCACGCGCTGTATGAATTAATCTGGAAACGCACCGTGGCCTGTCAGATGATTCCAGCGACCCTGGATACCGTATCGGCTGATCTGGAATGCGGGCCTGGCAACCTATTCCGCGCGACCGGCTCGACGATTGCTGATCCCGGCTTCATGGCGGTTTATCAGGAAGGCGTGGACGATCAGAGCGATGAGGAGGAGAGTCGGGCGTTGCCGCCTTTGAAAAAGGGTGAGTGGCTGGACTTGCGGGCGTTGCGTTCCGAACAGCATTTTACCGAACCGCCGCCGCGTTATTCCGAGGCCAGTCTGGTGAAGACGCTGGAGGAGCATGGCATCGGTCGACCTTCGACGTATGCTGCGATTATTTCGACCCTGCTGGCGCGCGAATACGCGATACTAGATAATCGCCGTTTCAAGCCCACTGACATTGGCCGGATTGTCAACCGGTTTCTGACCCGGCATTTCGATCAATATGTGGATTATGAATTCACCGCCCGCCTGGAAGATGAACTGGACGCCGTGTCGCGCGGCGAGGAAGACTGGCTGCCGTTGATGCGCGGTTTCTGGGAGCCTTTCAAGCAACGTGTGACGGAAAAGGCGGAAAATGTCTCGCGGCAGGACGTGATTCAAAGCCGGGAACTGGGGACGGATCTCAAGACTGGTAAACCGGTGTCGGTGCGCATGGGCCGGTTTGGCTCGTTCGCGCAGATCGGCGTCAAGGAGGATGTCGATAAGCCGCGTTTCGCCAGCCTGCGACCTGATCAGCGGCTGGATACGATCACGCTTGAAGAAGCCCTGGCGCTGTTTCAATTGCCGCGCGACCTGGGGACCACGGTGGACGGCGAATCGATGCAGGCGAATATTGGCCGTTTCGGGCCTTATGTGCGTTACGGCAAGAACTATGTCTCGATCAAGAATAGCGATCCTTACACCATCAGTCGGGAACAGGCGCTGGAATTGATCGCTGCGCATGAGGAAGCGAAGGCCAATCGCCGATTACGGACCTTTCCGGATTCACCCATCGAAATTCTCAAGGGGCGTTTCGGTCCCTACATCACCGACGGTAACAAAAATGTCCGGGCGCCCAAGGAGCGGGAACCGGAGAGTTTGAGTTTGGAGGAATGTGAGGTGTTGCTCCGGGAAGCGCCGGAGAAAAAGAAGCGCGCCACGAACCGCCGACGAACTGCCGCGCCCGCGAAAAAGAAGCGGTCCAGTAATGGTTAGCGATGCTAAAACGCCCTCTCCCCGCGTGGGGGAGAGTTGGGGTAGGGGAGGCCCACGCCTGTGTCTGCGCGCCGTTGCCCGCGTGGTTCAGGCGGGCGGCATCGTCGCCTATCCCACTGAGGCCGTTTATGGGTTGGGTTGTGACCCACGGAATGAGCGGGTGGTTCGTCGCTTGCTGGCGCTCAAGCGGCGGACGCTGCGCAAGGGATTGATCCTGATTGCCGCCGATTTCACGCAACTTGCGCCTTTCCTGCAACCACTCTCATTTGATGAGCAAACACGGGTGGCTGCGACCTGGCCGGGTCCCTACACCTGGCTGGTTCCAACCCGGGCCGATACGCCGTACTGGCTGCGGGGTCGTCATGACACGCTGGCGGTGCGGGTCACGGCCCATCCATTGGCGGCGGCGCTCTGTCGGGCCTGTGGCCATGCGCTGGTCTCCACCAGCGCGAACTTCAGTGGCCGTCCTCCGGCGCGCAACGTATTGGCGGTGCGCCGACAATTGGGGCGGAGCATTGACGCGCTGCTGCCCGGCCCGACCGGAGGCGCGGATAAACCGACGGAAATTCGGGACTTGCGCAGTCATCGATTGGTGCGGGGAGCCTGAATCGATCCCCTCGGGGAGACGAGCGTTTTGCAACCAGCGTCGCCGCCGCCAATCACGCAGGATATTGAACATTGGCGGTCAACACTGATGAGTGCGCGCATCACAGGTCGTTCTGGCGATTCTGCTTTTGCTGCTGCTCCTTGACTCGGGCCAGATGACGATCCGACCAGCGCGCTAGGGCATAGATGGGGTAACCGATCACCATCACCGCCAGCAGGATACAGATGGTAAGCGCAACGACCTTGGGTAAATGATCCCACCAAGTGTTGATGAAATAAACCAGTCCCCAGATTAGCAGACCAGTTATCCCCAGTGAAACCAAAAAAGCTAGAAGGTTGCTGCGTTGCATGGACTCATTCCAGGGTAAATGAAAAGCTCGATTCCAAAAGGCTGCCGGATTCGGGAGGATAAACCATAAATTGGTCAACACCGTTCCGCCCGGCCGCATCCTCGATATAGCTGAAGACTTTTTTGTGTTGTACCTGGCGCCGTTGACGCCGTGCGCAGTGTTAAATTTATTGACTGAATTTTTTAGAATGAAATAGCTTCCAATTGTTATTTTTCAAAGGTAACTGCCTACTATAATCTTGCGCAGCGATATCCACACATTTGAACTGGTCTGCTCACCTGGCGATTCAGGATGCCGTTTTGTCATTGAGCGAGGCAATGACACGAGAGACTATCGGACGATATGGCGCCGGTTTCCAAGCTTGATGGGTAGATTCTATTAGATTCTATGTGATTAGGTAATTATTAGGCAACGCCCGTTGAGCGCTACCCTACCCCTTTCCTGGCTACTGATTCTCGGCGGACTCATCGCCTTCGCGCCGATGTCGATTGATATGTATCTGCCGGGTCTGCCGGCCATCGCCGCTGATTTTGGCGTTGCGACTTCTGCTGCCCAGTTCACCCTGTCGAGCTTCTTCATTGGTCTGGCGCTCGGGCAAGCGATTCACGGACCGCTGGCGGACCGTTATGGCCGCAAACCGCCGCTCTATCTTGGTCTGACGCTGTACGTGATCGCCTCGGTCGGTTGCGCACTGACAACCGATATGGTCACGCTGATTGCCTTGCGTTTCATCCAGGCCATTGGGGGCTGCGCCGGGATTGTCATTGCTCGGGCAGTAGTGCGCGATTGCTGCGACCCTCTGACCGCCGCACGGGTGTTTTCCCTGCTCATGCTGATCATGGGACTAGCGCCGATTCTCGCACCGTTTATTGGCGGCTGGATTCTCTGGTTCGCAGGCTGGCGAGCGATCTTCGCGGTGCTGGCGCTCTTCGGGCTGGGCTGCCTGTTCGCCGTCTGGCGTGTGCTGCAGGAAACCCGACCGGCAGATACGATCGCCAGTACGGGGATCGGCGCTGCGCTGCGGGTGTATGGCGACTTGCTGATCGACCGCCGGTTCATTGGCTATGTTCTGAGCGGTGGGTTCGCCCATGCCGGAATGTTTGCTTACATCACCGGTTCGCCGCATGTGTTCATCGAGGTGTATGGCGTATCGGCGCAGAATTTCGGCTGGCTGTTTGGCCTCAATGCGCTGGGGCTGATCGCCAGTTCCCAGGTCAACCGTCGTCTGTTGCTGCGCTATTCCACCGATACGCTTCTGCGCCGCGCAAACCGCGCAACTGTACTGCTTGGACTGGCCATGCTGTTGATCGCCGCCAGTGGCTGGGGCGGCTTACCGGGGCTGTTGGCTCCGCTATTTTGCTATAGCGTCAGTCTCGGCTTTACTGCGCCTAATGCTATGGCTAATGCTCTGGCGCAGCAGGGGCAACGCGCAGGCAGCGCCTCGGCCCTGATCGGTGCGTTGCAATTTGGCGTAGCGACCCTTGCCAGTATGGCGGTTGGCCTGGCGGGCGGCGGCTCGGCGCTGCCGATGGCCGCGGTCATTGCGAGTTGCGGGTTGCTGGCCTACATCGCGCATCGCGCTTGGGTTGGAAAGGGCATGATGTGAAGACGCTGGCTACGTTTCCCGCTTGA
>JAGRHQ010000162.1 GCA_020444905.1 Candidatus Competibacteraceae bacterium
GCTTTGACATTACAGTACTCCTTATTGAGCTAACTTCTTCATTATATATTAACTAATAAAAAACTGTTTGACTATAGAAAACCAACCCGACCCGGCCATGCGCGCATCGTTATTCCCTCGATGAGACAAAGCTAAAAATGTAGGCGGAAAACGGTGCTGAGGCAAGAATTCTATGTAAAAAATTTATTTGAAACCAAATTCTTACAAAAAATCCCTTTCAACGCTTTCCCGCGTTGTAGCGAAGAATACACTGCGAACCCTGGAATGACTCAATTTGTTATGCGCTTGAATCAGTTCTTCCGAACAGTCCATCGCCCGATCATCTGCCCCGCCACCTGCTCGCCAGTTCCGCAGCGAGCAATGGTGGATCATAGAGATAGCCCTATGCTTCATGGCAACCTTCCCGCAAGAGAAACTCGGCCTGTTCCCGGTTGACATTTTGCCGTGTCGTCTTTGAACTTGTGATGTAGGATGCTTCGCTCGCTCCTCTCAACCAAGACCGGACATCCCCCTTTCCTATGACTCTCGGAACTCTTTACATCGTCGCAGCGCCATCCGGCGCTGGAAAAACCAGTTTGGTCAAACGCCTGGTTGAAACCACGCCAGGTGTTGCCGTCTCGGTCTCGCACACCACCCGTCCGCCTCGTCCCGGCGAACGCGATGGCGAACATTACCATTTCGTGACTCCCGCAACTTTCGAGGCGATGATTGCCCAAGGCGCATTCCTGGAACACGCCCAGGTATTCGGCAACCGTTATGGCACTAGCCGCGATGCTGTGCATACACAACGGCAGGCTGGCCTGGATGTGATTCTGGAAATCGATTGGCAGGGCGCCCGGCAAGTGCGCGAGCGGCTGCCGGACAGCCCAGGCATTTTCATTTTGCCTCCCTCGCGCGAAGCTTTGCGACAACGTCTGACTGGTCGCGCTCAGGACCAGGCCGAAGTAATAGAACGGCGCATGGCGGCGGCGCTGGATGAATTATCGCATTACGCTGAATTTGATTATTTGGTCATTAATGATGACTTTACGACCGCCCTGGATGCGCTGCGCGCCATTTTGATCGCCCATCGTCAGCGCCGGGTACTGCAAATTGAACGGCAGCGGGAACTTTTGCAGTTACTCTTGTCTTAACTAATTGTTTTAATTAAAATGATAAGTTCAATATTTTAGTCCGTCATTGACCCGGCAACACTCGTTGCCGAATCTGGAGAACCGCCTGAATGGCTCGAATTACTGTTGAAGACTGCCTCGATCGCGTGGACAATCGTTTTGAACTCGTGCTGATCGCCGCGCGACGCGCCCGTGAACTGGCCTTGGGCCGCGAGCCGCTGGTGCCCTGGGAAAACGATAAACCCACTGTGGTCGCTTTGCGAGAACTAGCCGACGGCAAGATTGATCATCTGCTTCAGGAAAAATATCGTCGTCGCGGCCAGGCTTCGCGCGATGCATCCACTTCTAATGACCATAATGCGCCGGTGACGTCGGCTTAGGCGTCTCCGGGCTGCCGGAGCCGGGAGTTCGAGCATGATGATGAGCGTACCCTTGCGGGAAATGCGCAATGAATTTCAGCCCGGTCACCAGTTGGCTGTCGATGATGAGTGGCTGGATGATTTGCATCTTCGCATTGATGATTTATGCGCCATCGCGAGCGAGTATCTGGAGCCGGTACAGGTTGATGATTTACGCGAAGCCTGCCATTTCGCCGCCGAGGCTCATGCCGGCATTTACCGCAAGAGTGGTGAGCCGTATATTTTTCACCCCCTGGCCGTAGCCCGTATTCTGGCCAATGTCCGCTTTGATCATGAAACGCTGCAGGCCGCTATCCTGCACGATGTGATCGAAGACACCCATTATAACAAGGAACAACTCAGTCACCGCTTTGGACCTGATGTAGCCGATCTGGTCGACGGGGTCAGCAAGCTGACGCAGATTCAGTTCAATTCCAAATTGGAGGCGCAAGCCGAGAATTTCCGCAAGATGTTCCTGGCGATGGCCAATGATCTGCGGGTGATCATGATCAAGCTGGCCGACCGCCTGCACAACATGCGCACTCTGGGGGCGATGCGTCCTGAATCACGCCGGCGCATTGCGCGGGAAACTCTGGAGATTTACGCGCCGATCGCCGGTCGGCTGGGGATGAACCATCTGCGTCAGGAGCTGGAGAATCTCGGTTTCAACCATTTGCATCCATTGCGCTTCCGGGTTTTGCAAGACGCCGTGCGCCGGATGAGCGGTAACCGGCGCGAAATCATCGGGCAATTGGAAACCCGCATTCAAACCCGCCTGCATGACGAAAGCATTCAGGTCCGGGTTATGGGACGCAGCAAGCATCTGTGGGGTATTTATCGGAAGATGCGCAGCAAGCGTCTCCCATTCAAGGAAGTCTATGATGTTTACGCAGTGCGCGTGATCGTTGAAACGGTGGATATGTGTTACCGGGCGCTAGGGGTGATGCATAACCTGTACAAGCCGATTATGGGCCGGTTCAAGGATTATATCGCGATTCCCAAGGCCAACGGCTACCAGTCGCTGCACACCGTGCTGTTTGGCCCCAATGGCGTCCCTATTGAGGTGCAAATCCGCACGGAAGATATGCATATCATGGCCGAGGTCGGGGTCGCCGCGCACTGGCGCTATAAGTCCGGCGGCGACGGCCAGGGTAGTCATGCCCAGCAACGCGCCCGCGAATGGTTACGCAAATTGCTGGACATGCAACGCCGGGCCGGCAATCCGGTGGAGTTTTTGGAAAGCGTCAAAGTCGATCTGTTTCCCGACGAGATCTACGTCTTCACCCCGCGCGGCGAGATTATCGAATTGCCGCGCGGGGCGACCGCGGTGGATTTCGCTTACGCCATCCATTCCGATGTGGGCAACACCTGTGTGGGCGCCAAGGTCGAACGCCGGCTGGTGCCATTGCGCACGCCTTTGAGCACCGGCCAAAGCGTGGAGGTCATTATTACTCCGACGGCCCGTCCGAATCCCGCCTGGCTCAACTTCGTGGTTACCGCCAAGGCCCGCTCCAGTATTCGCCACTACCTCAAGCACCTGCAACGTGAAGAGGCGATCCTGCTGGGTAAGCGGTTACTGGAAAAAGCGCTGGCCGGCTATGTCAGCAGCTTGAATGAGCTTCCAGGTGGGCGGGTTCAGGGATTGGTTCAGGAACTGGGTCTGGATGGCTTCGACGATCTTTTAGCCGACATCGGGTTGGGAAACCGGGTGGCGGCGTTGTTCGTCAAACGCCTGTTGCCGAATGAGAACGAGATTACCCCGACGGATGCAGGCGCTCGGCCTTTGCTGATCAAGGGCACCGAGGGCGCCGTGGTTAGTTTTGGCAAATGTTGCCGACCCTTGCCGGGCGACGCCATCATCGGTTATCTCAACACGGGACGCGGGATCGTTATTCACCGCGATAACTGTAAAAATGTCGTAAGCTACAAGAAAAATCCTGACAAGTGGATCGAAGTGGAATGGGAACAGTACACCAGCGTCGACTTTACCGCAGAGTTGCGGCTCGATGTCACCAACAAGCGCGGTGTTCTGGCCACCATCGCCGCCGCCATTTCCGCAACCGATAGTAATATTGAAACCATCAATACCTCGGAGCGGGATGGCAGCACCACCACGGTCCACTTGCTGCTCGATGTGCGCGACCGCAGCCATCTGGCGCGAGTGATTCGTCAGCTACGCACCGTGCCGGAAGTGCTGAAAGTGGCGCGGCGGGGTTGATGACAATGAAAAACAATCCGCTACGTAAATAGCAAAGCGCCGACGATGGCATAGAGCAGCGCTGGCAATAAATTGCCAACGTGAATGCGGCCAATTTCCAGCAGATTAACGCCAATCCCCAGAATCAGCAGACCGCCAGTCGCGTTGACCGCATCCAGCACGACAGGTTGTGACAGAAAAGCCAGTTGCGCTGCGAGCAAGGTGATGCTGCCCTGCACCAGCAGCACGGGTAATGCCGAAAACATCACCCCGATCCCCAGCGATGAGGCCAGCGTCACCGAGGCCACGCCATCCAACAACGATTTAATCAGCAAAACGCTGGGATCGCCGAGGGTGCCATCCTGGATCGAGCCGACAATGGTCATCGCCCCGGTCAGATAGAGCAAGCTGGCGGTGACAAAGCCCTCGACAAACCGGCTGGAATCGGAACGCAGCATCCGCCGCAAGGCTTCGGCCAAAGTGTCCAGGCGCTGTTCGACGCGCAGCAATTCGCCCGTAACTCCACCTAGCAACAGGCAGCCAATTGCTAACAAAGCGTGTTGCGCTTCCAAAGCCATACGCAGGCCAATAGCGACCACCGCCAGCCCCAGCGCCTGCATAAGAATTATCTTGATCCGTTCCGGCAATCGCGCTCCCGCCGTTAGTCCAACGGCGCTACCCGCAACTACCGCGCCGGTGTTGACCAGTGTTCCCAGCATCCTTCATTCCTGCTCTTGTAGATAGGGGCTATATTGTTTGTCGGTTTTCTGGATGTGGTTGACCAACCAATCCTTGAGAAACTGCATCAGCTCCATATTGATTTTTTTGCCGCGCTTAAACTTGTCACAGAGCGCGCCGACCTGGTTGAGTAAATCAGCATGAAGCCGCTGATGTCTGGCGAGATGAGGATAGTTCGCCGACCTCATTCGCTCTTCCTCATAACCAAAGTGCTTCTGGGTATACTCAACCAGACTATCCAGCAATTCCTTAATCTGAACCTGGGCGCTCTGCGTCACCATAGCATCGTGCAAAGTATTGATCATTTCCACCAGTTTTTGATGCTGCTGATCTAACATGGCGTCGCCGACACTCAGCGCAGGACTCCATTCGATAAACGCTCCTTTTCCGCCCTTCTCCACTTTACCATCTGTTGGTAACCGGGCAGACAAGGATTGAGTAGGCGGCTGTTGTTTGGAAGAAGGTGCTGTCACTTTTTGGCCATCGGGCATGACATGTGCGGCTTGCTGCTCATCCAGCCTGAAGAACGCCATCAACCCTTGCAGTTCGCGGGCCTGCTCGCCCATCGACTGACTGGCGGCGGCGGTTTCTTCCACCAACGCCGCGTTTTGCTGCGTGACCTGATCCATTTGCAGAATCGCCTTGTTGACCTGCTCAATGCCCGACGCCTGTTCACGCGCCGCCGCCGCTATCTCGGCCACAATGTCGCTGACCTTCTTGACCGCGATGACAATCTCCTGAAGCGTTTTTCCAGATTGCTGGACCAACTGACCACCGTCTTGCACTTTGGCGACGCTGTCATTGATCAGGGTCTTAATCTCCTTGGCGGCGTCCGCGCTGCGCTGGGCCAGCTTGCGTACTTCGGCGGCAACCACGGCAAAGCCCCGCCCTTGTTCGCCCGCGCGGGCGGCTTCGACCGCCGCATTCAGGGCCAGTAGATTGGTCTGGAAGGCGATTTCGTCGATGACGCTGATGATGTCGGCAATCTTGCGGCTACTGGCGCTGATGGCGCTCATCGCCGCAACCGCTTGATCGACCACTTGGCCGCCTTGTTCGGCCTGGCCACGGGCGGCGCTGGCCAACTGGTTGGCTTGCCCAGCGTTGTCAGCGCTTTGCTTGACCGTGGAGGTCAGTTCTTCCATTGAGGAGGCGGTTTCTTCCAGAGCCGAAGCTTGTTCTTCGGTACGCTGCGACAGGTCGGCGCTGCCTTGGGCGATCTCAGCCGCCGTTGAACTGACTTGCGCGGTGGCTTGCTGGACATCCCCGACAATCTGCCGTAAGTGTTCGCTCATGTCTTGCATAGCGCTGAGCAGTTGTCCAGTCTCATCCTTAGAGGTCGCCTCAACCTTGACCATCAGATCGCCCGCGGCAATCTGGCTAGACGCCGCCACGGCTGTACGCAAGGGGCGCGTGATCTGGCGGGTTACCCACCAAGCCCATAGCACGATCAGAACAAAGCTGGCCAACAAAACGCCGCCTGTCCACCATTGCAAACGATGCACGGCGGAAAACGCTTCAACCTGGTCGATCTCGGCAATCATCGCCCAAGTGTATTCACCCATTTTAACCGGCGTATAAGCGGATAACACCGAATTTCCCCGGTAGTCGGCGATGACCTGAGCATCCGTTTTGCCCGCCAGCGCCTCGCGCGAAGCAAGGGTATCCACGCCATTTTTCTCGATGCTGCCGGCAAATGACGCTTTAACGGAGCGATCCTGCGCATCAAGGAAAGAATCCGAACGCATGCGCTTATCAGGACCAACCAGATAGGTTTCTCCGGTCTCACCCAAACCCTCGCGTTGTTGCATAATGGCATCGACGCGATCCAGAGAAAACTGCAAGGCGATAACATATTCAATTTTCCCATCATGAATCAGCGGTTGGGCGCCAAAGGCGGCAGGTTCATTAGCACTTGGTGCATAAGGCTCAAAATCTTCAAACTCAAATTGCCGAGTCTCCAAAGTCTTGCGGAAGAGTTTGGCTAAACCGCTCTCCCTATAGGGACCATTGAGCAAATTCGTGCCATAGTCGCTTTCCTTGGCCACGGTGTAAAAAATCTGCCCATTGGGATGAATCAAAAACAGATCATAAAATCCAATTTTTTCCTTGTAGAAAGTCAAAAAATCCTGATCGGTTCCGGGCAGGCGTTGCGCCAAGGCTTCCTCTAAATTCATTTTGGTCACGACTGCCCACGACAACCCCTGGATGTCCAGCGGATCGGCGATCACCATGACTAACTTACCAGCGCTATCGGTGTAAACGTTGCTGACGGATTGGCCCGATAAAGCTTCTCGCAAGTAAGCAGGAGTGCGATCCGCAAGGTCATAGCCGACGACGAATTGCCCCCCTCCCATCGTCTGCATGTCGCTGCGAAACTCAAAACGCTCATTGACTTGGGCAGCAAAATGGGTCTCTCCACTTTGGCCCAAACCCTCACGATCTTTGACAATGGCGTTTAACGCTGCTGGCGACCACCTGAAGACCAGCACGCCCAGCGTATTACCCTTTTGCATGATCGGCGCGCTGAAGAAAGCCAGCTTGCGATCATGGTCCGGGGCATAAGGCGCAAAATCCTGCATGGCGACCCCGGAAAGTCCCTGGCGAAAGGCTTTTTCCAGCGCGCCGCCCTTGAAAGCAGTAGCGTCAACAGATTGACCTAATTCGGATTGACCGGCAACGCTATAAACCACGGTACCCTCCTTGCTTATCAAAAGCAGATCATCGAAACCGTGTCGCCGGGTATATGATGTCAATGTTGGCCCAAATTGTTGGATGAGCGTCTCTCGGTTTACGGGGGGAGCCATAGAAGATAAGGTACTCTGAGTAGTCTCGACAGTTGTCTCAATGGCCACAGAAGCAGGGTTGTTCTGAGAAGATTCAGTGTCTATTGAAGTCGGACTATTCGTAGGAGGTTCAGCAACAGCGACGCCGCTGTCCATTGTGTCGGAGGCGCGCATAAAAGCAGTGAGCGCATCGGCTATTTCTGCACTGTGCGCTATCGCGCTGACCATGTCGAATTGGCGCTGAAGGGTTTGCTCCGCTTGAGCTTTTGCCTCTTTTTCAATACGATCAAGATGCTTAAAGGCGTAAATGCGGAACAACTGCTGGGCGTTAACCAGCACATTCAAATCCGTTTTGACGTCTTCGAAAATTGTTTCGATTTGCTTTTTCTTTAATTCGCGCACGCTCTCCAGTTTCTGAAAAGCCTGCTGCGAGAGGGAGTTGCTAGCTTCATACAAAGCGATCAATCCAACAATCAAAGCAGGCAGCACGCCAATTAGAAGAAACGCTGCGGACAGCTTGACTCCCAGTTTCAAATTTCTAATGTTTAGCGTCATGATTTTTCTCCGTGGGATATTGCATCTATATTATTACATTTTCGCCCTTTTCTACACGAGAAGTGTAGCCTATCTTTGTGGAGAAACCCCCTCTATTTATGCGTCAGTTCAACAGCATTCGGGTGCCAATAATTGCCAGGAAGACCGCGAACACCTTTTTCAGCATTTCAGTCGGTAAGGTGTGTGCTAACCGCGCACCCAACGGCGCCAACAACGTACTGGTCACCGTGATGCCCAGTAGCGCTGGACCGTAAACATAACCTAGACTCCAGGTAGGCAAGCCGGTGGCGTTCAGCCCGGTCATGACAAACCCGAACGCGCCAGCGAGCGCAATTGGCAGACCACAAGCGGCGGAGGTCGCAACCGCCTGGCGAATCGCTGTGTTACACCAAGTCAAAAACGGCACGGTCAGCGAACCACCGCCAATGCCGACAATCGCGGATACGGTGCCGATAATCCCGCCAACGGCGGTCATGCCTGCCGTACCTGGCAATTCGCGGTGCGGGGCCGGCTTCGCGCCAAACCCCATCTGCGCGGCGACGGTGAGTACGAAGATCGCGAAAACCTTGCTTAAAACCGCGCTAGGTAGCGCATCGGCGATAGCCGCTCCCACCCACGCCCCGACGATGATGCCCGGCGTCAGCCGCCAGAATACCGGCCATAACACCGCCCCGCGTCGATGATGGGCGCGCACCGAGGAAATGGAGGTCACAACGATGGTCGCCAGCGACGTGCCAATCGCCAGATGCATGATGACCGCGTCGCTGATGTGTTGATGGTGAAAAATCCAGGCCAGCACGGGCACGATGATCAAGCCGCCGCCCACCCCAAGCAGTCCGGCCATGACTCCAGCAAACGCACCGAGAGTTAAATACAGCAGCAAAGTCGATAACATCGATTCCACGAGAGGGTTATCCTTATGGTTAAGGCTTCAGCCGTTTTGGCAAGAAGCGCGTAAACAATCTGTGGTAAATTTTGCCTTGGAACAATGGCCAGGCGCGGTACGGCAAACGGCTATTGCAAAGGGTAGATCACTGGACATTCCCCGTCCCGATCACGAACCATCCCACGGCGCGGTTCGCCGTGGACGGCACAAGAACAGCGAGGAGC
>JAGRHQ010000163.1 GCA_020444905.1 Candidatus Competibacteraceae bacterium
TCCATTGATTTGTTCTCAGAATTGTGCGAATTGACTTCCAAACAAAAGATGACGAGACGTCGCCTGCCCAAGGACGATCGACAGCAGGGGCAACAACCTGTTCAGAAAATTCCGGAACGGTTGGCTCAATTTCAAATTCGACAGTACACTTCCGAGCAGCGGCATCGGTCATCCCCCGAATTCGGCTTGGGTTTGCTCCTTCGCCTTATCCGAAAATAATTCGGCGCCGCTACCCGACCGTACCCCTTCAAAAACTGTCCGAACTATTGTTTCCATAAGTTAAGGATTAGAATTATGCATATCCCTGAGCAGAGCGAAGACACCGTGCTGGGCAAGATCGCCCGTGGGTCCTCCGCTAAACGGGCCTCTACCCTGATGAATTATGGCAATGTGATCGCTATTTTGATTCCATTTCCGCTGCTGATTTTCTGGTTTGGCGCATCGATGCTGGTCTACGCCATGAATCGTCATCACCCGAATCCCAAAGTAGGCCACTATACTCAACAGGCAGCTTATCGATTTTACGGGATTACGGGATTTTTTATTGTCATTGCCACTTTTATCCCCGGTGGTGGGTGGTGGTGGCATTTGTTGGCCTGGATTGTGGCGGCGCTGATTCTGATTCCCTGGTCCATTCTCGATCTACGCCGGATTCACCGGGATGAATGGGTCGATATTCCTTTGGATGATCAAGGGCATCCCCTGCTCGGCGCACTCATTTAGCAGACTGCTCTATATGAATGGTCTGGTTCGTTCTCTGGAAGATGTCGGATTACCGCCGTTTTTGCAGGAACTGAGCAGTGTAGTCATCGCGCTGCTTGATGAAAATAGCAACGTGCTGGCTGCTAACCGGGGCTTTCTGCGACTGGCGCCGCCGCAGGAAGCCTCCTCTGGCCAGCCCTGGAATGTCCGTTCGCTGTTCGTCAACCCACGCTTGGAAGATGTACAGGCGCTGGCGCCATATCATGGCGGTGCGTTGTTGCTATACCGTGGCATTCTGAACGTCGCTCTTGAGGATCAGCCTTGCCGTTCTCTGCAAGGACATATTTATCGCTGGCAAGAGGGGCGGTTGCTGGTGGCGGCTGAATATGATGTGGAAGGCTTGGAGATGCTGGGCGCTACGGTGATGCAGCTTAACGAGGAACTGGCGGAGACCCAGCGTCAATTACTGCGAGCGAGCCGGGGACTGAAACGCAATGAGGCGACGATCCGGGAATTGATGCAGACTGATTCGCTGACCGGCGTCGGCAACCAGCAGCGACTGGATGAAGCGCTGACGGCTGAAGTCGAGCGCAGCCAGCGTTACCATCATTTATTGTGTCTTCTGATTACCGATATAGATCATTTCAAGGATGTCAACGATCATCACGGCCATGCCCTGGGCGATGAAGTGTTGAAACGCTTTGCGTTGTTATTGCGCGAGCATTGCCGGCAAAGCGACCTGGCGGCGCGTCTCGGCGGTGAGAAGTTTGTCATTCTGTTGCCGGATATTTCCTTGGAGAACGCGGTTGCTTGCGCGGAGCGCATCCGCCAGCAGTTAGAGTCCCAACCGCTCGTGGGACAGATCGGGCGAGTGACCGCCAGTTTCGGCGTAGCGATGCTGGACCGGGATGAAGAAAGCAGCGATTTCATGCGGCGCGCCGATCAAGCTCTTTATCGCTCCAAAAAGGAAGGCCGCAACCGGGTCACGCAGTCGGTGGTCGCCGAGCAGAACGCAGTGCCGGATGTCGGTTGTTGTTAATTCCCCCTCATTTAACAAAGGAGGGAGGTGAATGTTTACGCTCTATACACACACTGCTGGCGCAGGCCCGGATGTCGTGTTGGTGCATGGTTGGGGCATGCATTCTGGCGTCTGGGAGGATGTTGCCGAAAGCTTGGTGGATCACTACCGGGTCACAGTGCTGGACTTGCCGGGCCACGGTTACAGCCGGGGAGGCTCCGAAGTAGGTCACACCCTGGACGATTGGGCAAAAGCCGTGATTGCGGCAACGCCTGCGCGAGCGGCCTGGGTCGGTTGGTCGCTGGGAGGACTGATCGCCCAGCAGGTCGCCTTGACAGACCCGGCGCGGGTCCGCCAACTGGCGCTGGTCAACAGTACGCCCTGCTTTATCCAGCGCCCCGATTGGCCACAAGGCATCGCCCGGTCGGTTTTACAGCGCTTCGCTGAGGAGTTGCGCGAAGATTACCGGGCAGTGCTCAAGCGCTTCATCGCGTTGGAAGTTCATGGCAGCGACAAGGCCAGCGCCCAGTTGAGGCAACTCAAGGCCATGCTGTTCCAACACGGCGAACCCGAGGTAGCGGCTCTGGAGGATGGCTTGGCGATTCTGGAAACCAGCGATCTGCGCGCCCGCTTGGCAAAAATCGCTTGCCCAACCCTGCTCCTGATGGGGCAGCGTGATCAACTGGTTCCGGCGAAAACCGGAGAGGCGATGCTGCAACAGTTGCCGGACGCTCGGTTGCGGGTATTCCCCCGGGCTGGACACGCGCCATTCTTCGCGCACCTGCCGGAATTTATTACTGAACTACGAGCGTTTCTCGATGCATGACGACCGTGAAGGCTTGCCGTTTGCGCCCGACCGAAATCAGTTAAGGCGCGCTTTTGAGCGGGCGGCGGCGGATTACGACGAAGCGGCGTTTCTGCATCGTGAAGTGGGCGGGCGCTTGCTGGAGCGTCTGGACCTGATCAAACTGCAACCGCAGCTTATCCTCGACGTCGGATGTGGAACCGGCGTTATCACCTTGGCTCTGATGAAGAAATACCGTAAGGCGCGAGTAATCGGTTTGGAGCGGGCGCCAGCCATGTTGGCGAAAGCCTGTAAACGGAAGCCCTGGTTCCGCACCCTGTATGGTTTGACCGGCGAACCCGAAGCGCTGCCGTTGGCCGATGCCAGTTGCGATCTGATCTTTTCCAATTTGGCGCTGCCTTGGGTGACCGAATTGGATCAGGCGCTGGCGGAATTTCGCCGGGTGCTGAAACCAGGCGGAGCGCTGCTGTTCAGCACTCTTGGCCCGGATACCCTGGTCGAACTCCGCCGCAGTTGGGCTGCCGTCAACGATGGTTACAACCATGTTAACGCCTTCTTCGACATGCATGACATTGGTGATGCCTTGTTGCGGGCGCGGTTGGCGGAACCGGTGATGGATGTCGAGCGGCTCACTCTAACCTATTCCGAAATGGACGGTTTAGCGCGCGATCTCAAAGCCTTGGGCGCGCGCAATGTAACGCGGGGGCGCCCTACGGGTCTGATGAGCCGGAAGCGGTGGCAAGTAGTGCGGGAAGCCTATGAGCAGCACCGCCGTCCGGATGGATTGCTGCCGGTCAGCTGCGAAGTCGTTTATGGCCACGCCTGGGGGCCGACTTTGAGCGCGTCCCGTCCCTGGGATCAAGGTCCAGCGGTCTTTCCCTTGTCACAATTGCGCCGGCGCAATTCATGAACTTCTACTGGCTAAACAGCTATATTCGTTAACATAACGAGAATATACTCAACGGAACACACGCGCCTGTTTACGAGGAGAAGTTGATGAATGCTGAAGAGTTACGATCAATCCAGGGTCCGCTGAAAGAACGCTACCGCGAGGCTCCCGATGCCGCGCTGATCAGGCTGCGCGCCCAAGGTCGTCTGGGTGAAGGGGTCGTCTGCAAGGTTGAGACGGGCAAGGCGTCAGTGGTGGCTGGACTGCATCCCGCCACTGGCGGCGATGGCCTCAGCGCCTGTTCAGGCAATATGTTGTTGGAAGCGCTCGTCGCTTGCGCCGGAGTGACGTTGAACGCCGTAGCCACCGCACTGGAGATCAAACTGCGCGACGCAATGCTTGAGGCGGAGGGCGACCTCGACTTCCGAGGCACCCTGGGTCTGTCCAAGGAAACGCCCGTCGGTTTTAAAAATATCCGGTTACAGATCACCCTCGACACCGATGCTTCCGAAGAACAATTGAACACCCTGCTGCGCCTGACCGAGCGGTACTGTGTGGTGTATCAAACGCTGGCTCACTCACCTGTCTTATCGGTGACTTGCCAGCGCGACATGACTTGATTGCTTTCTGCTTCCAGATCCCGGACTGCTTGTAACCGCCAGCATCGGCCCGAAGATTTCCTGCTAGAACAGCCGCATCCGGTTATGCCCCTGGAACACGGTCGGTTGGACGTAATAGCCGTTTTTCAACTCGCCGCCCATTCGACACAGCGCCCGCCGGTCAAACACCGGGCCAATGGTTTGCCAGCCTCCAGACTGATTTGGTTGGGTGACGCTTAGCAACCGGCTTATGCGTCGCCATTTTATCTATTAACCATAACAAGCATCCGGTAATTCTTCCGGTGGAGAAACAATAAGACGCTGAAATTCTTTCGGTCAATTCCTCATGCTGGTGTCAGTAGAGTGGATAAATGGTGAGGGAACCTGCCAGGCATGAGTATCAACCCGCAAACAATCCTGTGGATAAATAGCGGTCGCCCCGGTCGCAAATGATGGTCACGATCACCGCGTTCTCCACCTTCGCCGACAAGCGCAACGCCACCGCCATTGCCCCGCCTGCTGACACCCCGCAGCAAATTCCTTCTTCCCGAGCGAGGCGGCGGGTTCCCTCCTCAGCCTCGGCCTGACTGACATCCATGAGGCGATCGACCCGCGCCGGATCAAAAATTTTCGGCAGATATTCCGGCGGCCAGCGGCGGATACCGGCGATGGAGGAACCCTCAGTGGGCTGAACGCCAATAATTTGCACCGCAGGATTTTGCTCCTTGAGATAGCGCGATACGCCCATGATCGTCCCGGTAGTTCCCATCGCGCTGACAAAATGTGTGATCTGACCGTGGGTATCGCGCCAGATTTCCGGGCCAGTGGTCTGATAATGCGCCAGCGGATTGTCGGGATTGGCGAATTGATCCAGCACCCGTCCCTTGCCTTCCTGTTGCATCCGCATCGCTAAATCTCGCGCGCCTTCCATGCCTTCTTCCTTGCTGACCAGAATCAATTCAGCGCCATACGCCTTCATCGCCGCGCGACGCTCGGCACTCTGGTTTTCCGGCATGATCAGCACCATCCGATAGCCCTTCATCGCCGCGATCATCGCCAAGGCAATACCGGTATTGCCGCTGGTCGCTTCGATCAGGGTTTCGCCCGGTTGCAGATCGCCGCGCGCCTCGGCCTGGCGGATCATGCTTAACGCCGGACGATCCTTGACCGAACCCGCCGGGTTGTTACCCTCCAACTTGCCAAAAATCCGGTTGGTCGTTCGCCCCGGCAGGCGTTGCAGACGCACCAAGGGCGTATTGCCGACGAAGGATTCAAGAGTAGAATCAACACAATTTGGCATAGTCTGTAAAATTCCTGTATGAAAAAATTGCGGCGCTGGCTTTTTCTTGCCCCGCCAACTATGGTAAAGAATTATAAAATGTCCAACCTCAAAGAAACCGGCGTCACTTCCGCTTCTGCTGGTTTATTCCATTCGACGACCGCCACGTGATCGCAATCATTACTCTTTTCATCCGTTGTCCAAGACGATTATTCCATGTCGGACCACCGCTCGTCAGTCTCTGCCTGCTCCTGTCAACCGGACTGCTCTACGCGCAAGAGATGGCTCCCGAACCCTCCAATGACCCGGCAAGCGCCCCGGCTACGAAATCTCCGGCGACTGAGACGGGTAAGTTGACTGTGGTTATTGATGGCCTGGAAGACGATGCATTACGTAACAATGTACTGGCCTTTCTGGACATCAATCGTTTTGCTGGCAAACCTGCGCCGGAAGAAATCCGGCTCAACTGGCTGTATAAACAGGCCGAGGACGAAATCCGCCAAGCGCTGCAACCCTTTGGCTATTTTGAACCCACCATCGAGGCATCGCTGACGCGGACTGACAGCGGCGGTTGGGAAGCGCGCTATCGCATTCAACCAGGGCGACCCATGCGCATCACCGAGCTGGACGTGCAAGTGTTGGGCGAAGGCGCACAGGATCCGCCCTTTCAAACCCTGCTGGCCAATCTGCCGCTGGCTCAGGGTCAAGTGCTCGATCAACCCAAATATGAGCAGATCAAGAGTGTCATGGAATCGCTGGCTACCGAACGCGGCTACTTTAACGCCCGCTTTACCGAGCGCGCCATTCGCGTCGACTTGCAAGCCTATACGGCTACGGTCCGTCTGCATTACGATACCGGGAAACGCTACCGTTTCGGCAACATTACCTTCAAGCAGGATTTTCTGTCGCCCGATCTGCTCTCGCGCTACCCCAGCTTCAAGCCTGGCGATCCCTACAATGTCAATCAGTTGCTGAAATTGCAAACCGACTTGAGCAACACCGCCTATTTCAGTCGCGTCGAAGTCGATGCGCCGTTCGCTGCTGGAACCGACACCGCGCCGGTCGATGTGGATCTGGAGCCAGGCAAACGCCATCAGTACAGCGTCGGCATCGGTTACGGCACGGATACTGGTTTCCGGGGCAAGCTGCGCACTGAAGATCGCAAGGTCAATCGCCTCGGCCATCATTACGAAGCCGAACTGGGTTATTCGCAAATCAAATCGCTCGTTGGCTTCAAGTACCTGATTCCTGGCGAGAATCCAGTCACGGATGAATATGCAATTGCTGTCGGCTACGTCCAGCAAGACGACGACGACAAGGATTATTACACCTATAAAATTGGCGGCAGTCTGCAAAAGCAGGATGGTAAGTGGCTGAAGAACTATAACCTGGGTTTACAGTACGATGAATACACCATCGGCAACCGGCCGAACACCGAGGAATCGCTGCTGTTGATCCCGGGCCTGAACTGGACCTGGATCGACGCCGATGACCGTAATTATCCCCGTCGGGGTCTGCTGTTCGGCTTTGGGGTGCGCGGCGGAACTACGGCGCTGCTGTCCGATACCAACTTTTTGCAGGGCACCGTGCAATTGCGCTGGATTCATGCCTTGAACAATGACAGCCGGTTGCTGGCGCGCGGTGATCTCGGGACTACCATCGTCGACGATTTTGAAAAGCTGCCGACCTCGTTGCGCTTCTTCACCGGCGGCGACGCGACAGTGCGCGGCTATTCCTATGAAAGCATTGGCCCGGCCGACCCGGACGGCGCGGTGGTCGGTGGCAAGAACCTGATCGTCGCCAGTCTGGAATATGAACACCGGGTCTGGAAAGAATGGGGCGTAGCCGCTTTCGTTGACACTGGCGACGCCTTCGACGACGTAGACGCCAACCTGAAAACCGGCGTCGGCGTTGGGGTGCGCTGGCGCTCGCCGGTCGGCCCGATGCGCATCGACTTTGCTTCCGGCCTGGATCGCCCGCCCGGCGATGCGTTCCGTTTCTCCTTCAGCATTGGACCTGACCTGTGAGCTACGCCCGCACGCTACGCCGTATCCTGTTCTGGGTGGCGGCCATCCCTCTATTCCTATTGCTGCTGGCGCTGTCCATTGCCGGCTTCGCCATTTCCACGGAAACCGGCCTGAACAGCCTGTTGTCCCTGGCGCAACGGGTGTTGCCCGGTCAACTCAGCTATAACCAGGCCAGCGGTCGGCTGATCGGCCCACTGCATATCGAACAATTCCGCTACGAAGATGGCCCGTTGCAAGTCGTGCTCGCTAACGCTGATCTGGACTGGCAACCGGCTGAACTCTTCGATTTCGCGGTAAACGTGACCCGACTGCATTTCAGCGGCCTGGAACTACGCTTGCCGCCAAGTAAAAAAACGCCGCCCTCCGACGAGCCGTTCA
This sequence comes from Candidatus Competibacteraceae bacterium, assembly GCA_020444905.1. Lineage (GTDB taxonomy): Bacteria > Pseudomonadota > Gammaproteobacteria > Competibacterales > Competibacteraceae > UBA2383. The sequence continues at coordinate 7,698 of JAGRHQ010000163.1, forward strand.
CGTTGCCCAACGTTCAGTTGCCAGTGGCGATCACGGTCGCCGACCTGCAAGGCCGCGAGATTCGCATCCAGCCCGCAGGGGCTGAGCCGATCGTGATCAATGCCGTCGATCTCCGGGTTCGCACCCAGGAGGACGGCATCCACATTGAAACGCTGGAAGCGCAATCGCCTCTCGGTGAAGTCCAACTTAGCGGCCAAGTCACTCCCACCGGTGCTTATCCCTTGCAACTGCAACTGGCTTGGAAGGCGATCACGCCCGATTACGGAACCTTCGATGGCCAAGGCGAAGTCAGCGGGACGGTGCGTGATCGGTTAAAGTTGACTCAACGAGTCACCGGCTCAGCCGTGCTGGATTTGACCGGCGAGGTGCAGCAGGCGCTGGTCGAACCGGCCTGGTCGACCCAAGTCAAGCTGAACGTGGCCGACCTGAAACCGTTTGTCCCCGATTTGGCCGGTAAGCCGTTGAGCGTTCAAGTCGATGCGAAAGGGGTGATGGCCCGCTTCGAGGGCAAGGGTGAAATCAAGGCCACCGCGCCGGAGATCGGTCCCGCGACGCTGCGCTTTACCGCCGCTGGCGATGAAAAAGCGGTGCGCCTGGATGCGTTGAAGTTGACGGCGACCGATCATCCGCTGACGCTGGAGGCCAAGGGCGATTTTCAGTACGCCGAACTGCGCTTTAACGCCAGCGGCCAGTGGCAATCTCTGGTATGGCCTCTGACCGGTCCCGCGCAAGTGCAAAGCGCCAAGGGCGACTTCTCCGCCAAAGGGACGCCGAAAGATTACGAGTTCCAACTTGCCGCCGATGTGCAAGGACCGGAGATTCCCCAGGGCCGCTGGAATGTGACCGGCCAAGGTTCCGATCAGGCGGTGCGTGGCGTCAAATTAGCTGGCAAGACGCTGGAGGGAACGATTGAAGGAACGGTTGACGCCAGCTGGGCGCCCAAGATCGGTTGGCAAGCCACTCTGGCGGGTAACGCTCTGAATCCCGGCGCACAGTGGAAAGAAGTCCCCGGCAAATTGAACCTGCGGCTCAAGAGCGATGGCGGTCTCAACGGTAAACTGCGCGCGAATGTATTGCTGGAAGAGTTCACCGGAACCTTGAGCGGGCAAGCGCT
>JAGRHQ010000164.1 GCA_020444905.1 Candidatus Competibacteraceae bacterium
AAAACCGCAGGTTGGGGGTTCGAGACCCTCCTGGCCTGCCATATCTCTCATGGCAGGCTTCAGGCTCCGCTTATTCTCTTTTCTAGTAAGCGGGTATTTCCTGGAGAGCACAAAGCCAGAATCCGCATGAATTCAACCAAATCTGAAACGCAAACCCTGAGCCGTCCCGATGCGCTCAAACTGGCGGCGGCAGGCGCGCTGATCCTGATCGCGCTCGTTGCCTTTTACCTGTTCGCCAACCAGTTGATTCTGGTTGTGCGGGTCATGGGGTTGCTGATTGCGGTCGGCGCCGCGGTTGCTATCGCGCTGAAGACCGAGCCGGGCGCGGAAACCCTGGAGTTTATCCGTGGCGCTCGCTCCGAGTTGCGCAAGGTCGTTTGGCCCACCCGCGCCGAAACCACGCAAACCACCTTGATCGTACTGGCTATGGTGATTCTGATGGGCATCTTGCTGTGGCTGTTCGACATGCTGCTGCTCTGGCTGGTTCGCTTGATCACCGGGTAACAGAGGCGCGCTATGACCATGCGTTGGTATGTCGTGCAGGCCTACTCTGGCTTCGAGCAGCAGGTCAAACGCTCCTTGCTGGAGCGCATCAATCGCGAAGGCGTCAAGGACCGGTTTGGGCAGATTCTAGTGCCAACCGAGGAAGTCGTGGAAATGCGCGATGGTCAGAAGCGCAAAAGTGACCGCAAATTTTTTCCCGGCTATGTGCTGGTGCAAATGGAGATGGATAACGATACCTGGCATCTGGTGCGCAATGCGCCCAAGGTATTGGGCTTCATTGGAGGAACCAGCGACCGGCCCGCGCCAATTTCCGAGAAGGAAGCCCAGGCGATCCTGCAACGGATTCAGGATGGCGTTGATAAGCCTAAACCCAAGGTGCTTTACGAACCGGGAGAAATGGTGCGGGTCACGGATGGTCCATTTAATGACTTTGAAGGTGTCGTTGAGGAAGTCAATTACGAAAAGAACCGGTTGCGTGTCGGGGTGATGATCTTCGGACGCACCACCCCGGTAGAGTTGGAATTCAGTCAGGTCGAAAAGGTGTCCCGTTGACCGGCGTTCGCCGGTCGCTGTTTCCGCCGCCCGCTGGTCGGGCGATTCATTCGGGGAGCCGCAAGGCGCTCGCACCCGACAGGAGCCATCATGGCAAAAAAAGTCAACGCATACGTTAAATTGCAAGTTGCAGCCGCCAAGGCTAATCCCAGTCCCCCGGTCGGTCCCGCGTTGGGTCAGCATGGCGTGAATATCATGGAATTTTGCAAAGCGTTCAACGCCCAGACCCAGCATCTGGAACCTGGCCTGCCGATCCCGGTGGTGATCACGGTCTATAGCGACCGCAGCTTCACCTTCATCATGAAGACCCCGCCGGCCTCGGTGTTGCTGAAAAAGGCGCTGGGTCTCGACAAAGGCAGTCCCAAACCGAACACCACCAAGGTTGGCACGGTAACCCGCGCTCAACTGGAAGAGGTCGCCAAGGCTAAGATGCCTGATCTGACTGCTGCCGATTTGGAGGCCGCCGTGCGCACGATTGCCGGCAGCGCCCGCTCCATGGGCCTGAATATCGAGGGAGTTTGAATCATGGCCAAGATTTCCAAGCGTCTGAAAGCGATTCGCGCCAAGCTCGGCTCCAGCAACAAAATCTATCCAGCGCCAGAAGCTCTGGATTTGCTCAGGGAATTGGCGAGCGCCAAATTCCGGGAGTCGGTGGATGTTGCTGTTAATCTGGGCGTCGATCCGCGCAAATCTGACCAGGTGGTGCGTGGCGCGACTGTTCTGCCTCACGGTACGGGCAAGACCGTGCGCGTCGCGGTCTTCGCCCAAGGCGCCAACGCCGAAGCGGCTCAGGCGGCAGGCGCTGATGTGGTGGGTTTTGAAGATCTGGCGGAATCGGTCAAGGCCGGCAATCTGGATTTCGATGTTGTGATCGCCTCGCCGGACGCTATGCGGATCGTTGGCCAGCTGGGCAAGATTCTTGGACCGCGCGGGCTGATGCCTAATCCCAAGGTCGGCACGGTCACCCCCGACGTAGCGGGCGCGATTCACAACGCCAAGGCCGGTCAGGTGCGTTATCGCACCGATAAGTCGGGCATCATCCACTGTACCTTGGGCAAAGTGGACTTTAGCACAGTCCAGTTGCAAGAAAATCTGCAAGCGCTGCTGCACGATTTGCAAAAGGCCAAACCCTCGACCTCCAAGGGCATTTACATGCGCCGGGTGACCGTTTCCACCACGATGGGGCCAGGATTGGCCGTTGATCAGGCGACATTATCATTCTGAAGTTGTATCTACACACGAACTTTGGGCCGGTCGGCTTCGCCGGCCAGCGTCAAAGACCGCGGGCGCCCTCGGGCTTAATTGCTTCTGGTTCCGGCTGGATGCCCCCGCGCAGACGGCATAGCCCTTCCGGACATCCTGGTCAGGCTGCCGTTCTCCTTTTCTCCACGTCGTGGAGAAAAAACCATGAGGAAAACCGATGAGTCTCAATCTGGCAGAAAAACAGGCGGTGGTGGCCGAAGTCGCCAAGGTCGCTGCCAGTGCGCACTCCGTGATTGCCGCCGAATATCGGGGGTTGAGCGTGGCTCAGCTGACCAATCTGCGTGTCAAAGCGCGGGAAACCGGCGTCTATCTGCGCGTTGTCAAGAACACTCTGGCGCGGCGCGCCGTCCAGGGCACTGAGTTCGAATGCCTGCAACCCAGTTTGGTGGGACCGCTGATTCTGGCGTTCTCCCAAGAGGATCCAGGCGCGGCAGCGCGGATTTTCAAGGAATTTCTTAAGGAAAAAGCCAACGACAAGCTGATCGTTAAAGCCTTGGCGGTGGGTGGGCAAGCTTATCCAGCCTACGAGCTGGATCGTTTGGCCAGCCTGCCGACCCGTGATGAGGCTATCAGCTTGTTTATGGCGACCTTGCGGGCGCCGCTCGACAAGTTGGCGCGGACCCTTAATGAAATTCCCGGCAAGTTGGTGCGCACCATTGACGCGATCCGGCAGCAGAAGGAAGCCGCCTGAACGCAACGCCGCCTGATTTTGCAATTTTCCAGGTTCCTACCAGGAGTAGATTTAATGGCTGTTTCGAAAGAAGAAATTCTGGATGCCATCGCAGGCATGACTGTGATGGAGGTTGTGGAGCTGATTTCCGCAATGGAGGAAAAATTTGGCGTCAGCGCCGCCGCCGCGGTGGCCGCTGCGCCAGTAGCTGCGGCTGCGGCTGCGCCGGTTGAGGAAAAGACCGAATTTGACGTGGTCATGACCAGCTTCGGCGAGAAGAAGGTCGAGGTCATCAAGGTCGTGCGCGCGCTGACCGGTCTGGGTCTGAAAGAAGCCAAGGATGCTGTGGAAGGCGTCCCCTCGACCATCAAGGAGGGCATTCCCAAGGCCGAGGCCGAGGATGTCAAGAAGAAGCTGGAGGAAGCCGGCGCGAAGGTCGAAATCAAGTAAAGTTCGCGATGCTGCTTCAAAAACGTCGCCGGATTCAGGATTGAACCCGGTAACAACGGCTGGCGACCTCGTGTCGCTAGCCGGTTTTCTTTTGATCCGACCAGGGATGACCGGTATTTCGGTTCGCGGAATGTTGATCCGTAATGAATCATGGAGTCGGGCGGCTTTCGCCCTGGGCTGGCACTCTCGTCAGAGGAACCCCGATGGCTTACACCTTCACTGAAAAACGACGCATTCGTAAGGACTTCGGCAAGCGCTCCAGCATCCTTGAAGCGCCTTACCTGCTGGCCCTCCAACTGGATTCCTACCGCGAGTTTCTACAAGCCGAAAAGCCGCCAGGCGAACGCCGCGAAATCGGTCTGCATGCCGCCTTGCGCTCAGTGTTCCCGATTGTCAGTTATTCGGGTAATGCACAGCTGGATTATGTCAGTTACCGACTGGGCGAACCGAACTTTGACGTGCGTGAATGTCAGTTGCGCGGGCAAACCTATGCGGCGCCATTGCGGGTGCGCTTGCGGCTGGTGCTGATGGACAAGGACGCCGAAGCCGGTGCCTCCAAGATCAAGGATATCCGCGAAAATGAAGTCTATATGGGCGAGTTGCCGCTGATGACCGATAACGGCACCTTCGTCATCAATGGCACTGAGCGGGTGGTCGTTTCTCAGCTGCACCGTTCGCCAGGCGTGTTCTTCGATCACGACAAAGGCAAGACCCACTCTTCGGGCAAGCTGTTGTTCTCGGCGCGGATCATTCCCTACCGAGGCTCCTGGCTGGATTTTGAGTTCGATGTCAAGGATGTGCTGTTTGCCCGTATTGACCGCCGTCGCAAATTGCCGGTGACCATCTTGCTGCGGGCGTTGTTCGACGAACTGAATCCTAACGACGCGCAAGCGCGCAGCGTCAACGAGCAGATTCTCGACATTTTCTTTGACACTAATACAGTGCGGATCGCTGACGAGCAGTTCACTCTGGAATTGCTGCCAGAGCGTTTGCAAGGCGAGACTGCCAGTTTCGATATCACCATTGGCGATCGGGTCATCGTGAAAACCGGCGAGCGAATCAAGGCCAAGCATGTGCGCGATCTCACCAAGGCTGGTGTAAGTAGCTTGGTAGTGCCGGTCGACTACTTGGTTGGCAGGATTTTGGCGCGCGACCTGATAGATCCCGAGACCGGCGAGGCGCTGGCGGTGGCGAACGACGAGCTGACCCTGGAGAAGCTGGAAAAAATCCTGAGCAGCGGCATTAGCGAATTTAAAACTCTCTATATCAACGATGTCGATCGCGGCGCTTTTATTTCCAACACGCTGCGCGCCGACACCACCCGCACCCAATGGGACGCCCAGGTGGAAATCTATCGGATGATGCGCCCTGGCGAACCACCGACCAAGGATGCCGCGCAACGTCTGTTACATGATCTATTCTTTCTGTCGGAGCGCTATGACCTGTCTGATGTGGGACGGATGAAATTTAACAGTCGGGTGGGTTACAACCAGACGCCGATTCCAGGTATACCCGTCAAGGAGCATCCGCCAGGCGTGTTGTCCATGGAAGATATCCTGGCAGTGCTGAAAACGCTGATCGACATTCGTAACGGTAAGGGCCAGGTGGATGATATTGATCATCTCGGTAACCGCCGCATTCGCTGTGTTGGCGAAATGGCCGAAAACGTGTTCCGCATTGGTCTGGTGCGAGTGGAGCGCGCGGTTAAGGAGCGTTTGAGTCTGGCGGAGGCCGAAGGTCTGACTCCGCAGGATCTGATTAACGCCAAGCCGGTCGGCGCCGCAATCAAGGAATTTTTCGGCTCCTCGCAATTGTCGCAATTCATGGATCAGAACAACCCACTGTCCGAGGTGACCCACAAGCGGCGCATATCGGCGCTCGGGCCAGGCGGTCTGACCCGCGAGCGCGCGGGTTTTGAGGTGCGCGACGTTCACGCCACTCACTATGGCCGGGTCTGCCCGATTGAGACTCCGGAAGGACCGAATATCGGATTGATCAACTCGTTGGCGGTGTACGCACGCACCAATGATTATGGATTTCTGGAAACGCCCTACCGGCGGGTCGAAAATGGCCGTGTCGTAGACCAGATCGACTATTTGTCGGCGATTGAGGAAGGCCAGTATGTTATCGCTCAAGCCAATGCAGCGCTGGACGCTGAAGGTCGGCTGATGGACGATCTGGTGTCCTGCCGGCATTTGAACGAATTTGCGCTGTTCACGGTTGACCGGGTCCAGTATATGGACGTGTCGCCCAAACAGATTGTTTCAGTGGCAGCGGCGCTGATCCCGTTCCTGGAGCATGACGACGCCAATCGGGCGTTGATGGGATCCAACATGCAGCGCCAGGCGGTGCCTACCCTGCGCGCCGAAAAACCGCTGGTTGGCACCGGCATGGAGCGGATCGTAGCCCGCGATTCCGGCGTTTGCGTCATCGCCCGACGCGGCGGCGTAGTGGATTCGGTAGACGCCGGGCGCATTGTCGTGCGGGTCAATGATAAAGAAACCGAGACCGGCGAACCGGGCGTGGACATCTATAACCTGACTAAATACACCCGCTCCAACCAGAATACCTGCATCAATCAGCGACCGCTGGTGCAGGTGGAAGACCGAGTGGCGCGCGGCGATGTGCTGGCTGACGGTCCGTCGACCGACATGGGCGAATTAGCGCTGGGCCAGAATCTGCTGGTCGCCTTCATGCCCTGGAACGGCTACAACTTTGAAGACTCGATTCTGATCTCTGAACGAGTGGTGCAGGAGGACCGCTTCACCACTATTCACATTGAAGAACTGTCCTGCGTCGCCCGCGACACCAAGCTGGGACCGGAAGAAATTACTGCGGACATTCCCAATGTCAGCGAAAACGCTTTGGCGCGTTTGGATGAAGCAGGCATTGTCTCCATCGGCGCAGAGGTTAAAACCGGCGATATCCTGGTCGGCAAGGTAACGCCTAAGGGCGAGACCCAATTGACTCCGGAGGAGAAGCTACTCCGGGCGATCTTTGGCGAAAAAGCCTCGGATGTGAAGGACACATCGCTGCGCGTGCCCTCGGGAATGGATGGTACAGTGATCGACGTGCGAGTCTTCACCCGCGATGGCGTGGAGAAGGATTCACGCGCTTTGCAGATCGAGGAAATGGAGTTAAAGCGTATCCGCAAGGATCTGAATGACCAGCTGCGCATCCTGGAGGACGACCTGTATCAACGCATGGAGCGGATGCTGATTAACCAACCGGCGGAAGGCGGTCCTGGGGGTCTGCGCGGCGGAGAATTGATTACAGTCGAGTATCTGAATGCTCTACGACGCGAGCAGTGGTTCCAAATCCGCATGCGGGCTGAGGAATTGAATGAACGCCTGGAAAGAATTAGCCAGCGATTGGATCAGCAACGCAAGGATTTTGATCAGAAGTTCGATGAAAAACGCCGTAAGCTGACCCAGGGCGACGATCTTCCACCTGGTGTTTTGAAGATGGTCAAAGTCTATCTGGCGGTTAAGCGCCGCGTTCAACCAGGCGACAAGATGGCCGGGCGGCATGGCAACAAAGGTGTGGTGTCGATGATTGTGCCACAGGAAGATATGCCTTATCTGGAAGATGGCACGCCGGTTGATATCGTCTTGAATCCATTGGGTGTGCCATCGCGGATGAACGTGGGCCAGGTGCTGGAGACTCACTTGGGGTGGGCAGCCAAGGGATTGGGCTTTAAAATTGGCCGGTTACTGGATGCCCAGGCGCAACTGGATAAGGTACGCGCATTTCTGGATCGCATTTACAACCAGGTTGGCGGACAGGGCGTCGACTTTCAGCAGTTCAACGAGCAAGAGTTATTGACGCTGTGCCACAATCTGCGTGGCGGCGTACCGATTGCGACGCCGGTGTTTGATGGCGCGACCGAGCAGGAAATGCGGGAGTTACTGCGCCTTGCGGAGTTGTCGGAAACCGGCCAGACCATACTGTGCGATGGACGCACCGGTGAACCGTTCGACCGGCCAGTCACAGTGGGTTACATGTACATGCTCAAGCTGAACCATCTGGTGGACGACAAAATGCACGCCCGTTCGACCGGTCCCTACAGTCTGGTCACCCAACAACCGCTGGGCGGCAAAGCGCAGTTCGGCGGTCAGCGTTTCGGCGAAATGGAGGTGTGGGCGCTGGAAGCATACGGTGCGTCTTACACCTTGCAGGAAATGTTAACAGTCAAGTCTGACGATGTGAATGGCCGCACCAAGGTGTACAAGAACATTGTTGATGGCAACCATCGGATGGAAGCCGGGATGCCGGAGTCCTTCAACGTACTGGTTAAGGAAATCCGTTCCCTGAGCATCAATATTGACCTGGAAAATGATGTAACGTCGCCGCGCACCGAATGAGGTTGTGTTAAAGATGATGAAAGACCTGCTGAATCCGTTCAAGACGTTCGACGAGATCGAAGATTTCGACGCTATTCGCATCGGTCTGGCTTCGCCGGAGATGATCCGAGCCTGGAGTCGCGGCGAGGTCAAAAAACCCGAAACGATCAACTATCGGACTTTCAAGCCGGAACGCGACGGTTTGTTCTGCGCCAAGATTTTTGGCCCCACCAAGGACTATGAGTGTCTGTGCGGCAAGTACAAGCGGCTCAAGCACCGGGGCGTGGTCTGCGAGAAGTGCGGGGTGGAGGTGACGCTGGCCAAGGTGCGGCGCGAGCGCATGGGCCATATCGAACTGGCCAGTCCGGTTGCCCACATCTGGTTTTTGAAGTCGCTCCCCTCGCGAATTGGCCTGCTGCTGGACATGACGCTGCGCGACATCGAACGGGTATTGTACTTTGAATCTTATGTCGTTATCGATCCAGGCATGACTCCGCTGGAGCGGGGTAGCCTGTTGACTGACGAACAATACCTGGAGGTCGTTGAGCAACATGGCGATGAGTTTGATGCGCGAATGGGCGCCGAGGCTGTCCATCAACTGTTGCATGATCTGGATTTAAAGCAGCTCGTCACGCAATTGCGCCAGGAAATTCTGGAATGCAGTTCCGAAACCAAGCTTAAGCGACTGTCCAAGCGGCTTAAGCTGGTGGAGTCATTCCTGAATTCCGGCAACAAGCCGGAGTGGATGGTGCTGACCGTATTGCCGGTGCTACCCCCTGATTTGCGGCCACTGGTGCCGCTGGATGGCGGCCGCTTCGCGACCTCCGATCTCAACGATCTGTACCGAAGGGTAATCAACCGTAATAACCGGCTCAAACGTTTGCTGGAGTTGGCGGCTCCGGACATTATTGTCCGCAACGAGAAGCGCATGTTGCAGGAATCGGTGGACTCCCTGCTGGACAACGGGCGGCGCGGCCGGGCCATCACGGGTAGCAACAAGCGGCCCTT
>JAGRHQ010000165.1 GCA_020444905.1 Candidatus Competibacteraceae bacterium
CAGTTCGTAGGGATCGACCATGCGGATGCGCTCAGGACGGACGCCCAGGGCTTCGGCCAGTTTGGCGAAATCGACGCGCGGCGCAGGCAGGCCATGCAGATTTTCTCCCGTGCCGGGATTTTCCTGGCCACCGGTCATGCCCACCGAGCGGTTATCCAGGAGCAGCACCGTCACATTGCCCCGGTTGTAAATCATGTTCAGCAGGCCCTGCATACCCATGTGCAGGAAGGTCGAATCGCCAATCACCGCAACAATATGCTTCTTTTCGTCAGACTCACCGCGACCTTTGTCCATGCCGTGGGCCATGCTCAACGATGCGCCCATGGAAATGCAGGTATCCAGGGCATTCCAGGGATGGCCAGCGCCCAGCGTGTAGCAGCCGATGTCGCCGATGATGTTGAGATTGCGGATATGGGAGAGGGCAAAATAGGGACCTAGGTGCGGACAGGAGGCGCACATGGTTGGCGGACGAGGAAACACGTCGGCCTGGCGGCGATCTGGGACGGAATAAGGCTCGCCGAGCAGCGGCTTGATGGCCGGACGGAGCACGCTGGGAGCCAGTTCGCCGAAGCGGGGCAGAACGTCCTTGCCATGTACGGCGAGACCCGCGGCGCGGAGTTCGGTTTCCAGCAAGGGTTCGGTTTCCTCGACGACGACCAGCGTATCGACTTCGCCGGCAAAAGCACGAATCCGCTCCAGCGGCGCGGGGTGACTGAAGCCAAGTTTGAACACCGGAGCGTTCGGGAAGGTTTCGCGGACATGCATGAAGGCGGGACCGGAGGTGACAAAGCCGATGCGCCGGTCGTTGCCCATGAAGATTTCGTTGAGACCGCTGGTCTCGGAAGCGGCGCGCAGAGCCCGATCGCGTTCATGCATCAGCGGCAGGCGGGGCTTGGCGTTGGCCGGAGTCATCACCCAGCGCTGGGGATTTTTCTGGAAGCCAGCGGCAGGCCGTTCAATTCGTTCACCAGCGAAGGTCACCATGGCTTTGACATGGCAGACGCGCGTGGTCATACGCACGATGACCGGAGTTTCATACTCTTCCGAGAGCGTGAAAGCCCGTTTCACCAGATCGTAGGCTTCCTGGGAATCAGCAGGCTCCAGAACCGGCAGGTGGCCAAACCGGCCCCAGTAGCGCGAATCCTGCTCGTTCTGCGAAGAGGATAGGCCGACGTCGTCGGCAACCACGATCACCAGACCGCCAACCACGCCGGCCAGGGATTGGGTCATGAAGGCGTCCGAAGCGACATTCATGCCGACATGTTTCATCGCCGCCAGGGCGCGCGATCCGGCCAGGGAAGCGCCAATAGTGACTTCCACTGCCACTTTTTCGTTGACCGACCATTCAGAATAGATGTCGGGATAGAGGGCGATGTATTCCAGAATTTCGGTGGCGGGGGTGCCGGGGTAAGCGGCGGCGACCCGAACGCCAGCTTCCCAGGCGGCGCGGGCGACGGCTTCGTTGCCGGATAACAGATGGCGACTTTCAGCCTTGGCGTGAACCACGGCGTTCATAATAGGATGGACCTCGTTGACGATAGGCGAAGGCAAGGATGAATTGAATATTCTGTAGATTAGGCGAATTTTTGATTTTCGCCACAATCTAGTGAATGGAATAGGAGATGCGCGAACTTCACCTGTTTTCATTAAAAGATGCATTATATGGTTCTTAACAGCAATATTCGCCAGAATAGTCAATGCTCTGTTGCGCAAAAGACGTTATCCATTAGACTTACTTTGACTCTGGTAAAAATCAATGATGACGTCGGGAATACCGCTTCCATCGCTGCTTTTGAAGCACAGGTCGGTCAGGCCGCTTATGCTGCCTCTAAGGGCGGCGTGGTGGCGATGACTTTGCCGATCGCCCAGGAACTCAGCCGCTATGGCATCCGGGTAATGACTATTGCGCCTGGCATTATGGAAACCCCGATGTTGGAAGTCATCCGTCTCAATGGCGCGCTGCGCATGGGCGCGAAATAGACAGCCTCACTCATAAGGTCAAAATACAATGGGACCCTTGCAGGGCATTAAAATCATTGAATTCGCCGGACTCGGTCCGGTACCTTTTTCCGCGATGCTGCTGTCCGACCTGGGCGCGGAGGTCGTGCAACTCAACCGGGATACGGCTAACCCGGAAGCAAACCTGTTCTCCCCGGAAAAGAATATTCCCAATCGGGGGCGGCGCATTCTGCGGCTCGACCTGAAATCCCCGGAGGGCCAGGCGACGGCGCTGCGGCTGATCCAATCAGCAGATGCGCTGATCGAGGGTTTCCGTCCGGGCGTCATGGAACGACTGGGTCTGGGACCGGAGGTTGCTCTGGCGCGGAACCCGCGACTGGTTTATGGACGCATGACCGGTTGGGGTCAGACCGGCCCCCTGGCGCAGACCGCCGGTCACGACATCAATTACCTGGCGATCACCGGGGCGCTGCATGCCATTGGCCGCGCCGACAGCGGACCCGTCCCGCCGCTGAATTTAATTGCCGACTACGGCGGTGGCGCGATGTTTCTGATCGTGGGCATCCTGGCTGCTCTTCTAGAAGCGCGGAATTCCGGCCAGGGCCAGGTAGTAGACGCCGCCATGACCGATGGCAGCGCCCTGCTGATGTCCGCCATGTACAGCCTGCGAGCGATGGGATTCTGGGCCGATCAGCGGGAGCGTAATTTTCTCGATGGCGGCGCGCACTTTTACGATACTTATCAATGCGCTGACAGCAAATGGCTGGCGGTCGGACCGATTGAGCCGCACTTTTACCAGATTTTGCTCGAAGGTTGTGGCGTGACGGACCCTGATCCCCGGCAGCAATGGAATCCAAAATCCTGGCGACCGATGAAGGAGCGTTTACGTGAGGCATTCCGCACCAAAACTCGAGACGAGTGGTGTGCGCTCTTTGAAAATAGCGACGCCTGCGTGACGCCGGTGCTGAGCATGGAGGAAGCGCCTGCTCATCCGCATAACCAGGCGCGAGAAACCTTTGTTGAGTTCGCTGGCCTGACGCAACCCGCGCCCGCGCCGCGCTTCAGTCGCACCCCGGCAACCATTCAAGGGCCACCAGGCAAGCCGATCAACGCCTCACACGACTGGTTGACCGGCTGGGGATTTTCCGAAAGCGAAGTTGCCCGGTTCGCATCGGCTGGGGCTATTTGAAAAAGAGTCAAAAAATTTAATAAAATAAAGGTATTATTATGATAGCCAACTACGAAGACATCCTCTACGAAATCAAGAATGGCGTTGCCACCATTACGATCAACCGTCCTGATAAATACAACGCCTTCCGCGCCCAGACCTGCGAAGAAATGATTCATGCGTTTCAGAAAGCGAGTTGGGACCGGTCTGTTGGCGTCATTGTTCTGACCGGAGCGGGCCATCGGGCGTTCTGCACGGGTGGCGACCAGTCGGCGCATGCCGGACACTACGATGGGCGGGGCGTGATCGGTCTGCCGCTGGAGGAGTTGCAAGCGGCAATCCGCGATGCGCCTAAGCCGGTGATCGCCAAGGTGCGGGGTTACGCGATTGGCGGTGGGCATGTGCTGGCGCTGTTGTGCGATCTAACGCTGGCGGCGGAGTCCGCTAAATTCGGGCAGGTCGGTCCCAAGGTGGGTTCGGTCGATCCCGGATTTGGCACAGCTTATATGGCGCGAGTGATTGGCGAAAAGAGGGCACGGGAGGTCTGGTATCTCTGTCGCCAATATACGGCGGCGGAGGCAGTGCAGATGGGGTTGGCCAATAAGGCGGTTCCCGATGACGAACTGGATGCGGAAGTCGATCGCTGGTGTGCGGAAATTCTGGAAAAAAGTCCGACCGCGCTGGAGTTGGCGAAACGCTCGTTTAACGCCGATACCGCGCATATTGCCGGTCTGTCATCACTGGGGTTGAAAGCGGTCAGCCTGTTCTATGGCACTGAGGAGTCGCAGGAAGGCGTGCGGGCGTTTCAGGAAAAACGCAAGCCGAGATTCCGGGATTGACTGAACGGAGTTTGTTCATGATGGAGCGCGCCCTCGTTGTTCTGTCCGGTGGTCAGGATTCCACGACCTGCCTGTACTGGGCGCTGAATCGTTTCGGCGCTGGCCATGTCGAGGCCGTAACTTTTGATTACGGTCAGCGCCACCGGATCGAACTGGACTGCGCGGCTCGGGTCGCAGTGCGCGCCGGTGTGGCGCAGACCGTGCTGCCGATCAACACTTTCGCCGCGCTTGGCGGCAATGCGCTGACCGATGCGAATATTGGGGTCCGGAACGGTGTGGATGCTAAAACGGGCCTGCCGAATACCTTTGTACCTGGCCGCAATCTGATTTTCCTGACCTTTGCCGCGGCGCTGGCCCACCCACGAGGTATTCGTCACTTAGTCACCGGCGTAGCGCAAACCGACTACAGTGGTTATCCCGATTGCCGACAAACCACCCTACAAACATTGGAACGCGCCCTCTGCTTAGGGATGGAGTACGAACTCACAATTCATACTCCGCTGATGTTTCAGTCCAAAGCTGATACCGTGCGTCTCGCGCGCGATCTTGGCGCATTGCCCGCACTGGCGGACACGCAGACCTGCTATAACGGTATCCAGCCGCCTTGCGGGGAATGTCCAGCCTGTGTACTACGAGCCAAGGGCTTCGCCGAAGCGGGCATTCCCGATCCGCTGGTAGAACGGTTTCGCGCGAAGCCACTCACCGCTCCCGAAAGCTCGCTATTCTGATCAGCGCGAAAACGCCTGAATGCCAGTCTAGGCGCGGCCCAGAATCAGGGCGTGAATGTCGTGCGTGCCTTTATAGGTGTTGACCACCTCAAGGTTAACTAGATGACGGATAACGCCGTACTCGTCGGAGCTTGCAACCCGAGGGCGATTTCCGTTTGTATATCGGCCAGCTTTTTCTGGATCAACTGGTTGGCGGCGAGCGGACAACCGAACTGACGGCGGTCGAGTACGTACTGACGGGCGCGATGCCAGCAGTCCTCAGCAGCGCCCAACGCCCTCCAGGCGATGCCGTAGCGGGCCGCATTCAGACCGGCGAACAGTCCCTTTAAGCCGCTGACTTCCGGGAATTTGGCTTGGCAGTAGTGGCGCGCGGCGTCGCGAATCAGATGTTCCTCCCCGGTCAGTTGCAAGTTCAGCAGCAAGGGATCATCCCATTGGAAGGTCATGTTGATCTCTCGTTTGACAGTTACGGCTGTTTGAGCACCCGGTCGACGAAAGTAACGATCGCGTCGATCACGGCTTGCGGTTGGTCCCAGTGTGGCGAGTGGCGGCAATCAGCCAGTTTCAGAAGGTCGACGTCCGGGGCTTGGGCCGCAATCCGGTCGATTTGCGCTATGGTGGCGTATTCGTCATCCTCGCCCTGAATGGCGAGAATTGGACAGCGGATCATGGGCAGGCAGGATTTAATGTTCCAGTCGCGAAAGGTGAGATCAAGCCAGATATCCCGCCAGGCAATCACTACAGTTGCCGCGTTCGCTGCGGAATGGTAGCGGCTCAGGCGCTGTTGCAGATCGGCGGCGCGCGACCCCTGAGTGGCTTCGCGAATGCCGGCGAGGGTGATTTCCTCGACTATGACGTGAGGAGCCATCACGATCAGGCCCGATAGGGGTGTCGTGGTTTTCCCGGCGCACAGCAAGGCAATCGAAGCGCCATCGGAATGGCCCAGGAGCAATGGCCGTTCCAGTTCCAGGGCATCAACCAACGCTGGAAGCACCTCAATGCCTTGACGATGCAGGTAACGCGGAGTGCGCAGCGCAGGAGCTGGGTCGGAGTGGCCATAGCCCTCACGTGAATAGACGACAGCTTCGCAACCGCAGGCGTCGGCGACCTGCTGCGGGAAATTGCGCCAGAGGGAAATCGAGCCGAGTCCTTCGTGCAGAAAGATCATGGCGGGCGCTCTCTCTCGCGGATGGGTCGAGGGCAGACGGATATATTCGAGGCGGATGCCGTCGATGTCGACGAATTTCATGGTGGTTTCAAGCATCGTTCTCAGGACAGCCAGCGCTTGCGGCGGCGATACTTTTATTTCATATAGTTGTGTTTTTTGTCATGTACAGAGTGCGAACGCATCAAGACGGGGTTCTCGCCTTCGCCTTGGACACGGGGGTCCCGTTCACGAATAACCAGGCTGAACAGGACTTACGCCAAAAATCCTGATGCCGCGTTCGTGGCATTCCTTGTTGAAAAGCACAAGGGGAACAGTGCAACACTCGCCAAGGCATCCTTCCATGTGAGCGGCAACAATCCATAGCAGCACTGGCCGCAAGCCGTGCAATGAAAATGTCGAGCTTGTCGCTGGCCCGGCGTGGTCTTCATGACCATTGCCGGGCCTGACGAAGCCTTGCGTTATGCTCCTCGACGGGCCGCTATCCAGCCGCGTATTGCTCACGCATCAGCTTCTTGTCGAGCTTACCGACGCTGGTCTTGGGCAATACATCCACGAAGACCACGCGATCCGGCACCCCATATTTGGAAATAATGCCTTTGGCCGCGAAGTCCTGGAGCAAAGCTCTGACATCGGCTTCGCAGGCTTCCTGCCCAGTCTTAAGAACGACCATCGCCAGTGGCCGCTCGCCCCACTTGGGATCGGGTACGCCGATCACGGCGGCTTCTTGTATCGCGGAGTGCTTAAGGATGAGGTTTTCCAGCTCCAGCGAGGAGACCCATTCGCCGCCGGTCTTGATCACATCCTTGAGCCGGTCGGTGATCTTGAGATAGCCCTCCTCATCGATCACTCCGATGTCGCCAGTATGCAGATAGCCGCCGCGCCACAGCGCTTCGGAATTCCTGGGATCCTTGAGATAACCCTGAGTTAACCAGGGTGTGCGAACCACCACCTCGCCCGGCGTCTTTCCGTCGTGTGGTAAATCGTTCATCGCCTCATCCACCACGCGCAGTTCGACCAGCGGCACCGGTAACCCGGTCTTACAGCGGATGTCCAGTTGCCGTTCCTCGTCCCAGTCCAGCATGTGCGGTTTGAGTTGCGCCAAAGTCAGAATCGGACAGGTTTCCGACATGCCGTAGGCCGTGAATACGTCCACGCCCCGGGCGCGGGCTTGTTGAGCCAGGGTTTGCGGCAACGCCGACCCGCCGATGATCACCTTCCAGCGCGACAGGTCGACCTCGTCGATGACCGGACTGGCGAGCAGCATTTGCAGGATGGTCGGCACACAGTGGGAAAACGTCACTTTTTCCCGCTGAATCAGGCGCAGCAGGTGATCCGGCACGTAGCGGCCCGGATAGATCTGTTTCAAGCCCATCACCGTAGCGATATAGGGGACGCCCCAGGCGTGGACGTGAAACATCGGGGTGATCGGCAAATACACATCGTCGCGGCTGATGTGGCCTTGTCCGCTCCCTGCCACCGCCGTCATCACGCCGAAGGTGTGTAAGACCAGTTGCCGGTGGCTGAAATACACGCCCTTGGGCAGGCCGGTGGTGCCGGTGGTGTAGAACGTGGTGGCGCGGGCGTCTTCGGAAAAATCCGGGAACAGATAGTTGGGATCACCGGTAGCCAGCAGCGCTTCGTACTCCGTGTCAATATTCAGGGAGGTGACGGGAGGCTGATCGGCATCGTTGAGCAACACGAATTTCTTGACGGGTTCGATCCGGTCGTGGATGGCCTCCAGGATTGGCAGGAATTCAGCGTTAACCAGAATCACGTCGTCCTCGGCGTGATTGATGGTATAGAGAATCTGTTCTGGAGACAGCCGGATATTCACGGTATGCAACACCGCGCCCATCATCGGGACGGCAAAGAAGCATTCCAGATAGCGATGACTGTCCCAGTCCATGACCGCCACGGTATCCCCAGGTTTGACGCCCAATCCGGCTAGACCGCTGGCCAGTCGGTGGATGCGTTCGCCCATCTCTCGATAGGTCTGGCGTTTGAAGTCGCCGTAAACAATTTCCTGAGCGGGAAACTGACGCAACGGATTGGCCAGCAGATTTTTAATCAGCAGCGGGTAAGCATAAGCTGACGCGGTTTTGTCGATGATACTGTTAGTCATTATTGTCCTCTCTCATTGCACACCATTCGATGGGAGTTAATTGGCCATCCTGTCCAGGTTGTGGAAATTCCCTCCTTTAATAAGAAGGGGCGCACGAAGACCAGGGTGGTTTGGTTCGGCGATTCCACAGTCCATTCAGGATTATTGTATAGTCAAACAGTTTTTAAATAGTTTGGAAAACTGCCGCTAGCGCATCAAAGAGATTTTGAAAATTTCCAACAATTTTCCTCAACTTTCCCTTAAGAATAGCCCAGTAGTTTTCGATAGGATTTAAATCCGGAGAATAAGGAGGTAAAAACAGCAATTGATGGCCATGGTCTTCAATAATTTCTCTCGTCTCTTCCGATTTGTGAAAACGGGCATTATCCATCACGATCATGCAATTTTTTGGAAGTACAGGGATTAAGCATTTCTCAAGCCAAGTATTCAATATCTCCGTATCTGTATAAGATTGATAGGCGAGTGGCGCAATAATTTCATTGTTGAGTAGTCCACCCAATAAGTTCAGTTTTTCAGTAGGTCTGCTTTTCCTTTCACCAAAAATAATTTCGCCTCTTGGACTCCAGCCATATTCATTTCTGACATTATTATGAAACCCAGATTCATCCACATAAACAACCTGTTGAGACGCTTCCCCTCGGGATGCATTCGCCTCTAATTGCTGGGCAAACTCCGTCCTTTTTTGTTCATCCCTTTCTTCGTAGAGAAATTGTTTTTTTTATAGGTTATTTTTAGGGCTTTCAATCTTGCTTGAA
>JAGRHQ010000166.1 GCA_020444905.1 Candidatus Competibacteraceae bacterium
AGGCGGAACAGGCGTTGCTTGACCTTGGATTCAGCAGGGTGCGGGTGCGTTGTCATGGCGACCTGGCGCGGATTGAAGTGCATCGTGCCGAACAGGCCCGATTGCTTGAGGAGACGATCAGCGCCCAGGTGGTTGCAGCGTTGACCGCGTGCGGTTTCCAGCACATCACCCTGGACTTGCAAGGCTACCGGATGGGCAGTTTCAATGTAGCGCCAGCGGCGGAGTGAACCGGCATGAACGAAGCAACGTTGCGCGCTCTGCTGGAACAGGTGCGCTCCGGGGAACTCGCGGTTGATGGGGCCGTGGACCGATTGCGTGATCTGCCCTTCCGCGATCTGGGTGAGGCGGTGCTGGACAACCATCGGGAACTACGGCGTGGCCAGCCCGAAGTCATCTATTGCGCGGGCAAGACGATTGCTCAGGTTCAGGCGATCATCGCCGCCCTGCTGGAAGGCGAAAGCGACATTCTGGCCACCCGCGTCCCGCCGGACATGGCGGAAGCGATCAGGGCGGATTACCCCCAGACGCGGCACAATCCCCTGGCTCGTACCCTGGTCATCCAACGGTGCGAACGGATCTTGACCGAAACCACTATCGCCATTGTCACCGCCGGCACGTCGGATCAGTCCGTCGCTGAAGAAGCCGCGGAAACGGCGTTGTTGTTCGGCAATCGCGTAGCGCGAATTAATGACGTGGGTGTAGCCGGTTTGCACCGGTTGCTGGCGCGGCTGGATGCCATTCGCAGCGCGCGAGTGATCATCGTCGTGGCCGGAATGGAAGGCGCGCTAGCCAGCGTGGTCGCTGGCCTGAGCGCGCGACCGGTCATCGCCGTACCCACCAGTGTGGGCTATGGCGCAAATTTCAGCGGATTATCGGCGTTGTTGGGCATGTTGACCTCCTGCGCCGGCGGCGTCGGCGTGGTCAACATCGACAATGGCTTTGGCGCGGCCTGTCTGGCCAGTATGATCAATCAGTTATGACTACAGGAACCCCCACCGATGACGACGACCAAACCCCTGCTGTTGGTGGATGGCTCCTCGTGGCTACACCGGGCGTTCAACGCCCTGCCGCCGTTGAGCAACCGGGCCGGCGAACCGACCGGCGCGTTGTACGGAATGCTGAACATGCTGAACAAACTGCTGGCGGACTATCAGCCGGACTATCTGGCGGTAGTGTTCGACGCGCCCGGCAAAACGTTTCGCCATGCGTGGTTTCCTGATTACAAGGCGAACCGGCCGCCGCTTGATCCCCAATTGGCGCAACAGATTGAGCCAGTGCATGATTGCGTTCGCGCTCTCGGGTTGCCGTTGTTGCAAGTCACTGGCGTGGAGGCGGACGATGTGATCGGCGCGTTGACCGTTCAGGCGACGGCGCGCGACCTGTCGGTGTTGATTGTCAGCGGCGACAAGGACCTGGCGCAACTGGTGAGCGATCGAGTTCAATTGCTGGACACCATGAAAAATACCATCACTGATGTCGCCGGCGTCGAGGCAAAATTCGGGGTGCCGCCGAATTTGATCGTGGACTGGCTGACGCTGGTCGGCGATACGTCCGACAATATTCCTGGAGTGCCCGGCGTAGGCAAGGTCACTGCCGCCAAGTGGCTACAGCAATACGGCTCGCTGGATGCCCTGGTGGCCAACGCCGCTGGCATCACCGGCAAGATCGGTGAAAAGCTGCGCGCCGCTCTGGAACGGTTACCGCTCTCCCGTCGTCTGGCGACGCTGGATTGCCAAGTGGCGCTGCCGGTCACCCTAGACGATCTCCGCCCGGCGCCGCCTGATGTCGAGGCGTTGCGTGTGCTGTACGAACGCTACGAATTACGGTCCCTATTGCGGGAGTTGGCGACGGAAAATGATGCCTCCCCTCTCCCACAAGCGGGAGAGGGGTCGGGGGTGAGGGCCGAAAACGCCGGTACGCCGACTTACTCCTTCATCCTCGATCCAGCCGCGCTGGATGCCTGGCTGAAGCAGTTACAAAACGCTGAACTGTTCGCGTTCGACACCGAGACCACCAGCCTGAACTACCTGGACGCTCGCATCGTCGGCGTGTCCTTTACCATCACTCCCGGCGAGGCGGCTTATGTTCCGCTGGCCCATGACTACCCCGGCGTACCCGACCAGTTGAACCGGGAACAGGTGCTCGAACAATTCCGACCTCTGCTGGAAAATCCCGACCGGGCCAAGGTCGGGCAGCATCTCAAGTACGACCGGCACGTTCTCGCCAACCACGGAATTAACCTGCGCGGCATCCGCCATGACACCCTGCTGGAATCCTACGTGCTGGATTCCACCGCCCGCCATGATCTCGACTCCCTGGCGGAACGGCACTTGAACCTGCGCACCATTCACTATGAAGACGTTGCCGGCAAAGGTGCGAAGCAACTGACGTTCAACGAAGTGCCGCTGGAGCAGGCTGGCCCCTACGCTGCTGAAGACGCCGATGTCACCTTGCGTCTGCATCAGAGTCTATGGCCGCGCCTGGAACAGGAACCGGGGTTACGGCGACTCTACGAAAACCTGGAAATCCCATTGATCGAGGTGTTGGGCGACATGGAGCGGACCGGGGTCAAGGTGGATGCGGTTGCCTTGCGTCAGCAAAGCGGTGAATTAGCCCACCGGTTGCGAGAACTGGAGCAGCAAGCCTGGGATCTGGCTGGCGAACGCTTTAATCTCGGCTCACCCAAGCAGTTGCAAAATATCCTGTTTGAGCGACTTAAACTGCCCGCCGGCAAGAAAACCCCGACCGGTCAGGCTTCCACTGCCGAAGATGTGTTGCAGGAACTGGCGTTGGAGTATCCCTTGCCCAAGGTGATCCTGGAACACCGGACGCTCAGCAAGCTGAAATCGACCTATACTGACCGGCTGCCCGAACAGATTCACCGCGCAACCGGACGGGTGCATACCTCCTACCATCAGGCGGTCGCCAGCACCGGCCGCTTGTCGTCCTCCGATCCCAACTTGCAGAACATTCCAACCCGCACTCTGGAAGGGCGGCGCATTCGGCAGGCGTTTGTGCCAGAACCGGGTTGGGTGATGCTGGCGGCGGATTATTCACAAATCGAATTGCGGATTATGGCCCATCTGTCCGGGGACGCGGGCTTGCTGCACGCTTTCGCCGCCGGCGCTGACATTCATCGAGCGACCGCCGCTGAGGTGTTCGGAGTTGCGCCGGAGCAGGTCAGCGCCGAACAGCGTCGCAGCGCCAAGGCCATTAATTTTGGTCTCATTTACGGCATGTCCGCTTTCGGGCTGGCCCGGCAACTGGGAATCGAGCGCGACGCGGCGCAGGATTATGTGGCGCGCTATTTCGCCCGGTATCCCGGCGTCAAGGCGTACATGGAGAACACCCGCCGGCAGGCGGCGGAAGCGGGTTATGTGGAAACGGTGTTTGGCCGGCGGCTGTACCTGCCCGAGATTCGCGCGCGTAATGGCCAGCGTCGGCAAGCCGCGGAACGGGCGGCGATTAACGCGCCGATGCAAGGCACCGCCGCCGACATTATCAAGCGGGCAATGCTGGCCGTGCATGGCTGGCTGCAAACGTCGAATATTGAGGCGCGCATGATCATGCAGGTGCATGACGAACTGGTTTTTGAAGTCGCCGAGGGCGCGGTCGATGCGGCAAGCGCGCAAATTCGCGCGTTGATGGCCGCCGCCGCTGACTTAAAAGTGCCCCTGGAAGTGGACATCGGAACTGGTATGAACTGGGATCAGGCGCATTGAACGCGATTTGTTTGCTACAACAAAATCATGAACAAAATCATGAACAAAATCATGAACAAAATCATGACTGATCAGGAGCGTTTTTGAGATGAAAGCTACTGAAGCCAAGCTGCTCGATTTTCTAAAAAAGTCACCTCAGTTTGTCATTCCCATCTACCAGCGCAGCTACTCATGGACTGAAAAGGAATGCCGGCAGTTGTGGGATGACATCGTGCGCACTGGCGGCAATGATGCGGTTTTCGCTCATTTCGTGGGTTCTATCGTTTATATCGAAAAAGGGCTTTCTAACCTCACCAGTCATGAACCCATGTTAGTGATTGACGGCCAGCAACGCCTGACCACGGTAACGCTGCTAATTGCCGCTTTAGCCAGGGCGCTGGGCGACATAGAACCGGTCGATGGCTTCTCGCCGCGCAAACTGCGTCATTACTATTTACTCAATCCTGAAGAAGACGGTGATCGGCGCTACAAGTTGCTACTGTCGCAAACCGACAAAGATTCGCTAATCGCCATCGTCGGCGGCAATGAGCAGCCGAAAGAACCTTCGCTGCGAGTGACAGCGAACTTTGCGCTGTTCGAGACGTGGATTGCCGAGTGCAAAAGTAATCTGGCGGCGGTTTGCAAGGGATTGGCCAAGCTGATCGTAGTAGACGTCATGCTCAGCCGTGACCAAGACAACCCACAGCTTATCTTCGAGAGCATGAACTCCACCGGTCGTGAACTAAGCCAAGCCGACCTGATCCGCAACTTCATACTGATGGGGCTAAAACCGCAGTTACAGACACAACTTTACCAACAGTTTTGGCGGCCTATCGAAGTCGATTTTGGGCAGGAAGCCTATAGCGCTTATTTCGACAGCTTCATGCGCCACTACTTGACGGTCAAGACGGGCGATATTCCCAATGTGCGCGAGGTGTATGAGGCTTTCAAGGCGTATGCCCGCTTACCGGCAACAGCCCAAGCCGGGATTGAGGCGTTAGTAAAGGACATCCGCAACTTTGCCCGCTATTTCTGCGCCATGGCGCTGGACGCGAAGAAAGATACGGAATTAAAGCGCGCCTTCCACGATCTACGTGAACTGAAGGTCGATGTTGCCTATCCCTTCCTGCTGGATATGTACTGCGATTACGCTAGGGGTGTGCTAACTGAGCAGGATTTCCTCGCGGCAGTTCGTCTCATCGAAGCCTATGTATTCCGCCGCGCCATTTGCGCTATTCCAACGAACTCGCTCAACAAGACCTTCGCTACCTTTGCCAAATCGCTAAAAAAGGACCGCTACCTCGAAAGCATTCAGGCACATTGGCTAGGGTTGCCTTCCTATCGCCGCTTCCCGAATGATGATGAGTTTCAGCGTGATCTGCAAACCCGCGACCTCTACAACTTTCCCCGCCGCAGTTATTGGCTGCGCCGGTTGGAAAACCATGAGCGAAGAGAGCGTGTTCAGGTCGATGAATTCACTATCGAACATATCCTCCCGCAAAACGAAAATCTGTCGCCCGCTTGGCAGAAGGCATTGGGACCCCATTGGCAACACATTCAGGAGACTTGGTTGCACACGCTCGGCAACCTGACGCTGACCGGTTACAACTCGGAATATAGCGACCGACCCTTCACCGAGAAACGCGATATGGCGGGTGGCTTTAAGGAAAGTCCGCTCAAACTCAATGCCAGTCTCGGACAATGTGAGCAATGGAACGAGGAAGCGATCAAAGAACGCGCCGTGAAGCTGGCCAACATGGCGACGCACGTTTGGAAAGCGCCCAGTTTGTCGACTGAAATAATGGCGGCGTATAGTTCCAAGGCGGCCCTTGCAGCCAGCGGCTACAGTATCAATGACCATCCGAATTTACTGGCCAGCCCGATGCGTGAACTGTTTGCAGCGTTTCGTAAAGAGGTTCTCGCGCTGGATCCCTGTGTGGTCGAAGAGTTTCTTAAACTATATGTCGCCTACAAGGCGGAGACCAACTTTGTGGATGTAGTGCCACAAGCCAAACGGTTGCGCCTGTCGCTAAATATGGCATTTACTGAAATCAGTGATCCTAAAAATCTATGCAAGGATGTATCTGGCATCGGTCGTTGGGGTAACGGTGATATCGAGGTTGGCCTCGCGTCGCTTGATGAGTTGCCTTACGTTATGGGGTTGGTGCGGCAGTCACTTGAACGCCAGATGGGAAATGGAGGCGTGTAGTCCGGATGGAGCGTAGCGAAATCCGGGAAAACTCTGACTCGGCCTGACGGCCTGTATCCAGGCTACAGCGTTTTTGCATAACCTTTCAGCCTATGCCCCAGGGGGACAGGAGACTGAATGATTAATTTTTATAAATATCAGGATCGCGACAATCTTGCATTACCAAGCTGCGCTCATCAGTTTTGACACCCAGTTTCCTTGCTATCAGGAACTGAATGACTTGTTGATCTCGGAGAATCTCCACAGGCCAAGCCTTTAGTTAGTTAACCGGAGAACCCATCATGTCTACGCCCACTACCGAACGCCGCGCACGTCTGTTCCGCAATGGCCGCAATCAGGCCGTGCGCATTCCGCGCGAATTCGAATTGCCCGGTCAGGAAGTCGTCATTCGCAAGGACGGCGACCGCCTGGTTCTGGAGCCCGTCAAAAAATTCAACAACATCGCCGAACTCCTCGCCTCCTGGGAAACGATTGAGGATGAGGAATTTCCCGATGTCGATGAAGGATTACCGCCATTGGACGACATCAAGCTATGAGCGTTCTACGCTATTTGCTGGACACCAATATCATGTCCAACATCGCCCGTTATCCAAAGGGTCTCGCGGCGCAGCGCTTGATGATTGCCGGCGCCCGGCATGTTGGCGTCAGCATTGTTGTGCTGCGAAATTCGCTTTGGTTTGGCCAAGCGCCCCGCGCCCCGCTTAAAGCAGCATTTGGAGCAACTACTCGACGACTTGGCGCTGCTCAAACTGGAACCGCCTGTCGAGGAACATTACGCCGATATACGCAATACACTGGAGCGCGCGGGTACTCCGATCGGTCCAAACGATCTACTGATCGCCGCGCACGCTCGCACCCTGGAGCTTACCCTGGTGACGGATAACGTGAGCGAATTTTCCCGCGTACCGGGACTTACTGTGGAGAACTGGCTGATCGCCGACGCCTGAACCGGATATAATTCCACCCTAGTCATCGACGTTCATTCCAGGAATCAACGCTTCGTTCGTTGCACTTACAGGGGAACCCATCCAGCGTGCCCTCAATCATCGACCGCTATTTGATCCGCGAGATCGGTTTAACCTTGCTGGCGACGGTGGTGGTTCTCTTGCTCATTGTCCTCAGCCACCGCCTGGCGGGTTATCTGAACAAGGCCGCCAGCGGTCTGCTGGCCCGGGATTCCATCTTCCTGTTACTCAGCCTGCAACTGATTGAAGTCCTGATTTTTCTGATGCCATTAGCGTTCCTGCTGAGCGTCATGCTGGCGCTGGGCCGGTTGTACCGCGATCATGAAATGGCGGCGCTGGCGGCGTGTGGCCAAGGCCCTTTGTCGGTTTATCACGCCGTGTTCCTGTTGGCGGCGCCGGTGGCTTTACTCACGGCGGGTCTAGCGTTGTTCGTGGCCCCGATCACCATGGAATGGCAATTTGAAGTGCTGAATCGGGCGCGCAAGGAAGCAGAGGTTTCCATGTTTACGCCCGGAACCTTTCGTGAAGTGCTGGAGGGCCGCCATGTGGTGTACATCGGCGCTCTCGAAGAACGCGAATTGCGCGACGTTTTCATCCAGACTCGTGAAGCCAACGGCGAACTTAGCATTACCACGGGTGAACGGGGTCGGCAGGAAACCGATGGTCAAGGCATTCGCCACATTGTGCTGGAGCAGGGTCATCGTTACCGGGGTGCGCCGGGCCGCAGCGATTATGATTTGCTCAGCTTCGAACAAGCCAAGGTGCGTATTGATACCCGGTCGCCCGTCGAGACTTGGCGCCACCGGGAGACCTTGCCGACGCAAAAATTACTGCATTCTGGCGAACCCGGGCACATTGCCGAGTTGCAGATGCGCCTGAACAGCCCGATTCAGTTGCTGCTGATCGCTCTGTGGGCGCCGTTGCTGGCCCGCGCTAATCCACGCGAAGGCCGTTATGGACGGATCGTTGCGGCGATGCTGATCTATACGATTCACTTTAATCTGGTCGGGGTCGGCGAATCCTGGTTGACCCATAGCGTTGTGGACGGGCGTCTGGGCCTGTGGTGGGTGCATGGGATTTTCTTGCTGTTTGGCCTGGGATTATGGTTGCATTACCAGGTTGGCGGCCAGCTCTTGCGCCGGTTGCTACGCCTTCTAAAGCGTTCCAGAATTCCCAGGACTCCATGAACCTTCTTGACCGCTATATCTTCCGGGCCGTCACCACCGCAACCCTAGTAACATTGCTGGCGTTGCTGCTTCTGCAATTCTTTTTGAGCCTGCTGGTGGAGCTGGAAGACGTGGGCAAAGGCGATTACCACTTCCTGGCGGCTTTGCGCTATCTGCTGTTGATCCAGCCCCAGCGCATTTACGAATTATTCCCGATGGCTTTGCTCGTGGGCGCTTTGCTTGGCATGGGCGTACTGGCCAGTGGCAGCGAACTGATTGTAATGCGCGCCGCCGGCCTGTCGCTGACCCAGTTGACTCGGTCGGTTCTGCAAGCCGGTTTGTTGTTGAGTCTGGCGGTCGTTTTAGTGGGTGAATTTTTTGCGCCGCCGCTGGAGCAGTTGGCTCGTGAACAGCGTGCGATTGACCAGGGCGAAGATTTGGCTATCCGTGGCGGACGCGGTTTCTGGGCGCGGGATGGCGAGCGGTTCATTCACGTCCAGGGTGTATTGCCGGGTGTCCGTTTGGCGAATATCCATGTGTTCGATGTCGGCGCGGACGCCCGATTGCAAAGCATCCTGCATGCCGAGAGCGCGCG
>JAGRHQ010000167.1 GCA_020444905.1 Candidatus Competibacteraceae bacterium
GGCTTTGACATTGCAGTACTCCTTATTGAGCTAACTTCTTCATTATATATTAACTAATAAAAAACTGTTTGACTATACAACCCGGCCATGATCGTTTTACCGGCCTCGGCATCATCGGCCAATAGAAAACGCAGCCGGGTTTGCGGCAGCAGATGCTGATAGACCGCCAGCCGTTGGTGGGGCAGAGGATCAATCCGGGCCAGTTCCGCGCCAAAAGCAGGATTCGCCTGATAGCCCAAGGAAAGCCGTTCGCCTTCAACCACCGCCCGGATAACCGCAGGGGATGCGGTGAAATCGAGCATGAAATCGGGTTTCCTTCAAGCGTGGATAACCATTCAGTCCCCCCTTTAGCAAAGGGGGGTTAGGGGGGATTTTGGCCCCGTCGCTCGTGCAGAATCCCCTCCGGCCTCCCTTTTTCAAAGGGGGGAGGAAATGTAGGGTACACGCACCGCGTACCGCTTAAGTTAATGGCAGTGGTCGCCTAGAGTCGAGTAGCGATGGCCAGAAACAGCGGATACTCGCGCATCCCCTGGTCAGTAGGCTTGCGCATCACGTAGCAGGTCGAGAACGCGATATCGTTAAAGCCGGCTGACTCCATTTGCGCCCCCAGGACAGCCCGGTCAAAGCCGTAATGCCCGGTAAAACCGGGGCCATGAAACGAGCTATCTTCCTGGTCCAGGTCGGCAATGGCCAGCCAACCGCCCGGACGCAACAAAGCATAAAAGTCCTGCAACAACCGCTCGGTATCGGCAACATGATGCAGCGTCATTAACGTATGGATCAGGTCATAACGCTCAGCAGACCGCGAATCGTGCGTCAAATCCAGCAACAATGGGCGCATGTGCGGCAGACCTGCTGCTGCGATCTTATCTTCCAACACCGCCAGCATCCCTGGCGAAGCGTCCGCCAGCGTGATGTCGCCTAAATCTGTGTGCAGCGCAAAACTGAGCAGGCCGGTTCCACAACCGTATTCCAGCGCCCGCCAGGTGGACGCCAAGGGAATCTGTTGGCGAATCGCCTGGGCCACCGCCAGCGCCCGTTCCTGCTTGATCGGATCGGCGTCCCAGGTGGCGGCGCGAAGGTCAAAGTCAGTCATTCAGGTCTCTCCAGCAGATTATGACCGCGCTTGCCAGGCCAAATGATTCAAATACGCCAGGCGAGCCTCTTCATTGGGTAACGCCGCGCTCAGTGCCTCCATGAAGCGTGGATCAGCCTCCTCGTTATGCAGCAGGAGTCGAGCTTGCGCCGCACGGGGAATCCGCGTGGGGTAGTCGGGCGCCGCATCGGACGCCCTGGATAGATTTTCAGTCAGTGGGAGGTGGTTCATGGGGTGGCGCAGCTTATTCGTCAGTAATCGATCGTTGTTGGGCGTTTATTCCACACGTTCGCCCTTCAGGCCATGGCCCGAAACACGCTGTCCAGGGTTTGATTAGCGATCTCAAGGCCTTTGACGCTGGCCTTCACCTGATACAAGCCTTCTGCTTGTTGAACCAAAGCCCCTGTCAGGTCACCGCTGGATGAGGGCGATGAGGCGCTTCCGGTGGATTCCGTCGCCGTCACGGACTGATGAGCAATCGTTTGAGCGCTTTGATCCATCAGGTTAGTCCCGGCCTGAATGCCCATTCTGCCAATCGCCAATAGATTGGAACTTGCGGCGGTGCTGTCGATAATCATAATGGATCTCCTCATTATTCACAATAATAAGACAATAGTTCTTATTATACACGCAATCTAGTCTACTGGATAGCTCGACAATTAACTTCGGTTTCCTAGCGCGCCTTCCCCTTGACAGTTCGTGAGGAGACTTGCTGAACGGGGTCATCTTCGGTCAGGATAGAAGCCTTATCAGACGTGCGGATCGTCAAGTTTTTCGCCCATTACAAAAATCTTGCATCGCTTTGCAGACGGAGAGCGACGATATGGATACAGCGTTACTCAATGAGGAAGTAGTGCTGAGGGAGGTTTTCACGATTGAAGAAGTTGCCTGCGCGCTGGCTGGCGTGAGCAGCAAAGAGGCCGCCCCCGCCCAAGTCACGCGACACGAACGGGATCTGATTAACGCCATTCAGCGTCAGGTCCTGCCCGCAACTTATGCCTATGTCGATCAGGATCGAACGTTGATCGACTGGCAAACCACCCGCATCACTCGGCAGGCGCTGCTCAACTGGTGTAAACAACGAGCGATCCCTTTGGCAACCCTGGCAGCCCTGGCAACTTTAGCAACCCCGAAACCAAAGCGACCTCCCGCGCCCCAAAACAACAGCCGCGAGGCGTTGCTCCAGGTCATTGGCGGGTTAACCCTGTTGCTGACGGACGCCTCCAGTACGCAGTCGCGCAAAGGCAAATCGAATCTTAACAAAGGTCAACTGCAAAACTATATCCGGCGTGCGCTCGACAAGATGGCGATTCCGTCTGGGGGCGTCAGTAGAAACGCATTCACCGGGATCTTCGATGATGCTTTTTATGAAGAAATGCTCAATATGATTCACAATGTAGAGGGTTCTGAAAACGGCAATCAGCCCAGTAAGCGATCACAGGAGGAAAAAGGGGCAAAGTAAAAAAACCGGCAATAGACAGCCCTTTGCCAGGATGAAAGGTATACTTCACGAAATCCACGGCGCTTCATCCGCAATGCGCAGGAACTGGCTTATGACCTCACTCGCGATTTACCTGCCTGAACCCCGGTTGGGATGAACCCTATTGGTATTGCGCCTGATGATACGAATGTTGATTTATGACCTTAGAGTGCGTAAATTTCCGTTTCGTGTCTTCCCCTTATGCGATCATCGAAGCCAATAGACAAGGTTTCGATTTGTGTGCGATCCATCCCGGTAGTATCAACGCTTTCAAAGCGATGTTCCCTCCAGAAAAACTTGTAAGTCGCTATGTAAACATCGTAGAGTTTCTTGCCATAACAGGACCGCAGAGTGGTGACCATATGGGCATGTTAAGCATATGGGCTGACACCAAGATGGGCGCAATGAATATTGCCGTGGCGCGAGAAGTTTTGCTGTTGCTGAAGAGGACTGGGATGGTGTCTTCTCGTCGTGCTTTACTGCGTATCACCCCTTCTTTCGTGGTTGGGAATGCCTATCTGGCTAATCGGCCCTGCTCATCATGACCCTGTTCCTTCCCAAATCATGCGCTTAAGATGCGTTGTATGCGCTGGCGGTCATCGTCATGCGCTATTTCGAGCGCATGAATTTGATCAAAGCCATGTTCACCGGAGTCAAGGCGCGCTCCAGATCGATGTCCGTTTGTTGGGAAGAGGATCCTTGCCAGAAGACTTTTTAATCCATCATTCTTTCCATCGCGGCGCGCAGATCGCCGTCCAGGACAACCGCCTTTTCAGAACGGGTGTCCACGATGACGAAGGTGACGTCAGCATCGGCGACCACCGTGTCAGTTCCCTTGAGGGTAATGAGTTGATGCATGACGCAACTGCGGTTACCGATGCGCTTCATGGACGTGTCGATTTGCAGAATTTCGCTCATGCCGGCGGCGCGGCGGTAATTGATGTTGATGTTGACCGCGACGAAGGAATAATGCCCCCGTTCCAGAAGCTCCAGAGCGCCCCGGCTTTCCAGGAAATTCCAGCGGCCTTCTTCCAGAAATTCCAGATAGCGGGCATTGTTGACATGACGAAACAGATCGAGATGATAGCCCCGCACCTTGATATCGATAACGTTGCTCATAGCGGATGTTCCTTTGATGACGATGAAAGGCGTTTAGTGTAGGCAATTTGCCGTCCGTGCGCCGGACCGTTTCGGTCGCGGTATCATTTCCAGCGGGGCGCGGGGTGCGCGAACTGATTTTCAGCGAAGGAGAGGCCATGGAATTGCCGGTAATTCCCTTAACCCGCCTGACCTTTGCGCCCTATGCCCTTGAAAATCGACAAACTGGAACGGCATCCACTGGGCAGTCGGGCGTATTACAGGGCCTGATCAAATAGGCCCAATAAGAACGAAATTGTAATGAATATCAACAGTTATACTACCAACTATGGGGATTCACGAGTGGAACCGCTAGCGCCTTATGAATCCCGCACCATGGCGGTCAGCGCATCTCCCGGTATCGGTTTGCTGTAGTAATAGCCCTGCGCCATATCGCACTGCAGTTCCAGCAGGATTTCCCGTTGCGCCTCGTTTTCAACCCCCTCGGCAACCACATGCAATCCCAGATTCCTGGCCATGGTCACGGCGGCGTTGACCAGCTCCCGGTCGGCGGCATCCACGGCGATGTCGTTGATGAAGCTGCGATCGATCTTGAGGGTAGCGAAAGGATATTTGCGCAGGTAGCTCAAGGAAGAATATCCGGTGCCGAAGTCATCCATCGCCAGTTTGACGCCCAGTTCGTTCAAGGCGGCAAGGATGGTATCGATCGGGTAATTCCCGCTCATCAACACGCCTTCGGTAATTTCCAGTTCGAGCAAGTGGCCAGGGAGACCTACCTTCCGTAAGGTATCGTCAATAAAACGAACCAAATTGAGGTCGCGGAACTGCCGTGGAGAAAGATTGATGGCGATCTTGAAATTCCCGTATTTCTGCCAGCTCGCCGCCATTTCGATTGCCTCGGTAATCACATACCGCCCTACAGGGACAATCTGGCCATTCTGTTCCAGGATCGGGATGAACTCATCCGGGGGAATGGCGCCCAGTACCGGACTGCGCCAGCGCAGCAGGGCTTCGGCCCCCACCACGGCGCCGCGCTGGATATCCATCAGCGGTTGGTAGAGCACCGAGAGTTCACCCCGTTCCAGGGCGCCGATGAAGTGCTCTTCGAGCAATAGGCGGCGAGACGCCCCCTTATTCATGTCATCGGTGAAGTAGTGGTAGGTATTACGTCCCTGCTCCTTGGAGTAATACATCGCCGAATCCGCGTTTCGCAACAGTTCTGCGGAGTCCATTCCATCCGAAGGGTAAGCGGAGATGCCGATGCTGGCGGACAAGTAGAACTCTCTACCCTGGATGCGAAACGCCGCACAGAGTTTCTGCAACAGGTTTCTAGCCACTGGTTGGGCATCAATGGCATTCGTCAGCCCTCCGAGGAGCACGATGAATTCGTCCCCTCCAAGCCGGCCCACCGTATCGCTATCGCGCAGTGTACTGCTCAATCTTCTGGCGGCTTCGACCAGTAAATGATCGCCCACTTCATGTCCCATGCTGTCGTTGACTTTCTTGAAATGATCGAGATCGAGAAACAATACCGCCACCTGCTTGCCGGAACGCTGCGCCTCCTTGATGTATTGGGTCAGCCGGTCCAGGACCAGAAAACGGTTGGGAAGTCCGGTGAGGCTGTCAAAATTGGCGTGCCGCAAAATCTGATCTTGCTGCTGTTTGAGTACCGTGATATCTACCACTGCGGTGCGCATGCCCGTCGTTTCACCCCGGCGCAGGATCGGCGACGAGTAGGCGAGTACCGGGAACGTTCCGCCATCCTTCCGCAAGGCGGTATACTCGGTGCCGGCCGAGCGCACGTCACCCTCTATCAGCACCTTGGCCACATTGACCTTGGCCTTGCCCCGTTCTTCCGGCGCAATGGTATCGAATACCGAAAGATTTGCGAGTTCACTCGCGTGATAACCATAGGCATCGATGCCCTGGCGATTGGCATAAGTAATTTTGCCGTGGAGATCGCTTTCGCAGACGATAAGAGGGAGCATATCCGCCAGATCCCGGAACCGTTGTTCGCTCTCGCGCAAGGTCTCGGTGGCGTGGATCGAACGAATCGCTTCGCAACTGTAGGAGGCGAGGATGGTGCCGATCTCCTTGTCCTGCTCCACGAATGGAGGGATCTCCTTGCAGTGCAGCGTCAAAATCCCCATGATCATGTTGCCGTCGCGCGTTAAGGGAAAAGCCAATACCGAACCATCGGCATAGCCTTCCCAACCACTGGGCTCGGGTTGGGCTAAGGTGGAGATATCCTGGATCAGTAAGGGCTTCTCGCTTTCCAGCACCTGCTGGAAAATGGACTGGGCGGGGAGTGGGAAGGGGATGAAAGCAGGTGCGTGCCCTGGGTCCAGCACACGGATCAGCCGTAGTCCACCCTCTTCCAGGAAATACAGGCTGCCGCCGGTGGCGCACATGTGGCCGGCGAACTCATCCAGAATCCGATAGCTGATGCTGCTCACGTCGAGGCAGTCGGAGAATCCCTGGGTGGTTTCGACGATCTTGCGTAAACGAGCGTTGAGGTTGGCCAGTTCGATATTAGCGGCCTCCAGCGCCTGTGTTCGCTCCCGGACCAGTTCCTCCAGGCGTTCCTGATAGCGCTGGTTCTCACGCAACAGACGGGCATTTTCCAGTGCTTTGCACACCGTGTGCTCAAGGATGCGCAAACCGTCGACCGGCTTGATCAGATAATCGTAGGCTCCCAACCGGAGAGCTTGCACCGCATCGCCGATTACCCCCGCGCCCGAGATCACAATAATGGGAATGTCGGGCGCCAGTTGTTTACTCTGCCGGATCAGCTCCAGACCGCTCATTTCGGGCATGCGTAAATCGGTCAGCACCAATTGGGGATTGCATTGCTGGATCATCTCCATACCGACGCGGCCATTATGCGCGGTAAAAACTTGGTACCCAAGATCCTCGAGTTGATCCTGGAAGCTCTGCCGAATAACCTCCTCGTCATCCACGACTAGTATAGTAATGGGCTGTGCTTCTTGACTCATCAGTCACACTCCGAACAGGTTCCCTGGGCATCGATCATGCGGATGAGTTCTCGCTCCAGTTCCCGCAAATCGACGACCGGTTTGTTGAAGACTCGTGGGCAGAGATTTGGCAACCGCTGAAGGTCGTCCGGTATCCGGTATTCGGGCGACCCGGTGCAGACCAGGAACTTCAACGATGTCATCAGCCGGCTTGCTTGACAGATAAATTCGTTACCATCGATTCCCGGCAATCGCACATCGACGATAGCGGCCAGCGGCCGCACATTCTGCAACAACGTCAGCGCCTCTTCTCCCGACTCCGCGGGTATGGGATCCCACAAGTGATCCTCAAAAAAGTCGCAAAAGCTCCTGCGCACCGCACTATCGTCATCGAGTATCAAGATAGTTCTCATATCCTTCTTTCTCATCTATTCCATCATAGATCCGTTAGTGGCGTTCACGGCAGATGCACGGACAATTCAACCCCGGCCAAGGGGGACAATAGGTAGTGAAATCACAAAACGCGTTCCCTTGCCCGGCTCGGATACCACGGTGATCTCCCCCTTGTGAATTTCGGTGATGATGAAATAGGAAACACTCAGTCCCAGCCCGGTACCGACCCCGACCGGTTTGGTGGTGAAAAAAGGCTCGAAAATCCGTTTACGCACGGATTCGTCCATTCCCGGGCCATTGTCTTCGATTTCGATGCAGGCCATAGCGCGATTCTTGCTCAAACGGGTGCGCACGTTAAACCGCTGATGTCGTCCACCACTGCTTTGCATAGCTTCGGCGCCATTGCGGAACAGGTTCAGCAGCACTTGCTGAATCTCCGCGCTTTTGCAGGGTACTGGAGGAAGATTCTCGGCATAATCGCGGACGATTTCGATCATCTTGAAATCGTAATTTTTTTTCAGACTGTAATCGGTGGTTGCCAGTACCAGGGTCTTGTCGATCAATTCCCGCAAGTCGTGCAGCGAACCGCCTCCCTCGCCCTTTCTGGCGAAACTGAGCATGTTCTCCACGATCTCGGCCAGGCGAATTCCCGATGTTTGAATGTCGTCCAGCATACGGGGAATGCCCCGTTCCTGGAGATACGCGCCCAAGATCTCCATGGATAACCCCACCGTTTCCGCGGCGCGCAGGTTGGCGGGCATCCGGGTATCGGTCAGCCGGCTCTTCAGCACATTGGCGGTCTGCATCATCCCCGCCAGGGGATTGTTGATCTCATGGGCCATGCCCGCGGCAAGCCCGCCCACCGAGAGCATCTTTTCGGTCTGGATCATCATCTCCTGCATGCGCACCTGCTCGGTAACGTCGTCCAACCGGATTACAGCTCCTTCCACGCCGTTGGAAATCAGCGGATAAATGGTCATGTCCTCGTAATGCACTTCCCCGTCCTCCTGACGAGGCCGTTTGCTATCCACCTGTTTCCGGCGCGTGCGGATTGCCCGGTGGATACGGTTCAATTCATTCGTCAGTCGTGGAAACACCTCGAAAAGAGGTTTGCCCAGGGCCTCCTCGAAACGGATGCCGGTGCTATGTTGGGCCTCCTTGTTCCATTGAGTGATCATTGCTGAATTGTCCACGCCGATGAGAATCGACGGCATGGAGTCGATGATGTTGATCAGGTAGTTACGCAGGTGCACCAGTTCTCTTTCCTGCTGCTTACGCGCGGTGATATCGCCTCCGACGCCCCGATAACCCAGGAAATTACCTTGGGCGTCAAAAAAAGGTTTTCCGCTGAAACTGATAAAGCGGAATTCTCCATCCGGCCGCACCCAGCGCACTTCGAAATTGGAGAACGGCAAATGGTTCTCCAGGGTATGGAAATGCCGTTGCCAATGAGGTGCGTCGAAATCCTGCGTATCCCGGTAGATTTCCCGCCGGGTACGGCCGACGACCTGTTCTGGGGAAAGCCCCATCACCTCCTCGACCCGGCCGGTCAACCGGGCGAAACGCAAATCCGGGCCCATTTCCCAGAACCAGT
>JAGRHQ010000168.1 GCA_020444905.1 Candidatus Competibacteraceae bacterium
CCTTTCAAGGGTTCAGCTTGAGCGGAGACCACGAATGAATCGAGAGCGTTATCGACACGGATCACATACCGTTACGGAGTTAAAGTATCACTTTGTCTGGAAGACCAAGTACAGTTATCCGGTATTGCGTGGAGAGATCGGCTTGCGGTTACGTCAAATGCTTCGAGCAGTCGGTGTAGAACACGAGATGACGATTATCGAAGGGAATATTCGTCCCAATCATGTTCACTTGTTGGTCAGTGCGCCGACGCATCTCTCCCCGGCGAAGATGGCCCAATATCTGAAGGGACGAAGTTCGTATCGGTGACAGCGTGCGTTTCGTGAGTGACAGAAGCGATATGGGGGACGGCATCTTTGGGGGCGGGGCTACTTTTGTGCCACGGTAGGGGCCGTCACTGAGGAGCAGGTCAAACGTTATATTGAACAACAAGAAGACGAATCCGGTACGTTTCAAGTGTGGGATGAACCGTCGCCACCGGCAGAATGAGCTTTAGGCGGATTTATCCGGGGAGAGCCTGACTTTTAGTCTGAACGGGCGTTCACGCCCTAATCAACCTACCGGCTTTAGCCGGTTAGTCATTGAGTTATCAAATCAATAATTCACCCACGTCCCGCCATGGCAACCCTGTCGATTCGTCCAGCCATCGCGATTGCCATTCATCCACGGGTTCGCAGATCGGCGACCACGGGGCGGTGGGCGGTCTTCTCCGCTGTTGCCTCCCTGCAAGCGGGTGTCCTGATCATAGCTGTTAATCCAATGTCCCCGGCTGCCGCTGCTGTTGAGCCACTGCTCCGCATTCGGGCTCGGGCAATCATTCCAGTTCACCGCACGCGCTGGCGCGCCCCTTCCCGCTCCAATGATTCCCAGAATCACCACGGGCGACCATCTGCCGAGAAGACGTAAAAACTGACGGCGCTGTTCGGTCTGCTTCGTTGATTCCATATTAATTTTGCTTTTCATAGGTCACAGGTCACCAATAGACATCGGGGTTATTGATGGCTTCGTGCGATTTAGACGCTGGCGTCGGCGCTGGCGTTGACTTTGGCACTGCCTGCGAAGATTGGTAATTGCGCCATTGCTGTTGAAACCATGCCTTATCCGCTTTTTGCTGGTCCTGCATCTGTTTGACAGCGACCTGCAGTTGCGCCTGATCAGTTTGACAACGCTCCAATGCTTGTTTCAAAGGGTCGACGTCCTGGAGAACAGGATTTAACGTAGTTTTGAACTGTTGCCAGGCTTGCGCCTGTAACTGCAAGGTCTGGATTTCTTCGCGCAGTTGGGTCAAGGATTGCTGGTCAACCGCCGATTGTCGCCAAAGCGTCCAGCCAACGACATGTAGAATCAGGCTCAGCGCCAATAGAATAGCGCCAGTCACCCACCATCCTTTTGCCGGTAATGACGGCGCTGGCGTCAACACCGGTCCGCTGATGGGCGGTAACGGCAGCGTGGATTCAGGGGAATTCGTCGTCATGGCGCAACACCTCGCGCGATACCCAAGGAGACATTTGAGATCATGCCTGCTTCTTAATGGATTGCATCACCTCGCGCAATCGTTGCAGCGCCTCTTCAAAACGATAGTCGATGGTCGCCTTCTCGATCGCCAGAAACAGCTCGATAGGCAGAGCTTCCGCCAGAATCGCCCGATGGGTCGCCAGATAATCCAGCGCTTCGGCGTCGCTTTCGCTGAGTAATCTCCCCAGATGGTTCAGTACCGGCCCCAACTGATCCCAGCCCACTATCGAAGAGGCCAGCGCCACCGACGGAGGCACAGCCAGCACCGTGCATAAACCCTTTGTCAAAACCTCTAATAGTTGACTGGTTTGTATGAGCAACGGTTCCAATGCGGTGCTGTCTGCGTGTCCCCGCAGCGCTTTTTCCAGGTCGGCGGCCCGCATCTGGAGTGAAGTCGCGCCGATATTGCCCGCCACCCCCTTGAGGGTATGCGCCAAGCGTTCCGCGGTCTCCCGGTCAGCATCCGCCAGCGCCGCGCGGATTTGCGTCACGACCTCGGCTTGGCTGATGGCAAACTTGCCCAGTAAATTGCGATACAGCGAACGATTGCCGCCGACCCGGCGCAAACCCGTAGCGGTATCCAGGTCAGGCAGGGTAGGCAATTCTAGCGCCTCGCTCGATCGTCCTGCTGTCACACGCCGCCGGCGGGCAGGCGTCCCGGTTTTTGACGGGAACCAGTGTTGGAGCGTGTGAAACATGGCATCGGGTTCAATCGGTTTGGCGATATGATCATTCATCCCAGCCTCCAGGCAGCGTTGCCGCTCCTCGACCAGAGCATGCGCTGTCATGGCGATAATGGGCAATTCCGCGAATCGCGCATCGGCGCGAATCCGGCGAGTCGCCTCAAAACCGTCCATCTCCGGCATCTGTAAATCCATTAACACTCCATGGAACAGTTCGCCCTCCAGGCTGGCCTCCAGTCGCGCGACCGCTTCCTGACCGTTGTTAGCAATCACGACCCGCGCGCCGACCGCTTCCAGCAGTTCAACGGCAATTTGCTGGTTCACTTCATTATCTTCAGCCAGTAGCAAGCGCACTCCGTCCAGTCGCGTCTGCGGTTCCCTTTGCCGGGCGTGATAATGCGCTCGCGCTTCGCCATTTGCTGGTGGGAACAGGTTCATCAAGGTGTCCAGCAGCAGCGAGTAGCTGATCGGCTTGATCAGGAAGTCTTCCACGCCGACCGCCTCGGCGTGGGCGCGCACCTCTTCGCGCCCGAAGGCCGTCACCATGACCACGCGCGGCGGCACCGTCAGGCTTTTATCCTGCTTGATTCGCCGGCTGGTTTCTATGCCATCCATGTCAGGCATCTTCCAGTCGATAAACACAATGCGATAGGGATCGATCCGATCGGCAGCCTGAATCCTGGCCATGGCTTCGGATCCAGAAGCAACGGCGTCGACCCGCAAGGTGAGAGAAGCGAGCGCTTCCGTGAGGATGTCCGCGGCAGCGGCGTTATCGTCCACCACCAGGGCGCGCAGACCGTTCAAAATAGTGGGTAAAACTGGCCGCCATGCGCGGGGTTCGTCACTGACGCCCAGCCAGACCGTGAAATAAAAGGCGCTGCCAACGCCCAGGGTTGATTCCACCCAGATGACGCCATCCATCAATTCCACCAGGCGCTTGGAAATGGTCAGTCCCAGGCCAGTACCGCCGTATTTGCGGGTCGTGGAGCCATCGGCCTGGATAAAGGCCTGGAACATGCGCTCACGCTGTTCTTCAGTCATGCCAATGCCGGTGTCACACACCGCGAATTGCAGTTTAACCTGGCCGTTAGCGCGCTCCTGCTCCTGCACGTCAACAATGATCTGACCCTGTTCGGTGAATTTGATGGCGTTGTTGATCAGATTAACCAGAATTTGCCCGAGCCGCAGCGGGTCGCCGACCAAGTGCTGCGGCAGGTTGATGGGTTCATGAAACAGCAACTCCAGTCCCTTGTCGTAAGCCTTCTGGCTGACCAGCGTGGCGACATTGTTCAGCACATCATCGAAACGAAAATCAATCCGCTCCATGTCCAGCTTGCCAGCCTCGATTTTCGAGAAGTCGAGGATGTCATTAATGATGTTGAGCAGTGATGCGCCGGCGCCGTGGATTTTTTGCACATAATCGCGCTGTTTGGCGGTCAACTCGGTTTGCAAGGCCAGGTGCGCCATGCCAATGACGGCATTCATGGGTGTGCGGATTTCGTGTGACATATTGGCCAGGAAGGCGCTCTTGGCGCGGGTTGCTTCCTCGGCCCGTTGTTTTGCTCCAGCCAGTTCCAGGGTGCGCTCCGCAACCTTGTGTTCCAGCTCAGCGTTGATCTGCTGCCAGTCGCAACGGTTGACCAACAACATTTGCCGCATGTGCTCCTGAGCGGCGGCCAGCGTATCCATTTCCCGCCAGGAAGGTGGCGGCGCGACCGGCTGCTCCAGTTCCATGCGGCCAATGCGCTCGCTGTCCAGCACCAGCGCTTCCAGCGGTCGCGCCACCTGCCGGGCAAAACGGGTCGCCACCAGAAACGTGGCTATCAACACCGCGATGAACAGCGCCAGGAAAACCAGGCTGTGGCGTGGACTCAACGGGATGAAATCACTGCGCGGCGCAGCGACCACGATGATCAACTGCTGATTGTGCAGCGCGATGGGCAGAAAATGGCCCACCCAGTTTTCCCCGGCGTTGTTGAAGAACAGCACCTGTTCAGCAGGCTTGCCCATAGCCTGCCACTGCGCCACCGCGCTGGTCAGGGGCGTGAAACCGCTTTCGGCAACCGTTTTCAGCACACTGGCGTTGACATCCGCATCGGTCTGAATGCGCGCATCGCGAGGTAGACCGAGCAGACGACCATCGGCCAGCATGATGGCGATCCAGCCGTTGGGGCTGATATCGATATTGCGGGTGAATCGGGACAGATCGAGTAATTTCAGGTCCAGGGCGATCACGTACAAGCGCTGGTTGGCTGAATCACGCCAGCGACTCGCGGCGGTCATGCCCGGTTCGTGAACGCTGGGAAACCGGTAGGGGTCGCTCCAGTACAATTCATGATCCTGTTTGAGGCGCAATGCTCCCTGATACCAGCGCTGTTGACGCGGATCGTAATCGCTTTCGCGCCATTCCTCGCCGAGCAACGTATAACCCTGGCCCCATTTCCGCCAGTATTGCTCGCGCCCCCAGCGTTCCCTATCGGTAATCCGGTTATGCCATTCGCCGTTAGGCATTCTCACCAACAAAAATTCGCGGCCGGTCTCCTCGGCAAATCGCAGCGAGGAGATGAGTTCGCGTTCCGCAAGGATTGGAATAAACAGGCGATTGAAGCGTCCCAGATCATCGATCGTGAAGGTGTGATTGTGTCCCCATTCCCGGGTGTCATCTGCGATCCGGTCAATCTGGCTGAATAGAGCTTCAACCTGGGCGCGGATGACATTGGCGCCCTTGTGCATGGCGCTGGCGGCGAGTTCGTCGACCATCCG
Organism: Candidatus Competibacteraceae bacterium; assembly: GCA_020444905.1. Lineage (GTDB taxonomy): Bacteria > Pseudomonadota > Gammaproteobacteria > Competibacterales > Competibacteraceae > UBA2383. The sequence continues at coordinate 4,960 of JAGRHQ010000168.1, forward strand.
CGAGAACACCAGGAAATAGGCGGTTATGGCGAACACCAAAATAGCTAGAGTGACCAGCGACCAGGTTTGCCAGATGAGATCGTGGCGCAGGCTTCGACCGTGATGCAGCTTAACCTCGGCAGGAATAGAGTTCTGGTTCATGAGGGTGCGCGGTCAGGATCGGAACAGTCGGGAATACTGCGTTTCATGCAGCGCTCCAGCCAGGGCCAGACCGGGAGCGGCAGCGCCGATGTCTTCGTCCGGCAGGGTCAGCGCTGAGTGAACGGCGTCAATCAGCACGGGCGTAGCAGTGACCAGCAATCGTTGGCTGGCAGTCTGGCCGAGCGGAATCAATCGGGTCGCGGCGGCGACCTGGTTTTCAACCCAGGTCCAGGCCAAACCGGTGGTTGCCGCCTGCAAGGGAATGTCCCATTTCACCGCCGCCAGACTGAACAGCGTTGCGAAACACACCCGGGATGCATTGCGCCAGGCCGCCGCTTCGGTCATGCCCAGGTCGGTCAACAAGCGGGCCAGCGCTGCGCCTAAATGGGAATCCTCCCGCTGCAACTCCGCAGCCTCGCGCGAGGCGTGTAATCGGGCGTTCCAGCGTCGGACTTCACCAGCATTGGCAACTTGCCACCCTTGATAGAGCCGGACGAAAATCGGCAGGTCGAGTCGCTGCAGATTGTGGTCCAGTAAACCCAGAATCCAGTGGCCCGCGCTGAGTTCATTTTGCACCCAACCTTGTTCAACAGCGCATTCCAGTCCCTGCGAGTAGGCGTAAGCCCCTACCGGGAGAGCGGGACTGCATAGCTGCAACAGGCGGGGTAACGCCAGGGGAATTCTCTCCCCCAACTCCTCTCCCGCCAGTGGGCGAGGGGAGCAGACCGTTATGCCGGGATGAGTCTGCGGCACAACGGGTTGCCAAAAAAGAACTTGGGCGGAATGCCCAGGCTATGTCGGATCATGGTGATGGTGATGATGATGAGCGCTCGCGCCGCTATGCGCCCCGGCTTCCGGCTCGAAGGGCGCCTGTTCATGAATCACTGTCAACCCTAGTTCATCCATCATTTTGTCCAGCACATGATCGTGAAGATAGCGCACCCAGCCCGAGCGGATTTGCAAGGGGATATGGCGGTTGCCCAAATGGTAAGCGGCGCGCGCCAGAGACAGCCCATCGCCGGTATAGGCAGTGGAAACGCTCTCTGCAGCGGCGCGAACCTCAACCACCAGACCAGTCGTGGCGCGTAGCAAATCGCCATGCCGCAGCACTGTGCCGCGCGGCAGGAACAGTCCTACATCCGCGCCATTGTCCAGCCAGGTTCGCAACCGGCTTTTTTGACGCAGTTCAAAGGGTAGAGTCAGCGTCGTTTCAGCAGGCAACGCCTCATGCAAACGCTCGACGATTTGCAATTCCACAGGTTCGGCAACGTCCATGAGCGACTTTTTCTCGGTGATGCGTAATGAGTGAGGCGGCGGACTTCGCCCTCGTTTTTCTCCAGTAAATTATTAGAACAAAAAGTAGCGTTGCGCCAGAGGCAGGATGGCGGCAGGTTCGCAGGTCAGCAGGACGCCATCTGCCCGCACTTCATAAGTTTGTGGATCAACATCGATTTTTGGCAGAGCATCGTTATGAATCAGGTCACGTTTGCTGATTGTGCGCGTGTCGCGCACCGCCGCCAATGTACGATGCAAGCCCAGTGCATCCAGCGCGCCGCTATTCAAAGCCGCTTTGGAAACAAAGGTCAGGCAAGTCGCGGCCAGCGCGCCGCCGAAGGCGCCGAACATGGGTCGATAATGCACCGGTTGTGGCGTCGGAATGGAGGCGTTGGGGTCGCCCATGGGCGCAGCGATGATGAAGCCGCCCTTGATGATCAGCGCCGGTTTTACACCGAAGAACGCGGGCCGCCACAGCACGATGTCCGCCAGTTTGCCGACTTCCAGCGAACCAACCAGATGGCCGATGCCGTGGGTGATCGCTGGATTGATGGTGTATTTAGCGATGTAGCGCTTGACCCGGAAATTGTCGGCAGGCTGGCTCGCTTTGCCTTCTGGGGCAGAGGGCGGCAAAAGGTTGCCGCGTTGCGCCTTCATTTTGTGAGCAGTTTGCCAGGTGCGGGTGATCACTTCGCCGACCCGGCCCATCGCTTGCGAGTCGGACGAGATCATCGAGAATGCGCCCAAATCGTGCAGGATGTCCTCGGCGGCGATGGTCTCGCGGCGAATGCGCGAGTCGGCGAAAGCCACATCCTCGGGAATGCCGGGATCGAGGTGGTGACACACCATCAGCATGTCCAGATGTTCGTCCACCGTGTTGACCGTATAGGGCCGGGTGGGATTGGTGGAGGAGGGCAACACATTGGCTTCGCCACAGGCGCGAATGATATCCGGGGCATGGCCGCCGCCGGCGCCTTCAGTATGATAGGTGTGAATCGCCCGGCCCTTGAAGGCGGCCAGCGTGTCCTCGACGAAACCGGATTCATTCAGAGTATCGGTATGAATCGCCACCTGCACATCATAGCGCTCGGCGACCGCCAGGCAATTATCGATCGCCGCCGGGGTCGTTCCCCAGTCCTCATGCAGTTTCAGGCCCATCGCCCCGGCTTCGATCTGCTCCTCCAGCGCGGCGGGCTGGCTGGCGTTGCCTTTGCCGAGAAAGCCGAGATTCATCGGTAAACCTTCCGCCGCCTGCAACATCCGCCGCAGGTTCCAGGGACCTGGCGTACAGGTCGTCGCATTCGTGCCCGTGGCCGGTCCCGTGCCGCCGCCGATCATCGTAGTCACGCCGGACATCAGCGCTTCTTCGACCTGTTGCGGGCAGATAAAATGGATATGGCTGTCGATGCCGCCAGCGGTGGCGATCAATCCTTCGCCAGCGATGGCCTCGGTGCCGGGACCGATGATGATATTCACATTTGGCTGGATGTCGGGATTGCCAGCTTTACCGATGCCAGCAATACGCCCGTCCCGGATGCCGATATCAGCCTTGACAATACCCCAGTGATCGACGATCAGCGCATTAGTGATCACCACATCGACCGCTCCGCCGCCTTGGGGGCGTTGCGACTGGCCCATGCCATCGCGGATCACCTTGCCGCCGCCAAACTTCACTTCCTCACCGTAAATCGCATCGTCGCGTTCGACCTCGATCCACAATTCAGTATCTCCCAGCCGCACCCGGTCGCCGGTGGTGGGGCCGTACATCTCTGCGTAAGCGCGGCGGTCAATGCGACTCATAGCTGTTTCTCCAGCGATCCCATCACTTCGGCGCGGAAGCCGTAGACTTCCTGGGTTCCCGCATAATCCACCAGCTCCACCTCGCGTTCCTGGCCGGGTTCAAAACGCACCGCCGTACCAGCGGGAATGTCAAGCCGGCAGCCGCGCGCCAGCGCCCGGTCGAAACGCAGTCCAGGATTGGTTTCGGCAAAGTGGTAGTGTGAACCGACCTGAATAGGCCGATCGCCGGTATTAGCGACGTTCAGGTGAGTGACGCGACGGCCGGCATTCAATTCGAGGGCGCCGTCAACAGTGATGATTTCACCGGGAATCATGCGGTATCTCCTCAAGGAATCGGGTGATGAACGGTAACCAGCTTGGTTCCATCGGGAAAGGTCGCTTCAATTTGCACCTCGGGAATCATTTCCGGGACGCCCTCCATC